>JAQXGH010000041.1 GCA_029006195.1 Bacillota bacterium
AGAGGCGTTGGTGAAATCAGGATATGGTCTTTATTATTATAAAAAAGATAATTCTACTTTAGAGCAGGACTTTTTCGTGAGAAAAGCAGATGATCTGGTTCCTCTTGAAGTGAAATCAAAAAATGGCAAATCCAAGTCAATGAAAACACTGATAACAGGAGACAAGTATGAAGATATTTCCTATGGAATCAAATTATGTGCCGGAAATATTGGAATGAATGATAACTTATATACATTCCCTTATTATTGTACATTCTTGCTGAAAAGATATTTAAATGAAAAGTAACCACCTTTTTGTAAAAACTACATGACCGAGAGGTTATTAACGGAACTTCCCGGTCTTTTTTATCAAAACCTACGAATTGAAATAAAAAAATCGGCTTCACCAGAGCGAAAAGCAATAAAAGCATTTGGTGTGCTTGAAAAAAGTGATAGAGAAGTCGGAGCAGGGGGGATAATCTGTACGGCAGAAACCCCATTTCCAATAGATGAAAATAATAGTCTGATACCGGTAAATGTAATATAGTCTTGTGACAACAACCGGGGCCTAGATGAATAGTGCATTATAATTCAGATGATTTGAAGGTATTGTAGCCTTCATAGTAGTAGCTGTGGTCAATGCCTTTCATGAACATTTCTCTGTCATTGATCTTGTCTGTCAGAGCATTGCGAAGTACGTATTTGATTTCAATATCCTTCAGAGGACTTCTTTCCATGGCCATGAAATAGTCATCCTTATTAATCTGGCTCCAGTCAACAACATGACCAATCTCTTTCTTGAGCATCAAATCAAGCCATATACGAGCGCTTCTGCCATTTCCTTCTCTGAAAGGATGTGCAACATTCATCTCAACATATTTCTCTACTATCTCATCAAAATTTGATTGAGGCATCTTTTCTATGCTTTCAAGTGAAGCCTGAAGATACATAACTGGAGCGAATCTGAAGCTTCCTTTGGCAATGTTTTCTGTTCTGACAACGCCTGCAAAGTCGTATATATCTTCGAAAAGAATCTTGTGAATCTCTGATAAAGCATGGAATGTCCCAGCTTCCAGCTTGTCGAGTGTGCCGCTTTCAAAAAGCCAGAAGGCCTTCTTCTTGCTGATTTTTTCCTCTTCTCTAGCCAGTTCGGAGGAATCAGTTATTCCTAATTTGTTTTGTAAAGCCATTTGGTCCTCCTTAACTGAAGTAACTTTATATATTGAACATTGTATCATGGGAGAATGGAATAATCCATTCTTTACAATGCATCTAGTGGATGTTTTCAAATGAAGAGTGGGTGAAAAGATAAATCCTGTTATTTTATGTCAACAGGCCGTTGCTATGATGCATAGTCCTGATATGCTAAACTAAGTTTAGCTGGAGGTGAGTAAAATGGAAACAAAGGATGTTATTTTAGAACTTCGCACTAAGAAGTGTTTATCACAAGATGAGTTAGCCAGAAGAGTTCTGGTAACAAGACAGGCTGTATCTCGTTGGGAAACTGGCGAGACAGTTCCTAATACAGAAACACTGAAGCTTTTATCTAAGGAATTTAATGTTACGATCAATACACTTCTGGGTGCACCGAAACAGCTAATCTGTCAGTGCTGCGGGATGCCACTGGATGATGAGATCGTGGGCCATGATAGTGAAGGGTTCCTGAACGAAGATTACTGTAAGTGGTGCTATGCAGACGGAACATATACTTATAGCAATATGAACGACCTTATTGATGTTTGCGTTAAACATTTGATAAACGAAGGATTTACAGAAGAGCAAGCCCGCGAACATATGAAGACAACGCTTCCAACACTCGATTACTGGAAACGATATGAAGAACTAAGTGATGATGGCCAGTTCGAAATGTTTAAGCAAAAGCTGATAGACGAAATCAACAAGCTGCATATTGAAGGAATGCCTAAGGTCGATAAGTTAAATGCCTTGGTTGGCAGCTATGTTAATTTGGCATACCCATTACCAAGTGGTGAAAGTGTAAAATTCCTGAATGATCACACGACTTATCTGGGAAACCAGTTGGAATCCGAATTTGGCGGTGACAGATGTTTTGGCGTTTTGGCAAATATGGATTTTATAATGGTCTGCACATATGAAGAGGAAGGAGCAAATCCTGAACTTGTTCTTTATAAAAAAAGATAACAGCAAAAACAGTGATTACACGAATAAGCAGGTACAGATAATGCGCCTGCTTTTTTACTTGCTTTTTACATAGATATGATTATTGTCTTTACCTTTGGCAGGTATAATCCGGTTACAAAAGGAGGGCGAGTGCAATGAGAAAAGTTTGGATGAGTATCGATAAACTAGACTGGAAGGTAAGAAATAAGAATACACTTTTCATTTGGATCCTGATATTAATTAGTTCTGTTTGCGGAGGACTGACTTGGGCAGCTCTTGGCAGATTTGTTTTGCCGGAAACAATATGGATTCTTTGTTTTATGGGATATCCAGCTGTTTTCGTGGGTGTCTTTGGAGGAGTACTTTACCTTTGGCGGCATGACTTCTCATAAGATTTACTAAGGATTTACATTTTGAACTCTATAGACTTTACAAGGTAGGCGTAAACTTCAGATATAAATGAAGGCGCCTATTTTTATTTGTTTTGAAGAAAAGAAATGAGGTTATAAAAAAATGAAAAAGAAAATCATATCACTGATAATAGCAGGCTCACTTATGGCACTGTCACTTACAGGATGCGGAGCAAGCGGAGCTGACACAGCAGAATCAAACAGCGGCAGCCTGGCACTGGCTGGTTCAACATCAATGGAAAAGCTGTGTGAAGCAATGTCAGAAAGCTTCATGGCTGAAAACCCAGATATCACAGTAACTGTTGAATACACTGGTTCAGGCGCAGGTCTCGAATCACTGGCTGCAGGTTCAGTAGATATCGGTAATGCATCAAGAGCAATTAAAGAAGAAGAAAGCTCACAGGGCATCGTTGAAAATATCGTAGCACTTGACGGTATCGCAGTTATTACTGATAAGGAAAACACAGTAGAAGACCTGACTACAGAAGACCTGGCTAAGGTTTACACTGGTGAAATCACTAACTGGGAAGAACTGGGCGGTGAAGACGAATCAATCGTACCAATCGGTAGAGAAGCTGGTTCAGGTACAAGAGACGCATTCGAAGAGCTCATCGAAGTTGCTGATAACTGCAGCTACAGCCAGGAACTGGATTCAACAGGCGCAGTATTAGCTAAGGTTGCTTCAACACCAGGAGCTATCGGTTATGTTTCATTAGACGTTGTTGATGATACTGTTACTGGTCTTAAGTTAAACGGCGTAGAACCTACAGAAGAAGAAATTCTGGCTGGAAACTATGTACTTCAGAGACCTTTCGTAATGGCTACAATGGGCGAAATCAGCGAACAGAACGAACAGGTTCAGGCATGGTTCGATTACATCAACTCAGATGCAGGTAAGGAAGTAATCAAGAAGGTTGGACTCATCATTCCGAACTAAGAGGTAGATATGAATAAAGGAACACTGGTAGAAAAAACAGCCACATGCATATTTACTATATGTGCTGCGGTTGCCATCTTCGCTGTTTGTGCGATAACCTTCTATATGTTCTTCAAAGGCACCCCGGCTTTGGGTGAAGTCGGGGTAGCAGACCTACTCTTCGGAAGCGTATGGAAACCTACAGCGGAGCAGCCATCTTACGGCATTAGCTTTATCATCTTATCGTCTATTGTTGGAACGAGTGCTGCAGTTGTGCTCGGCGTGCCGATCGGACTTTTAACAGCTGTATTCCTCTCAGAAATGGCAGATAAGAGAATCGGCGGAATCGTTAGAGGTGCAGTAGAGCTTCTGGCAGCCATACCATCAGTAATCTATGGGCTTTTAGGTATGATGGTGCTCAATCCGTTAATGTATCAGCTTGAGAAAATTATTTTCGCAGGTGATGATACACATCAGTTCACTGGAGGCGCTAATATGCTAGCGGCAATTATTGTTCTGGCAGTAATGATTCTGCCGACTGTAATAAGCGTTAGCACATCATCACTTCTGGCTGTTTCAGACAGCCTGAGATCAGCTTCACTGGCACTTGGCGCAACAAAGGAACAGACGATTTTCAAGGTTGTAATTCCAGCAGCTAAATCCGGAATTCTTACCGGAGTTGTACTTGGTATAGGTAGAGCTTTAGGTGAAGCCATGGCAATAAACATGGTAGCAGGTGGTGCAGTAAATCTGCCACTTCCATTCAATTCAGTAAGAACCCTGACTACTCAGATCGTTAGTGAAATGGGTTATGCACAGGGTCTGCATAGAGAAGTTTTATTCACTGTAGGACTGGTACTCTATCTGTTCATTATGATAGTGAACTTCGTACTGCTGAAGGCTAGAAGAAAGGGAGTGACAGAGTGATAAGTAAAAACAGGAAAATTAAAGATTTCCTTACACGATGCCTGATCTACATATGCACTGTATTCTCAGTACTTCTCCTCTTGGGAATTATAGTGTACGTGTTTGCTAAAGGCATGAGATCTGTAAACTGGAGCTTCCTAACTTCTGTCACAAGCGTTCTTAACGGAAGGGTTGGTATAGCAGGTAACATTGTAAATACTCTGATCATTATCGTTCTGACAATGATAATCGCCACACCTATAGGAATAGGCAGTGCTATTTACTTAAACGAATATGCAAAACCAGGAAGACTGGTAACCATTATAGAATATGCGACAGAAACATTATCAGGAATACCTTCGATTATCTTCGGCCTTTTCGGGATGATGTTCTTCGGTGAAGGGCTTGGCCTTGGCTACTCCTTATGGACAGGAGCATTGACCCTGATCCTTATGGTGCTTCCGCTTCTAACACGTAACACACAGGAAGCACTTAAGACAGTACCTGCTTCATATAGGCACGGAGCTATAGGTCTTGGCAGCGGCAAATGGCATATGATAAGAACAATACTTATCCCAAGTGCTATGCCGGGAATCATTACAGGAGCAATTCTCGCAATAGGACGTATTGTAGGAGAATCAGCAGCACTGCTGTTTACAGCAGGAAGCGCGAAGCTTTTGCCTGCCGGAATCACAGGGCTTTGGCAAAAGCCAACGCAATCCGGAGGAACCCTTACTATACAAATGTATCTTTCTGCTACAAGTGAGGGCGATTTTGATACGGCCTTTGGTATTGCTGTAGTGCTGATTGTAATAGTGCTGGGAATCAATCTGGCTACTAAGGCACTCACTAAACATTTTGATGTAAACAGAAAGGGTTAATTATAGATGAATAATACGAAGATTAAAGTGAATGATCTCCACTTATATTACGGAGAAAATCACGCACTTAAGGGTGTAAATATGGAAATTCAGGAGAATGCCATAACAGCACTCATTGGACCATCGGGATGCGGTAAGTCTACATTCCTCAAAACTCTGAACAGAATGAATGACATTGTTGAGGGCGTGAGAATTGAAGGCGATATCCTCCTGGATGGAGAAGATATTTACAATAAAAATCTGGAAGTCGCGGCACTCAGAAAACGTGTGGGAATGGTATTCCAGCAACCGAATCCTTTCCCTATGAGCATTTATGATAATGTAGCGTACGGACCTAGAGTGCATGGAATTAAAGATAAGAGCCGTCTCGATAAAATCGTTGAAGAAAGCCTTAAGGGTGCAGCGATCTGGGACGAAGTTAAAGATAGACTTAAAACATCTGCATTAGGACTTTCAGGAGGCCAACAGCAGAGAATTTGCATCGCCAGAGCCCTGGCGGTAGAGCCGGAAGTCCTTCTCATGGATGAACCTACTTCGGCGCTTGACCCGATTTCAACGCTTAAAATCGAGGAGCTGATGGAAGATCTTAAGAAGAAATACACTGTTATTGTTGTAACTCACAACATGCAGCAGGCGGTTAGAGTTTCGGATTACACAGCATTCTTTCTGATTGGTGAAATGGTCGAATTCGGCGAAACACAGCAGATGTTCTCATATCCTAAGGACAAGAGAACAGAGGATTATATAACAGGAAGATTCGGCTAGTAGTTACGAAAGGAGCATAATGTGAGAAATAAATTTGATGGACAGTTGAAACTGCTTAATGATGAAATGGTGCAGATGTGTAACATGATCCAGGAGGCCATACATGATACTGTAGAGGTCTTCTTTGATCAGGACATAGTTAAGGCAGAGCAGATAATGAATGATGATCAGGCTGTTGACCAGAAGCAGAAGACAATTGAAAATATCTGTTTCCAGTTACTGATCCAGCAGCAGCCGGTTGCTAGAGACCTTAGAAATATTACAGCAGCTCTGAAAATGGTTACAGATATGGAAAGAATCGGCGATCATGCCGCAGACATTTCTGAAATAACTGTTTCAATGGGAGAGAATGATCAGGTGGCAAAATTTGACCACATTAAGAATATGGCTGCTGAAACAATGCTGATGCTCAATCACAGCATTGAGGCCTTCGTAGAAAGAGATAAAGAAAAAGCAGATAAGGTAATCGCCCATGACGATATAGTTGACGATCTTTTCGATCAGGCTAAGAATGATATCATTGATATGATCAGGGAAGAACCAAATGCAGGTGAGTATGCGACTGACCTTCTGATGGTAGCCAAGTACTTCGAAAGAATCGGTGACCATGCAACTAATATCGCCGAGTGGGTTCTCTTCTCAATGGGCAAACATTAGAATACGCAGATTTTACATAGAATTTACAATAAAGTGTCCGTAGTTTTTACTTAGCTTTACTATCTTTGATAAATAAGATGGGTAAATAGAAAATGAGGTAAAGACATGGACATTTTTAGCATTCTGAATATGATAGGCGGTTTGGCGCTTTTTCTCTACGGTATGAATACAATGGGTAACGGCCTTTCTAAGATGGCCGGCGGTAGACTTGAAGGGGTACTTGAGAGCCTCACTTCAAGAAGAATATTTGCCGTACTTTTAGGCGCGGGAGTTACAGCCGTAATACAGTCATCATCAGCTACCACAGTAATGGTGGTAGGTTTTGTAAACTCCGGAATAATGAAATTATCCCAGGCGGTAGGCATCATTATGGGTGCCAATGTGGGAACTACAATAACGTCATGGATTTTATCTTTGACAGGTATAGAAGGCGGCTCTCTGCTTATGAGCCTGCTTAAACCGTCATCGTTCTCACCGGTTCTGGCAGCAATAGGTATAATCCTTGTCATGGCAAGCAAGAGCGAATCAGGAAAGAAAGACGTAGGCGGAATACTCCTCGGCTTCGCAGTTTTAATGTTCGGCATGGAGACAATGAGCGATTCAGTAGCAGGACTTGCGGATAATCCGTCCTTCACTGGTCTTATGACTGCATTCTCGAATCCGATTCTTGGCATGATCGCGGGTGCTGTTCTCACAGCGGTAATACAGTCTTCATCCGCATCTGTTGGTATCCTTCAGGCCCTGTGTGTAACTGGAGCTGTCCACTACAGCGTGGCAATTCCGATCATTATGGGGCAGAATATCGGAACCTGCGTTACTTCGCTGATTTCATCAATAGGAGCGAGCACTAATGCCAGAAGAGCGGCAATGGTGCATCTCTACTTTAACTTGATAGGAACAATACTGTTTATGGCAGTATTCTACGGAATCAATGCCTTTATTGATTTCGCATTCCTGTCACTTTCTGCAAATGCGGCGGGAATAGCTGTTATACACAGTTTGTTTAACATAGGAGCGACAATAATTCTCTTCCCATGTTCCAATATCCTGGTAAAACTTGCTGAGTTTACTGTACCGGATAAGGAGCAGCCAGAAGAAACACAGACTGTATCAATTGATGAGCGTTTCCTGGATAGACCGGCTTTCGCTATGGAACTTTGCAGAGGTAAGGTTCGTGAAATGGCAGTACTGACACGTAACGCAATTAGCCAGGCGCTGGAAGTTCTAGAGAGCTACGATAGTGCAAAGGCTGCAAACGTTATCAAAATGGAAGCCGAAGGAGACCAGTACGAAGATGTGCTCGGTGATTATCTGGTAAAGCTATCGAGTAAGAACCTATCGGCATCTGACAGTAAGAGCCTTTCACTCATGCTTCACAGCTTAAGCGATTTCGAGAGAATATCGGACCACGCCATAAATGTTGTGGAATCAGCAGAGGTAATTAATAACAAGAAACTGGCATTTTCTGAAGATGCCAAAAGAGAGCTTGCGACACTGTGCAGAGCCATTAATGATATCTGTCAGATAACAGTTGATAGCTTTTGCAATGGCGATGTTGAAGCGGCTACGCACGTAGAACCGCTGGAACAGGTAATAGATGCACTTACTAAAAAAATAAAAGAAAATCATATCGGCAGACTGCAAAAGGGCGAATGCACAATAGAAATGGGTACGATCTTAGAGGATGTGCTGACTGGACTCGAAAGAGTTTCTGACCACTGCTCAAACATAGCCGTTGAGATGATCACGATCGATGATAATCACTACAGCATGCACGAATATTTCAGAAGTTTTTCAGGGGAAGAGCAGGCTGCTTTTAATAAGGAATATCAGCGCCAGATAAAGAAGTATGAAATCAAATAAACTGGTGTTATTATGTGGATAGAGGTGATTAAATGGCACTAATATATATTATAGAAGATGATGAAAGCATCAGAGAAATAGAAGAGTTTGCTCTAATGAACGCGGGGCATAAGACCGTGGGTTTTGAATGCGCTAAGGATTTTTATAAAAAACTGGACGAAGTGATACCGGATCTTTGTCTTGTTGACATATTGCTGCCGGATGAAAACGGTAATGAAATTGTCAGGAAGATAAGAAAGAACCCGGATCTCAGGAAGCTTCCGGTTATTATGGTTACTGCCAAGACTACAGATCTTGATCTGGTCAAATCCATAGAGGATGGAGCTGACGACTATATTAAGAAGCCTTTTTCTGTTATGGAACTCATCTCAAGAGTCAAGGCACTCCTGAGAAGAACACAGACTGAAGTCATTAAGGAGCTGAGTCTTGATGATCTTGTCATTAATAATGATAAGCATGAAGTGACTATTGCTGGAAATCCAGTAGAACTCACTTATAAGGAATACGAGCTTCTTTCGCTCTTTGTGATAAACAAGGGCATCGTGCTCAGCAGAGATACGATTATGGACCAGGTATGGGGAACTGACTACGAAGGAGAGTCCAGAACCATTGATATGCATGTGAAGACTTTGCGTCAAAAGCTCGGTGCGTACGGTAACCGTATTAGAACAGTAAGAAGTGTAGGATACGTTATAGAATGAAAAACAAGATAAACATCAGGCTGGTAGGGATAGCAATTCTGGCGATAATTGCAACCGTAGCAGGAATTACAGTTATATATTACAACCTTTTTCAGGTGCAGGTTCGAAGCGACCTGGCGGTCAGCGCCAAGCTGCTTAAGGATACGCATTATTTCGAGTCCGTAAATATCGATACGGATAAGATCGACCTGTCGACCGATATCAGCGAGCTTAGAGTAACCTGGGTCGATACGGACGGAACTGTTCTATATGATAATGATAATACTGCTGAGAGTCTCAGCAATCATATGAACAGACCTGAAATAAGGGATGCCTTCAGAACCGGAACGGGGGAAAGCATAAGAAGGTCTGACACCATGAAGGAGAATACCTTCTACTATGCGGTGCTTCTTGATAACGGAACTGTGCTTAGAGCCAGCACGGACGCCAAGAGTTTATGGTCGGTATTCATGTCGGCAGCTCCTATCATAGGGCTGATTATCCTGCTCATTATTGCTGTGTGCGTGGTTATTTCCAATATGCTGACCAAGCAGCTGATAAGACCTATTGAAATGATGGCACAGAACCTGGAGGATACGGACTTCACATCGCCATACAAGGAGCTGGATCCATTCTCCGATATGATAAGAAGTCAGCATGCGGACATACTATCAGCAGCTAAAGCCAGACAGGACTTCACAGCCAATGTTTCTCATGAATTAAAAACACCGCTAACTGCAATTTCAGGATACGCAGAGCTTTTAGACAGTGATATGGTTGCGGAGGGTCAGAAGAATCATTTCTACAAAGAAATCCGCAAAAACGCTGACAGACTTATCGCGCTAATCAACGACATCATCCGAATGTCAGAGCTTGACAGGAAAGGCGGTGTTCCATTCGAAGAAATGGACCTTTATGAAGCGGTATCTGAGTGTGCAGAAGGCTTAGCGGTAAATGCCTCCCAGAGAGGAATAGCGCTTTCTCTTGAAGGACAGGCTTGCCCTCTACGTGGCAACAGAGACATGATTAAGGAACTTGTGGAAAACCTGGCGCAGAACGCCATCCGTTACAATACTGATGGCGGAAATGTATGGATCACAGTCAAATCACAGGATGGCAGAGCTGTCCTGACGGTCAGAGATAATGGCATTGGCATTCCGGCTTCAGAGCAGCATCGTATTTTCGAGCGTTTCTACCGCGTGGATAAGAGTCGTTCAAAGGCTACAGGCGGCACAGGACTCGGCCTTGCCATAGTTAAACACATAGTCGAAATACATGACGCTAACCTCGAGCTTGATAGTGCACCTGGCGTAGGTACAACAATAAGTGTATATTTCTAATTTTGACTGGAGAAAGTATTTTCTCCAGTCTTGTTTTAAATTAATATAGTGGTATATGTGTAGCGCATTAATGAAGAATGTAGGTAGGAATAATCGGAGATTATGGTATTATATAGGGAATAGTTGTTAGAATTTGGAGGAATGCAATGAATATACCTAATTGGAAAGACGTAACTATAGTTCCTGAATTCTCGGACCAGGGCGTTGAATGCTATCAGATTCAGGGAGGAAATTTCCTGAACGATTACTATATAGTATCAGAAGCGGAATCAAGAAAACTCATGAACCATCCAGAAGTAGTAGGATATGAGGTTTATAAGAGTCTGGTTCCAGCGACTTCACAGATGATGTATTATCTAAAAGAAAAGAATAAAATCACAACAGCAAATATTCTTTCCATCCTTCGTGGAGCTCTTAACTTCCCTATAGAAGAGAGCTGTTATCAGGAGCATATCAGGATCCATGATATGAGCTTCATGTCATGTGAGAGAGTTTTCGCTGAACCGAATAAAGAGGTAGCAGGCCTTACTGTTAAGTATTGCAAGCTGACGTCTGTTCCTGACAGTACACTCATGATCGGTGATATCATCGCTTCGGGGGATACTTTCGTGTACTGCCTTAAGGACGTTATCGAAGCTTACAGACGAGATAATGCTCAGCTTCGTAACATAGTCTTCTTTACTATAGGAGGAACAAGAGGCATAGAAATACTGGAGAAACTTACTGCTGAAATCAGAGAATTCTGGCCTGACTTCGAAGGGTTCATCGTTGTATATTATGAAGGCGTTTTCACATGCTATGAAGAAGGTGATAAGGGCGTTTCAGGAATCAATCGTGCATGGATCGACTTTATCTGGAGAAATGGCCTTGTAGCACCTGAATTCCGCAGACAGACACTGTCAATGAGAGATCCGCTCTTTGAGAAATGCACTATCTACGATGGCGGCGCCAGAAGATATGAAATCAAGGAACACATTGATGAAGTTCTTGAATTCTGGGAAGGTATCCTTGAGCGTAAGGATGAAATAGACTTTATGGAGCTTTTGGAAGAAAAACTGGGACATCCGCTCAACATTAGCTACGAAGAGTGGGTTAAGGACTGCCACTATCAGGATATCCCTGAAGAGCAGACAAAATGGCTTTATGGTCAGGAAATGGGCTTCATTGCAAGTGTTAAGAATTGCACTCTTGAAGAGATAGCTAATACTAGAATCCGTGAATTTTCGGAAGCGCTTGAGAAATACAATATTTAGAAAAAAGGATGACAAATGACTACGGACAAAAATAAAATCGATATAGATTACGCGAGTACTAAGGTTCCTGCGTATGCACGCAGAAACATAGTTACAATGTTTATGATTATGATGGGATTCACGTTCTTCTCAGCCAGCATGTGGGTCGGTAAGGAACTTGCCGATGGACTGGATTTCACAGGATTTGTTGAATCTCTGATCCTGGGTGGTGTTATCCTGGGATTATACACAGGCCTTCTGGGATATGTAGGCGCTGATTCAGGAATGAGTCTGGACCTTTTGGCCAGAAAATCATTTGGTAAATACGGATCCTATCTGCCATCAGCTATGATCGCTTTCACTCAGATAGGATGGTTTGGCGTTGGCGTTGCTATGTTCGCTATACCTGTTGCCAATGAACTTCTGGGAGGAAGTATTGCTGCAGAGTGGGCGCTGGTTATTGTTGCCGGCATCTGCATGACGGCAACTGCTTATTTCGGAATCAAATCACTTACTGTTGTAAGCTTCATTGCAGTTCCATGCGTTGCCATTCTGGGAACTGTTGCTATGATTATGGCCGTTAAAAGAGGTGATGGAACTATCGTTGATCAGTTCGCAGCATCATCAGGCGGACTTACTGTTATAGGCGGTGCTGGGCTTGTTGTAGGGTCCTTTGTTTCCGGCGGTACATCAACACCAAACTTCACAAGATTTGCTAAAAACGGCAAAATCGGTATGATAGTAACTATCATCGCATTCCTGATCGGTAATTCACTCATGTTCTTCATGGGTGGTGTCTCATCGGTGTTCGTTGGAGGTAATGATATCTTCGATGTAATGGTCAATTTAGGTCTGTTCTATATGGCTATTATCGTACTTGGCCTTAACATTTGGACAACTAATGACAATGCTCTTTATTCAGCAGGTCTGGGTCTTGCTAATATCTTCGGAGCTAAGAAGAAGACCATGGTTCTTATCTCCGGTATTTTCGGAACTCTTACAGCTACTTGGCTTTACTGGAACTTCTGCGGATGGCTGAATATCTTAAACTGCACACTCCCTCCAATCGGTATAATTCTTGTTGTTTCGTACTTTATGAATAAGAATGATTATAAGGATGTTGAAACTACAGTGAATGTTAACTGGTTTGCAGTGATTGGAGTAGTTGCAGGAGCAATCGCAGCTAATCTGATCCACTGGGGAATTGCATCCGTCAACGGAATGGTTGTTGCTGTAGTATGCTACCTGGTCGGAGCAGTAGTAAAGAAAAAGCAATTGAATTGGAGATAGATAATGTTCAGAGATGTGAGAAGAAAAGATAGACTGGAATCCACAGAAAGAGCTGCAGAGGTTTTGAACGAATGCACTAACGGCATTCTTTCTGTAACCGGAGATGACGGCTGGCCTTACGGCGTACCTGTAAACTATGTATATAAGGACGGTAAGATATACCTTCATTGCGCGCGTTCAGGGCATAAGCTGGATGCCATTGCGAAGGATTCACGCGTATGTTTCACGGTTGTTGGTGCTGACAATATTGTGCCTGAGCGCTGCACTACTATGTATGTGAGCGTTATCTGCTTTGGCTATGCCAGGGTGGTTGAAGATCCGGATCTTAAGCACGAGGCCCTTGTTGCACTGGCTCAGAAGTTCAGCCCTAACCATATGGATTACGGCATGGAACATATACGTAAGGATGGCCATAGATGCACAGTGGTTGAAATAAGCATAGAGCATATGACTGCTAAAGAAAAGTCATAACATAGGATTAATGAGGTACTAATAATGAAGATGATATCGTGGAATATAGATTCAATTAATGCAGCTCTGACATCAGATTCTGCCAGGGCGCAGCTTTCCAGGGGAGTGTTACATACACTTTCGGCAGAGGATGCAGATATAATTGCCATTCAGGAAACTAAACTTCCTGTAACTGGGCCATCCGGCAAGCATCAGGACATTCTATCCGAGATGTTTCCTGGCTATAAGATCGCATGGGTTAGCTCCCAGCCGCCTGCTAAAAAAGGCTATGCAGGAACTATGATCCTTTATAAAGAAGGGATTGATGCTGAGGTAATCAAGCCTCAGATCGGTGCTCCCGACACTATGGATATGGAAGGCCGAATGATAGCGCTGGAATGTGAGAATTTCTACTTCGTAAATGTGTATACGCCAAATGCAGGCGATGGGCTTAAACGCCTTAAGGAACGTCAGGAATGGGATGTTTGTTATGCGGATTATCTTGAAAGTCTTGATAAGAACAAGCCGGTAATTGCATGCGGAGATTTTAATGTTGCTCATACTGAGATAGACCTGGCAAATCCAGCAGGAAATCATATGAGCGCAGGATTTACTGATGAAGAGCGTGAAGGCTTCACAAATCTTCTGAATAGAGGTTTCGTTGATACATTCCGCCATGTGCACGGAAACGTAGAAGCAGTTTACTCCTGGTGGGCACAGCGCGTCAGAACTAGTAAAATCAACAATTCTGGCTGGAGAATAGATTACTTCATTGTAAGTGATAGAATAAAAGAAAAGGTCCATAAATCCGAAATGATAGATTCGGGCGCAAGGCAGGATCACGGACCTATTATGATTGAAATTGATATTTAACGATTCATTAATGATTCGTCCGGATACCAGATCGATTTGAACTTTATTGATATATCCCTTCTGGATGAGCTTTCTAATATTACACTATGACATTTTAATTAACTATAGTAGAATAAGATTGGATAGTGTGTTGCTTAAATGGAGACATGTTAATGAATTTATATGAAGAATTAATTGCTAGAAATCAAGAGAATCTAAGTAAGGCAGCTGCGTGTGTTATCAGAAGCAGCGGAAATATGGAAACCCTTACTTATCAGGATATGATCGATGGCATTGATAGATATTATGAAATTTTGCGAGAGTCGGGCGACTATGTTACTGGGGACCGCATTGGGATTTGCGGAAAGGCTTCTCCAGACTGGCACCTGGCTTTTTTCGCCATTGCGAAAATGGGCTGCACTGCTGCATGCATAGATCATACGTATTCGACTGAGGAAATGCATAAGATAGTGGCCAAGGCTAAGCTCCGTGGCCTCTATGTAACTGACGATACTATGAAGATATTGGGCGGACCGATAGATGGGGTCAACATTTATGATTTATCAGAAGGCTCCATAATCCACCAAAGCAAGCGTAGTGAAGCAGAGCAGGTTATGACCGAGGATGCTGATATTCTGATCTTTTCTTCAGGAACTACATCTACAGCTGCGGGGATTTTGCATACCTTTGAAAATGCGGTTGCGTCGATTACAATGATTCTTCACGCCAACTATGTAGATAACGATAAGCAGAGGTTCATGGCATTCCTGCCTAACAGCCACATCTATGGCTGCTATGCACAGTGCATTGCACCGATGCTGTTTGGCTGTTCAGTATGTTATATGGAAGAACTTAATGCAGAGTCAATACAGAAGGCCTTTGAAGAGTTCTCACCTACCATTTTCTGCGGCGTGCCAAAAGTCTATGAGCTTCTTATGGCTAGCATTAATAAGAAGATCGAGAGCAGTAAAGCGGCGACTTTCCTATTTGATACGCTTTTCCCGATCTGTTTGAAAATCAGGAAGAATACAGGTATAAATCTGGGCAAATACATCTTCGCTTCAGTTAAGAAGGGGCTTGGCGGCGGAGCAGATGTAATGCTGTGTGGGGGTGCACCACTGCTTAGAGAGACAGGCGAATTCCTCTACGGCGTTGGCCTCAGACCTATCATTACTTATGGTGCTACTGAAACTTCAATTCCTACACTTGGCAATTATGGCGAAAACATTACGATGGATACTTGCGGTAAGGCTTATCCGGTTGTAAAGACCAGATTCTCTGAAGCTGGCGAGCTGCAGCTGATTACGCCTTATCAGATGATAGGATATTTCGATGAGCCAGAAAGAGATGCGGAAGCCTACACAGAAGACGGCTGGTTTAAGACCGGCGATTTGGCTGCGCTTGATGAAAAGGGCAATGTAGTAATACAGGGAAGACTTAAGGAAAATATCGTTTTAGCAACTGGTAAGAAGGTTGCTCCAGATGACATAGAAAAAAATTATATAGATATTCCGGGAGTGAAAGACTATGCGGTTTGCGGAATCCCTGCTGGGGAGGACGGAAGCTACGATGAAGTTCACTGCTTCGCTGTCCTGGAGGCTGGCGCTGAAGCTGATAGTGTAAAGGCTGCACTCCTGGCCAAAAGCTCTGAATCTCCACTTATAATGAAGCTTCATCAGGTCAATATAGTAAGTGAAATACCTAGAACTGCGCTTGGCAAACCTAAACGGTTCAGGCTTGCCAAAATGATTGACCAAATAGAAGCTAAGTTAGATCCTGAGCTGGTCAAAGAAGAAGCTAATATAGAGCAGATCGTAATCGAAACAGTTAAGAAAATCACTGGAATAGCTGACTTTGACATTTCTGCCAAACTCTTTGACGATTTGGCTTTAGACTCTTTGTCAGCAATTGAACTCTGTGTTGAATTGGAAGCCAAAACAGGCGTTAAGGTGGAGGAATACTCTAATAAGAATTCAACAGTAGAAGATCTTATTAACCTGTGTACAAACCCACCTGCGCCAAAGAAGGACGGCATGAAGGATAAGTATCCGCTGCCTCATAAATGGCTGGATTATCACATCATGAGATTGGCGCAGAAAATCATCAAGCTGCTCTACAAGGTTAGAGTGGTAGGTGAAGATAATATACCAGACGACAGCGGTTATATTCTGTGTGCAAACCACGTTACATACTTCGACTATCTCTTTATGACCAGCGGATTCAGTAAAAATAGATACGGCAAGCTGGGCTGTATGGCTAAGAAAGAACTTTTCACAGGTTCTGTTATCAGCAGGACTTTATGCCGCATTGGAGGTATGTTCCCTGTGGATAGAGGCGGATTCGTAGCGGATACCATGAATATGATCATGGAAAAGTTTAATGAGAACTGGGGGCTTATAGCCTTTCCGGAAGGAACCAGAAGCAGCGACGGTAAATTGGCCGAGCTTAAGCATGGTATCACAATGCTTGCTGTGAACGCAGGAGTTCCGATCGTTCCAGCGTATATTAAGGGAGGATACGACGTCTACTCAAGGCACAGTAAGCTGCCGAAGCTCTTTAACATCAAGACTTTCCACAGATACCATGTTCAGGTGGAATACGGTAAACCGATTTATCCTGACGGCCGCAGCGTAGAGGAGCTGACAGCTAAACTCAGAGAAGAAATAGAAATGTTGTCATAATTATGTGTTATAATAACACTAACAATAATCAATAAGGATGGCATGAAAATGAAAGAAAAAGATTTTGAATCACCGGAAATGTACAAGGACTATTTCGAGAAGTTCGAGCAGATAGTTAAGGAAGCTATGAATAGCGGCAATTGGTCAGAGGACTTAAAGGACAATATGCATCTGTTCGATAAGCTGGACAGTGATATGGGCGACATTTTTAAGGATGACGAAAACTAAGTGATAACTAAAGGCGTAGGCAATATTATTTTATGGGAGGGCATGCATTATGAATTTTATCTGTTATCCTAAGTGCACAACATGTAAGAAAGCCAAGAAATGGCTGGAAGAAAAAGGTTACGAATATACTGAACGTCACATAGCTGAAGATAATCCTTCATACGAAGAAATCAAGGAATGGCATGCGAAGAGCGGTCTTCCCCTCAAGAGATTCTTCAATACAAGCGGCGTTCTTTACAAGGAAATGCACCTTAAAGATGAACTTCCAAATATGAGCGAAGAAGAGCAGTATCGTCTTCTCGCAACAAATGGTATGCTGGTTAAGCGTCCGATTGTGATCAGCGGTGACAAAGTGCTGGTCGGTTTCAAAGAAGCTGAATGGGAAATGCTGGATTAACCAGCATTTTTTTATTTCTTTGATATTCTTGATTCTGTGGTTGCAATCTCTTTATATTAAACAACGAACCAAAAAGATGTATAATGAGGAGTGTTGAGTAAGGAGTAAAGACTATGAATGATATGCAGATGGCCAGAGAAATCGCCGGGCTGGTAAGTCAGGCAGGGGGAAAAACTTATCTGGTCGGAGGAATAGTAAGGGACTCGATTTTAGGGAAAGAGAATAAGGATGTGGATGTCGAGATCCACGGAATAGAAGTTAAGAAATTAGAAGAGATTCTACAAACTGTTGGCCAGCCTTTGGAAATGGGGGTAAGTTTTGGCGTGTTTGGGCTTAAGGGTTACGATATCGACATAGCAATGCCAAGAAAAGAAGAAAAGACGGGCAAAGGCCACAAAGACTTCAAAGTAGACGTTGACCCATATCTTGGAGAGTACAAGGCAGCCAAAAGACGTGACTTCACGATCAATGCTCTAATGCAGGATGTTATGACTGGAGAAATCGTTGATAATTTTGGCGGCAGAGCAGATCTTGAAGCAGGCGTTCTGCGTCATGTAAGCGATGAGACTTTCGCAGAAGATCCTCTGAGAGTTCTTCGCGGAGCCCAGTTTGCGGCAAGATTTGAACTCGAAATCGCTCCGGAAACACTGGAAATATCAAAGCAAATGGATCTAAGCGATTTGGCATCGGAGAGAGTCTTTGGCGAACTGTCAAAAGCGTTAATTAAGGCCCAGCGTCCAAGCATTTTCTTTGAGAGACTCCGTCAAATGGGCCAGCTGGATGTTTGGTTTCCACAGCTTAAGGAACTTATAGGTCTAGAGCAGAATCCGGTTTTCCATCCGGAAGGAGATGTTTGGAACCACACTATGAGGGTAATAGATGAAGCTGCCAAACTTAGAAGCGAGGCAAACTACCCGCTTGGATTTATGGTGGCTGCACTCTATCACGATGTTGGCAAAATCAAATTTACAGCACTGGATGAAACGGGCCGTATACGTTCCATCGGCCACGAGAAGGATCACGATACTCTTGAGGAGGCAATCGTTAAAATATCAAATGAGCACCATCTCAAGCACTACGTTCATAATATGATGGAACTGCATATGCGCCCGAATAGCTTGGCTGCTCAGACCCAAAACAGTAAGGCTTATTTCAAACTCTTTGACCTGGCGGCTAGTCCGGCAGACCTCTTGCTTCTCGCAAAGGCTGACCGCTTAGGCTCAGGAAGCGATGGAGGCTATGCTCAGGTAGAAGCGCTTTTAAGAGAGCAGCTTAAAGCCTTTGAAATACTAATGGATAAACCTTATGTAACGGGCCGAGATCTGATTGAGGCGGGTCTTACGCCAGGAAAGGAATTTTCGAAGCTTTTGGAATTTGCGCACAAGCTGAGGCTTTCAGGTGTTGATAAGGACAAGGCGCTGAAGCAGACTTTGGCGCTTTACAAGGAGTAAGAAGGTAGAAATTTTGTTTGATAAAGTAATTTCAAGACCCATCTCAATGGACAGCGACGATGTGCTGGTGAAAATGATGGGTTTGACAAAGGTCTGGCTAGATTCGGATGAAACCGAACCGCCAGCTGAAATATATGGATTCATTATGAACTTCAGGGGTAAACTCGAAGACTATATCTTTGGTGAGGATAGCCCAAAGTTCATGGAGAAATACTTGCCGCTTTTGGAAAACGAAGCTAACGACCTGATTTCCAAAGGCCTCATGCGTCCCTTCGGAATGCTTGATATAATTGATAGCTTCCTTGATAGGGCGGTTGAGGAAGAGTGCATCGAGCTCAGGGCATGGCTGATGGATTATAAAGGCCGCAGCTTTGACGATGAAGTCATTGATGAAGCGGACATGGACAAAATGGATTTGGAATTTGAGATGCGTGAAGCCTTTGCATATGAGAAGTTCCAAGTGGGAAATACAGTAAACTTTGGCCAGTACGAAGGGGAGCCTTTAAGCTGGCGGGTTTTGGACCTTGCCTGTGGCAGAGCGCTTCTGATTTCAGATAAGGGTATCGAATCCCTTCCATATAACGAGGAGTGGGCGATGATCACCTGGGAAGAATGCACCATAAGAAAATGGCTTGGAGAGGGCTTCTTTGACGCCGCATTCACAGATAAGGAGAAGCCTCGCATTTTGACGACAAGAGTCCTTAACTGCGACAACGATTACTACCACACTAAGGGCGGCAATGATACAGATGACAAGGTGTTTCTTCTGAGTATCGACGAAGTCAAAAGGTATTTTGACCGCGATCCGGACAGGCGCACACAGGCTACGGAGCACGTCAAATCTAAGGGAGCATATGTGTCTGGTACAGGCAATTGCTGCTGGTGGCTGAGATCCAGAGGATATAACGGGGACCAGTATGCAGGTTTTGTATATGATGATGGCGTCGTGTATGTGAGCGGCGATTTGGTATATAACTCCGGTTTCGTTGTAAGACCAGTAATATGGGTGGAAGTTGGCGGATTTTAATGATAAAATCAGAGTGAAGATGTAGCGACAAATTAACCGAAAAGGAGAAATAAATGGAACAGTATAAGCAGGAATTTATCGAATTCATGGTTGAATCAGATGTACTCAAGTTTGGCGAATTCACACTTAAGAGTGGACGTAAATCACCATTCTTCATGAACGCTGGCGCATATGTTACTGGTTCACAGCTCAAGAGACTGGGCGAATATTATGCTAAGGCTATCTATGCTAAGTACGGCACAGATTTTGACGTTCTGTTCGGACCAGCATATAAGGGCATTCCTCTTAGCGTAGTTACTGCCATCGCTTTCAGCGAACTTTATGGTAAGGAAATCAGATACTGCTCAGACCGTAAGGAAGCTAAGGACCACGGCGCTGACAAGGGCGGCCTTCTGGGAAGCCCACTTAAGGACGGCGACAGAGTTGTAATGATCGAAGACGTAACAACTTCTGGCAAGTCAATGGAAGAAACTGTTCCTAAGGTAAGAGGAGCAGCTGATGTTACTATCGTTGGCCTGATGGTTTCACTGGACAGAATGGAAGTTGGTAAGGGCGGCGTTAAGTGCGCACTGGACGAAGTTCAGGAACTTTACGGTTTCGAAACAAATGCCATCGTATCAATGGCAGAAGTAACTGAATGCCTCTACAACAAGGAAGTTGGCGGCAGAGTAGTTATCGACGATACTATCAAGGCAGCAATCGACGCATACTACGAACAGTATGGCGCTAAATAAAAGTAAATCAAAATGAGAGGCTTGGCCTCTCATTTATTTTATCCTTTTCTTGAATATGCTTTGGCAAGTCCGCCTTCTGAAGTTTCACGGTATCTTTCGTTGATATCGCGACCAGTCAGATACATACTTTTAACAACCATATCGTAGCTGATCCTTCTGGATCCACTTGAGAAATATGCCAGGCTAACAGATTCAAGTGCTCTTAGTGAAGCTACCGCGTTACGCTCAATGCACGGAATCTGGACAAGTCCGCAAACCGGGTCGCAGGTAAGACCCAGGTGATGCTCAAGTGACATTTCAGCGGCATATTCTATCTGCGCCGTGTTATACCCCATAAGGTAAGCTGCTCCGGCGGCTGCCATAGAGCACGCTACGCCTATTTCTGCTTGACACCCACATTCGGCACCTGAGACAGATGCATTCTGCTTGGCCAAAGCACCAAAAAGTCCGGCGATGCCCAGTGCATGAATTATTTGTTCATCCGAAAATCCATTTGCAGTTTGAAGGTAATAAAACGTCGCTGGAACAACACCGCATGAACCACATGTTGGAGCTGTAACGATTATGCCATTATCCGCATTTTCCTCAGCTACTGCATATGCATAAGCTGAAATCTGCTGTGTGAACAAAATTCCAAGTGAATCCTGGGGTACATCCTTGGTGTATATCGATTTAGAGAACCTTCTGAGATTCAGACCGCCCGGCAGCATGCCTTCAGTTTCAAGGCCGCGTTTTATGGCAGCTTTCATCACATCCCAAACCTTAGCAAGGTATGACCAAATATCTTCGCCTTCATTTATCTCAACATAGTGCACCAGATCGATATAGCGTATAGCGCAAAACTCCTTGATCTCCGCCAGCGAATTCTCCATATAAACATCCTGGCTGACTTCGCTCTCTCGCCCTTCGATTTCTATGTCACCGCCGCCGATGCTGTAAATGCGCATATGCGCAGTCTCTTCGCCATCTTTAATTGCGATCAGATCCATAGTATTAGGGTGCTTGATTTCTGACTCCTCCATATTCCAAACGATCTCCGTTTCAAAAGGTGCAAAAGCTGCAGCCACCGCCCTGTCAGTCCCGTGGCCTTTGCCTGTCTTACAGAGTGATCCGTAAAGAATAACTTTGTATTTATCAGCATCCGGATTTTCTTCCTTAAAAATCTTTGATGCATGTACTGGCCCCATAGTATGTGAACTTGATGGACCTGTTCCTATCTTATAAATATCCCTAATAGATTTCATTAATTACATCCTCCTTACCTCTAATTGTATAAGTAAATATTTTAAAGGCAATAGTTTAAGTGCATAATAAGAATGTACATTGTGGTATAATGTTCACAAAGTTTCAAAAAATAAAAGGAGAAGGATAGTATGGGAATTAATTGGATTAACTCAACTGAACTCAGTTCATTTAATAAGCTTGTTGGTCTGAAAGACCAGGTAGTCCTTAAGGAAGTAATGTCTGGCGAAAATGGTGCAGAACGTGTCAGAAACTATTCTGCTCCTATGGCAGGCGGCCTTGCTTATAATTATGCGGCTAAGCAGGTCGACGATGCTGTAATAGATGCTCTTGCAGATTTTGCATCAGAAGCTCAGCTTCTGGAGAAGTACGAAGCTCTGTATAATGGCGAAATGATCAATACTGGCGAGAAGCGCCTGGTTCTCCATCAGCTGACTAGAGGCCAGCTAGGCGAAGATGTTATCGCTGACGGCGTTAACAAGAGAGAATTCTACGCAGGTGTTCAGGCTGACGTTGCTGAATTCGCTAAGAAGGTGCACGCTGGCGAAATCACAAACGGCGCAGGCGAGAAGTTTACAACAGCTGTTCAGATCGGTATCGGCGGCAGTGACCTGGGTCCTAGAGCTATGTATCTGGCTCTGGAAAACTGGGCAAAGGCAGAGGGACTCTTTAAGATGAGAGCAGAATTCATCTCAAATGTTGACCCTGACGATGCATCAGCAGTTCTTAATGGCATCGATGTTGAGCATGCTCTCTTTATTCTGGTTTCAAAGTCAGGAACAACTCTGGAAACTCTGACTAATGAAGCTTTCGTTAAGAACGCGCTGAAGAGCGCAGGTCTTGATCCATCAAAGCACATGATTGCTGTAACTAGCCAGACTTCACCGCTGGCAGCAAGCGACGAATATATGGCAGCATTCTTCATGGACGATTACATCGGCGGCCGTTACTCATCAACATCAGCAGTTGGCGGCGCAGTGCTGTCACTGGCATTCGGTCCTGAAGTATTCGAAAGATTCCTGGCAGGCGCAGCTGAGGCAGACGCTTTAGCAAAGACCCCAGACATCCGCCAGAATGCAGCTTTGCTCGACGCACTCATTGGCGTATATGAAAGAAACGCTCTGGGCTATGGTGCAACAGCAGTTCTGCCATATTCACAGGCACTTTCCAGATTCCCAGCTCACCTCCAGCAGCTGGATATGGAATCAAACGGCAAGTCAGTTAACAGATTCGGCGAACCAATCGACTATGTAACTGGCCCAATCATATTTGGCGAACCAGGAACTAACGGACAGCACTCATTCTATCAGCTGCTCCACCAGGGAACAGATATTATTCCGCTCCAGTTCGTCGGTTTCTCAGACAGCCAGATCGGAAACGATGTTGACATCCAGGGCAGCACAAGCCAGCAGAAGCTGGGCGCTAACGTTGCAGCTCAGATCGTAGCATTCGCATGCGGCAAGGACGACGAAAACCTCAACAAGAAGTTCGACGGCGGCCGTCCATCAAGCATCATTATCGGTAAGCAGCTGACTCCAGAAGCACTGGGCTCACTCCTGGCACACTTCGAAAACAAGGTTATGTTCCAGGGCTTCGCATGGAATCTGAACAGCTTCGACCAGGAAGGCGTTCAGCTCGGCAAGGTCCTCGCTAAGCGCGTTCTCGCCCACGAAACAGATGGTGCACTGGCAGTATATAGTGAGCTTTTAGGAATTTAATTTAGACGATTAAGCAGGCGTGGCACATTCCATGTGCTACGCACATACGAGAAAAATAAAAGCTGTTGCTTAGGCACCAGCCTTTTTTTGTTTTGCGAAATGACAACTTCGCACAATGTGCGAAGTTAACGTGTGCTCGATTCGCACTTGCTTCGTCCACTACTGATACGGCGCGATCGAGTCGTAAATGAACATGGCGGTCCAAAAAATAGAAAGCGCGGCGCACCCTGCAATTTCAACGATCGAAAGGGCAGTGCGCCACCCTGTGCGAGCCGCACCGCTTGATTTAGCCTTTCTCGCCGTCACGAGTGCTGCAATTGAAATGCCTAGCATAGGTATCGGCAATATCAATGAAATAACAGCTGAGAAAAATATAAGTGTCAGGCTCATTTCACCGTCTAACATGTAGCCAACTGTATAAAATGCAACGTAAATTACTGCGGCAGCAATTGGGATCGCCACCAGCACTTTGCTTGATGTGTTATGTTTGATTTTTTCCATGTTAGCCTCCTTACATCCGCAGGATGTGGTTGTTGTGTATATATTAGCATGGATGTATGGAGAGGGTGTGACGGAAATCGTGAAATAGAGACAATCCGTCACACCTGGCTAGTGTTGAACTCTGCGGGCGCCAGCGAAGTGTGACGGAAACCGTGAAATATAGACAATCCGTCACACCACGCCATCATCTTTCAGCCACGGCAGAAGTTTGCTGGTAATAATGCTGTCAATCTCTGCTAGATTGATGTCGTTGTCACAAGAATAAGTGAAAATTGCATTGCGCCATGGGTAAAAGCCACACTCGTCGTAAAGGTTTCGCTTGTAGTAATAGTCGCCGCGATATTTTTCGTTGTCCATCATACCGAAGTGTTCCCAAATCTTAAGCATGCGTCGATTGCTTTTGAACAAAAAGTCAGGAGACACACGGGTCCCGCCAATGTCAATAACTGGTTCATAGCGGAAAGGTATATTGTAGCTATATAGTTTTTCGGCGATAAGCAATTCATTCTTCGATCTCATGCGTAAACCACGAGATGTGTAAAGCGATCCTTTGAATTCTCTGTTGTTTTTTGGATAGTCGGCTTCGGCCCAGCGGAAAGTGTCGAGAGAAATGCCGTTTTCAGCGTAATTTTCGACACCCAGCAAGCCGCCAGCACCCGGCAAGCCGCCAGCACCCGGCAACCCGCCAGCACCCGGCAACCCGCCAGCACCTGGCAAGCCGCCAGCACCCGGCAACCCGCCAGCACCCGGCAAGCCGCCAGCACCCGGCAACCCGCCAGCTGGTTTTAGAAAATCCAGCAGAGGAATCTGCGGATACTTTTCTTGAAGAGCTGCCGCAATATCTGCGTTAGTGCTAGGGTCGAAATCGCCTAGTGCCGATTCTAAAACCGAAAGGTTGTGGTCATAAACAGAGAGGGTTTCTTCGAGAAAGGCTTTGCGAGCTAGGGCGCTTACCATTTCAGGGTTTGAAGTGATGCGGTGGCATTTGCGTTTACCATTATCCCAAAGTACGCGGTAGTAGCGGTGGAATTGGCCTTTTTCGAAAGCATAAATTAGTTTGCCGTCAGGACTATTCGCAAGTTCATTGTCAAAAATATTCTTATAGTATTTAATTTCTTCAAGCGTCTTCTTAATATCAAAACACCTCCAAGTTTCCAATATATGGGAATTATATTCCCGTCACCACGCCCCTTCAACATAGTGTATAATTAATGTCATAAAACAGTAAGGAGGCCTGGCTGTGAAAACACTGATCGAATTATATGATGAGAGAACAATAGAGAATGTTATCGGACCGGAAACTTTCAGACCAGAGAAGATAGTATATATGTGCCCTGAGGAAGTGGTTAGAGACAAGGTTAGGCAGGAAGGGCTTAGGCGGTTTTTCGCACATCGTGGACTGGAGGCGCAGTTGGAATTTGTTGCCTGCAGCAAGTACAAGACTGACAGCATTTACAATCAGTTTAAGCAGATTGCGACTAATAACGGGGACTGCGCCATGGATGTTACTGGCGGGTCAGATGCGGCTCTTTTTGCAGCTGGACAGTATTGTAATGAGAGTGGAATGCCGACCTTCACATACTCCAGAAAACGTAACAAGTTTTACAATATAAGCAATGCGGATTTTGCACACGATGTGGAGTGTGCGCTTGAATATAATGTCGAGGACTTTTTTATGATGGCGGGCGGAACCCTGAGAAAGGGCCGCGTCGACAACAATATCCTGGGCGAATATATGGATAAATATGATGAGTTCTTTGACGTTTTTGAGAAGAACAGAAGACATTGGGCGAGAGATATTTCATTTATGCAGAGGATTTCCAGAAGCGACTACGAGGGCAATTATTCACTGGATGTTGAGGGAAGCTACGAGCAGAAGGGTGAGCACGGCGGCCGCATTAAGGCCAACGAACCGTGGCTGCACGAACTGGAGCGAATCGGTTTCATAAAGAATCTGCATATCGAAACTGGACAGAGCGTCAAATTCACATTCGCAGACGATCAGATCAGAAGCTGGCTGCGCGACGTAGGCAGTGTCCTTGAATTATATATGTACAAAACCTGCAAAGACACAGGAATTTTCCGTGATGTTATAAGTTCGGCTATCGTCGATTGGGATGGTACAAACACTAAGGATAGCATAAGCAACGAAATCGATGTGGTTGCAACGCGTGGTGTAGTTCCGCTCTTTATCAGCTGCAAGGCTACAGAGGTGAAAACAGAAGCCATCAATGAGCTGGCGATCCTTCGAGACAGATTTGGCGGCAAGGGTGCAAAGGCTGCAATCGTCTCCACAGAAAACTGCAACGCAGCAGCTAGACATAGAGCAGCTCAGATGGGAATTGTCGTAATAGATAAAGAAGAAATCGAGAATGGCACTGTAGGAGAAAGACTTAAAATAATAATGAAAGTAGCAGAATAAATATGCTTATTTCTACGGCATCTTGCGGTAAAACTCAGGAGCCTCAGCCGGAGGAAGTGATTTATTATACTGATAGAGCTTTAAAGCTGGAAATGAGACACAGATAATTGTAGAATGTAAAAGATATACTAAAAGCAGAGGGAGAAGAAAATGGAGTCTATTGATAGACAAAAGGTCATTACAAGAACTGCGATAATCGGTATTATTACAAATCTTGTTATTGCAGCAGTTAAAGTTATTATAGGGCTGGTGGTTTCATCGCTTGCCATCATCTCAGAAGGTGTAAATAACGCATCAGATTCAGCGACATCATTCCTGACTCTGATAGGCGCTAAACTGTCAACAAAGCATCCTGATGAGAAGCATCCGTTTGGCTACGGCAGAATCGAATATCTGACAGCGCTGGTTATCGGAATTATGATTCTTTTCACAGGCGTTAGCATGCTGAGAGAATCTATCGATGCCATTATTCATCCGGCTAAGATGGCAGTTACAATTTTGGCTATCTGCATCGTTGGGGGAACAGCAATAGTTAAATTCATCCTAGGCGTTTACACAGAACGCAAAGGCCGCGCAGTTGGCTCAGAATCACTGATTGCAGTAGGTAAGGACAGTAAAAACGATTCCTTCTTCTCACTTGTTACTATAATTTCATCAATCATATTCCTGGTAAGTGGTATTTCGCTTGACGCTTATGCCAGTGTAGTCTTTTCATTTGTAGTACTTAAGACTGCTTATGAAACACTGAAGGATACAGCATCAGACCTGATCGGAACAACTGGCAGAGATGATCTTGCCAAGACTTTATATAATGAAATCGCAGCAACTGAAGGTGTTATCAGTGTTGCTGATATGATGCTTCACAGCTACGGCTCTGACAGCTACTCAGGTTCAGCCAATGTTGAAATCGACCACAAGAAGACAATTGGTGAGGCTTATGAAGTTCTGCATGACCTTCAGCTGAGAATCATGAACGAACATAACGTGGTAATGGTATTTGGTATCTATGCGGTAGATAAAGATTCTCCATATATGAAGGAGCTGAGAAGCTGCATTTCCGAATTCACTAAAGGGCAGGAACACATTAAGAGTTTCCACGCGCTTTATCTGAGCCCAGCTACTAAAACTATTTACTGTGACTTCATAGTGGATTATGATCTTCGCGACTGGGATGGACTTCGCGAGGAGTTCCTGGAATATATGGCAGGAAAATATCCGGATAATCCGGTACAGCTCGTAATCGAGACTGAATTTGTTTAATGGATGTTATTAAAGGTGATTAAATGAAAAGAGAACGTTTTAGCAGCAGATTTGGATTCATAATGATAAGTGCCGGGTGCGCCATAGGTCTCGGTAACGTTTGGAAATTCCCATATATGGTTGGATATAACGGCGGCGGAGCTTTCGTGCTGATGTATCTGATTTTCCTGGCAATTCTGGGCATTCCTATCTTGACAATCGAATACGCTATAGGCCGAGGCAGCCAGAAGTCACCGACAAAGATGTACAACCAGCTGGAGCCGGAGGGCACTAAGTGGCATCTCCACGGTTATGCCTGCCTGGTGGGCATCTACCTTCTGATGATGTTCTATACAACAGTTGCCGGCTGGATGCTCTGCTATTTTGTGAAGATGATCACAGGACAGATGGACGGACTCGATGCGGACGGAGTCGGTGCAGCCTTTGGAGGACTGCTCGCTTCACCATCAACAATGATAGTTTACATGGGAATCGTAGTAGTTGTCGGATTCTTTATTTGTTCTTTCAGCCTCGAGAAGGGTCTCGAAAGAGTTACTAAGTACATAATGGTAGCACTTTTAGTGCTCATATTCATATTAGCAGCTTATAGCCTTTCCCTTGACGGCGCTAAGGAAGGCATGAATTTCTATCTTAAGCCTGATTTTGGTGTAATGGGTGAAATCGGTTACGGAACGGTTGCTATCAAGGCAATGTCACACGCGTTCTTCACACTGGGACTTGGTGTTGGCTCAATGGCTATCTTTGGCAGCTATATCAATAAGGATCAGTCACTTCTGGGTGAATCAGTGAGCGTAACTATCCTTGATACACTGGTAGCTATGGTTTCGGGTATCGTAATATTCCCTGCTTGCTTCACATTCGGAGTAGAAGCAACTTCAGGACCTGGACTTGTATTCGTAACACTGCCAAACATCTTTAACAGCATGGCTGGCGGCAAAATCTTCGGATGCATGTTCTTCGCATTCATGACTTGCGCAGCATTCTCAACTGTATTCGCAGTATTCGAATGTATCATCGCGTGCACAATGGACCTGACAGGCTGGACGAGAAAGAAGACTTGTCTGGTAAGCGGCATCATTATGTTCGTGCTTTCACTTCCATGCCTTCTGGGATTCAATGTGCTGGCAGGTTTCCAGCCGCTTGGCGAGGGCAGTACGGTGCTGGATCTGGAAGACTTCCTGCTCAGCAACATCCTGCTTCCTATCGGTGCAACTATCTTCATTCTCTTCTGCACTACTAAGAAGGGATGGGGATGGGATAATTTCGTACGCGAAGCAAACTCAGGCAAAGGCTTCAAAATCCACCCATGGATGCGTGGTTATATTTCATATGTTCTGCCAGCAATCGTTATGGCAGTATTCGTTATCGGACTAATTACATATTAATTTGCGGTTTATACGGGCATTTGATTCAACAAATGTCCTATTTTTGTGGATTTGTAGTCTTTGTATGGCAAGATAGTCGCGAAAAAAGATAGTATAATAGCAATATAAGCTAAGAAATAACCAAAAGGAGGATTTATGTCTGTCACAGACCAACAATTTAAAGAAAGAGAAGAGAAGTTAATACTGAAGATTTCATTCGTAGGATGCATCCTGTTCCTGATTGCGGAATTCTCAATGGCGGTCATTACAGATTCGAAGGCTTTGCTTATGGACTGTATTTGGGATGGTTCTGACCTTATCATGCTGATTCCGATGATGATTCTGGTTTCGCTTCTGAAGAAGCCGGTTTCAGAGAAGCGCCCATTTGGATTTTCTCAGGTGGAATCGATTATTATGGTAATTAAGTGTTCGATGCTGATTGTAATTACCTGTATGCTGATCGTAGATGGTATCGAGTCAATTATCCACGGCGGGAATATGGTTGACGGCGGTATGATTGCGATTTATCAGCTGGTTATCAGTGCGATCTGCGGTGTTACCTATATTGTACTTAAGAAGCGTTCTTCTAAGCTGAATGCTCCAACAGTTAAGGCTGAAATATTCATTTGGAAACTGGATTCACTCAGCACTCTGGGTGTAGGTATTGGTTTCGCATTTCAATATGTTCTTACAAAGACTTCACTCTCCGCAGCTGCCCCATATGTGGACCCAGCGATTGCAATAATAATGGCTGTGATTCTCCTGCGTGAGCCAGTTAAGCTCGTAGTAGAAAATATTAGAAATCTGGCACTCTTCGCACCAGAAAAGGAAATTCGAGACGAAGTACATGAGGCTATTAACCATGTGCTGGAGCGTACACAGCTTGAATGCAGTTTTCTTGATGCTGTGCAGACTGGCAGAAAGCTTTGGCTGTCAGTATACTTCACAAAACCAGACGGTATTGTTCACTTCGATAGACTGAACGAAGTTCGTGAAGAAATTTATAAAGAGCTCGCTAGATTCGAATATGAAGATGTATATCTTACTTTGACCCCTGATTTGGATGTTCAGAAAAAGGCATTATAAAAGAGGAATATATTATGGATTATAATAATAACGGATATAACAATAATGGCTATTATCAGCAGCCTGCTATGCAGCCTGCACACGAGAAGGCTAAGTGGTCAATGATTCTGGGAATCATCGGCCTTTGCTGCTGTGGTATCTGCAGTGTAATTGCACTCATCATGGCAATTCAGGCAAAGAACGAAGGTAACAATGAAGGCATGAGAACAGCAGGTTTCGTTCTGGGAATCATCGGTACTGTTCTTTGGTGCGTGGGTATTATTAGCGGCACGGTATCAGGCTTTATTTCAGGAATTACTGGATAATACTAATCGTGGATCATATTCAGAAACGTATCATTAAAATATATGCTTGCATACTGGGGCTGGGCGGATTGTACACGCTGGAGCTGTTTACTCTGGGATACGGCATCCCTTGCTATTTCAGAGAGGTGACCGGCTATATGTGCCCTGGCTGCGGAACGTCAACTCTGATGCTGGCATTTATGCGCCTTGATTTCGCGTCAGCATTTGCTGCGAATCCGGTAGCTTTTTTCGCTTTTCCTGCGTGGGTTTTAATAAGCGTGCTGGTTTTTATCGGTAGGCCCGCTGTTATTCGCAGAGAAAAGGTTCTGTTGAGGTGCCTTTATGTGACGATTGCGGCATATATGGTACAGTTTGTTATTAGATTTATATTTTAGCTAAATAGCTGGATAGGCAGCGCTTCACTTTTACTTGTGAAGCGCTATTTTATTACACAGACCCATATGATGACTTCTTCAGTTTCCTGGCAAGCGGTATGATGGACAAACTCGGAAACGATGCAGAGGTGGTTTTTGAACAGTAGATGTGATAAACTACTAAAAAACATAAAAGCGAGGGAACAAAGATTGAAGATTTTGCATATAGGGAAAAAAGGTAATGTAGAGAGATTCAGTAAGGCGCTGCCGGAGGATTTAGAGCTTGTGGATATGCCGATGAATCTGGATCCGGAGGAGTACGTGGCACAGGCGGCGGATGCGGAGCACATCATTATCGATGCAATCGGTGCGCTGGACGGGGCTGTGATTCGCAGCATGCCAAATTTGAAGTCGATCCACTCCGAGGGGGTGGCATATAACAAGATCGATTTGGATGCGGCAAGCGAATGCGGCGTTAAGGTTTGCCACAGTGTTGGAATGAATGCGACAGCGGTTGCTGAGCAGGCGGTGCTTCTCATGTCGGGTGTGCTTAAGGACGTGATCGCGGGCGACCGTGCGGTTCGCGAGGGGCGTCAAATCGTTAAGAAAGAAAAGTATATGATCGAAGGCAATCTTCTGGAGCTGGCAGATTGCGCTGTGGGTCTTGTTGGTTTTGGCAATATCGCGAGTGCAACAGCCGTGCTTTTGAGAGCGTATGGCGTTTCGGATATTTATTATTATAAGAGGTCAAAGCTTTCGGTTGAGGAGGAAGAAGCTTTAGGCGTTCAGTATATGCCGCTGGACGAGCTGCTTGCGTCATCAGACATTGTGAGCATGCATCTTCCGGTAACAGATGCGACTATGGGCATCGCAAATGCTGACTTCTTTAGCAAGATGAAGCCGGGCGCTTATTTTATCAATACGGCCCGCGGCGAACTGGTCGATGATATCGCGCTGGCGGATGCGCTGGCTAGCGGCAAGCTCGCGATGGCCGGACTTGATACGCTGAGTCACGAGCCGGTTCAGCCAGATCACTATCTTCTGAACCGTGAAGACATCGCAGACAAGCTGGTGCTTTCACCGCACATCGGCGGCATTACGACGTCAAGTTTCCGCAGAAGTTATGCGATGATTTGGGAAGATATTTTAACAGTGCGCGAAGGCGGAGTGCCGGAGCGAGTGGTGTAGAAATTATTAATTATCGAGCTCTTAGCCGAAGTAGTTCAAAATCTTCATACGGCAATTCAAAAGTCTACTTTGCGCTGATTCTGACTATGTGATGCCGAGCGGGTAGATTAAAACGCTCGGTAATATGCCATATTAGTCTACTGGCCCCTTTTCGCAAAGGCTACACAACTCGTATTTGTTGCAATGTAGATTATTGGGCGGCATAGGCGAGCTTTTGATCTACATCGGCTCCGGACCAATCGAATCGGAGGTCCCACGGGGAGTTCGCAGATTTGCTCTTGCAAATCTGCCGTCCTGCGGCGGAGCCTGCCAGCGCCGCCTTGGACCCGTCGCTGCTCTACAGTCCACCGGACTGTCTCGCGACGCTCCGGCCCTTGCGGGTTCGACTCCCCGTGTACGTTACAATATAGCAAAAACGGATGGGTGATACCCATCCGTTTTGCTATTGGTAGTCCCACGGGGAGTCGAACCCCGGATTCCAGCGTGAGAGGCTAGCGTCTTGACCGCTTGACCATGAGACCACATATTCAGCTGATTTACACGAAACAGTATACCACAAGTTGGAGTGATTGTGTTATACTATTACGTGATATTTTTCAATAAGAGTTTAGGGCTCTAAATATAAATAAATTAGGAGAAAGTTGGTTTTAGACATGATTAAGTATGAAAGCACAAGAGGAAGCCAGAACATCAAGACAGCAGCACAGGCTGTAATTCAGGGCATTGCAGAAGACAAGGGACTGTATGTTCCACAGCGTGTTCCAGCACTTCCACTTACAGTAGAAGAAATGAAGGGAATGCCTTACAAGCAGGTTGCTAAGGAAATTATTAAGGCTTTCTTTACTGACTATACAGATGAAGAAATGACATACTGCACAGATGGTGCATATGACAGCAAGTTCGAAGAAGAAGAAATCGTTCCAGTTAAGGAAGCTGGCGGCGCTTACTTCATAGAACTTTACCACGGTAAGACTGCAGCATTTAAGGACATGGCACTGAGCATTCTGCCTTACCTCCTTACAACTGCTGTTAAGAAAGAAAACGAAGATAAGAAGATTTGCATCCTCACAGCTACATCAGGAGATACCGGTAAGGCAGCGCTTGAAGGTTTTGCAGATGTTCCTGGAACTGAAATCGTTGTATTCTTCCCTAACCAGGGTGTCAGCGAAGTTCAGGAAAGACAGATGATCACTCAGGAAGGCGACAACACTCACGTTTACGCTATCGAAGGTAACTTTGACGATGCACAGACTGGCGTTAAGAAGATTTTCAATGACAGCGAATTCGCAGAAAAGCTGGCTGGCATGGGAGTTAAGCTTTCATCAGCTAACTCAATCAACATCGGTCGTTTGATCCCACAGGTTGCTTACTACGTTTGGGGTTATGTGAAACTCGTTGAACAGGGCGTTATCGCTGATGGAGACAAGGTTAACATTTGCGTTCCAACTGGTAACTTTGGTAACATTCTGGCTGGTTACTATGCTAGCAAGATGGGTATTCCAGTTAACAAGTTCATCTGCGCTTCAAACAAGAACAGAGTTCTGACAGACTTCTTCAACACTGGCGTTTATGACATCAAGAGAGACTTCTATCTGACAAACTCACCGTCAATGGATATCCTGATTTCATCAAACCTGGAAAGACTTCTCTACATCCTGAGCGGCAACGATGGTGCTGAAATCACTAAGCTCATGAAGGCTCTGGAAACAGAAAAGTCATACGAAGTTAACGATAAAATCAAGGCTGGAATGGCTGACTTCCACGGCGGTACTTGTTCAGTAGAAGAAACAAACGCAGCAATCGGCGAAATGTACGCTCAGCACGGATACCTCATGGACACTCATACTGCAGTTGGCTACAAGGTATACAAAGACTACGTAGCTGAAACAGGCGACACTACTCCAACACTCATCGCTTCAACAGCAAGTGCATATAAGTTCGCTGAAAGCGTAGCAGAGTCACTGGGTCTGCCTAAGTCAGAAAACGGTTTCAGAGCAGTTGAAGCAGTAAATGCTAAGACTGGCGTTAGAATCCCTAGAGGACTCAAGGACCTGGACAAGAAGGAAGTTCGCCACACAGGCGTTATTGAAATTGCTGATATGATCAAGGTTGTAGAAGACAGCGTTAAGTAGAATATATGAAGAATAGTTTTGTACGCAAAGGCCTCACGCTCCTGATTGCAATTGCTATGCTTGTAGCTTTTGCATCATGCGGCGAACAGGAGACGCAGACAATTGAATCATTTATGGTAGCTAATCCGGAAGTTGCCGCAGACATCGACGCGAAGCTGGGCGAGCTCCCGTACAAGGGAATGACCGTTTCGATCGAGTATAAGGACGACAACTGCACTCTTACATATAAGTTCGACGAGACATATGACAAGAATAAGGTGAAGCAGCGCGCGAAGGCTTTTGACGATAATGCGAATCTGATCGATAAGCAGAGCATCGACCTTCTCGATACCATTATTAAGGGCACAGATTTCAAAAATCCATCAATGACTGTCAGATTTCTGAACGGCGATGACACTGAAATCTGGAGTAAGGAGTACAAGACGTCAAAATAGCAAAATAATTAACAGGAAACGTTAGTAATGTTTCCTGTTTTTTACATGTGTGCCAGGCATGGCACAATTCTAACGGGTGAAAGTCCCGTCACGGGTATTTACCGCCAAGTGTAGCGAACCACAAGCCGAAAACAGCAATGTCTAGGGGGAGGAAGTGGTGTAGCAAAGTCGACGAGCCTACGAACAGAAACCAGATATGAGGCTAAATGACGG
>JAQXGH010000042.1 GCA_029006195.1 Bacillota bacterium
TATTCGATTACTTCTGTAACAACGCCTGAACCTACTGTTCTGCCACCTTCTCTGATCGCAAATCTAAGACCTTCTTCGATAGCGATTGGAGTGATCAGTTCGATAGTCATGATGATGTTATCTCCAGGCATGCACATTTCAGTTCCTTCTGGAAGTGAAAGATCGCCTGTTACGTCTGTTGTTCTGAAGTAGAACTGTGGTCTGTAACCATTGAAGAATGGAGTATGTCTTCCGCCTTCTTCCTTCTTCAGTACGTAAACCTGTCCCTTGAACTTTGTGTGTGGGTGGATTGTGTTAGGGTGTGCAAGTACCTGACCTCTTTCGATCTCAGTTCTCTGTACGCCTCTCAGCAGTGCACCGATGTTGTCACCAGTCTGAGCCTGATCAAGCAGCTTTCTGAACATTTCTACGCCAGTTACAACTACCTTTCTCTTTTCTTCTGTCAGACCTACGATTTCAACTTCTTCACCAACCTTCAGAGTACCTCTTTCTACTCTACCAGTTGCTACTGTACCTCTACCAGTGATTGAGAATACGTCTTCTACTGGCATCAGGAATGGCTTTTCTGTATCTCTTTCTGGTTCAGGAATGTAATCATCTACTGCCTGCATCAGTTCGAGAACCTTGTCGCCCCATTCGCCTTCTGGATTTTCCAGAGCCATCAGAGCTGAACCTCTTATGATTGGAGTATCATCGCCTGGGAATTCATATTCGTCAAGCAGTTCTCTTACTTCCATTTCTACCAGGTCGAGCAGTTCTTCGTCATCTACCATGTCGCACTTGTTCAGGAATACGATGATGTAAGGTACGCCTACCTGTCTTGACAGCAGGATGTGTTCTCTAGTCTGTGGCATAGGACCATCTGTTGCTGCTACTACGAGGATAGCACCGTCCATCTGTGCAGCACCTGTGATCATGTTCTTTACATAGTCAGCGTGTCCTGGGCAGTCAACGTGTGCATAGTGTCTGTTTTCTGTTTCATATTCAACGTGAGCTGTTGAAATTGTGATACCTCTTTCCTTTTCTTCTGGAGCCTTGTCGATTTCGTCGAACTTAACTTCTTCACCGAGACCCAGTCTCTTCTGCAGTGTGATTGTGATAGCTGCAGTCAGAGTTGTCTTACCATGGTCAACGTGACCGATAGTACCGATATTAATGTGCGGCTTATTTCTTTCAAACTTAGCTTTTGCCATTTGTCCATTTCCTCCTTAGTTAGAAACCTTAATCTGATTCGCTGAGGCTGTAGCACCTGCAAATCTCTTGCTGGAGCTGCTGAGCAGACTTGAACTGCCGAACCTCTTCATTACCAATGAAGTGCTCTACCGACTGAGCTACAGCAGCACATGAATCATAAAGTGCAAACTTTTTTTCAGTATATCATATGCTTTTTTACGTGTAAATCCCTTGATAACTAAATAATAAACGGACCCTTGCGGTCCGTTCACACCTACTTCCATAAGTAGTTATTTACTTTTTTCTTTGCTCTCTGGATAGCATTGTCTATTGATTTGGAGCTTTTTTGCAGCTTTTGCGCAACCTGCTCGCATGAATAACCTTTGACATATTCCGTGAGCACCTGCATCTCGAAATCACTGAAAATCTTATCACCATTATTAAGAATGTAGTAGGTTACGTCCTTTATGATAAGCAGCGTTTCAGGTCCATCCGCCAGGGTATCTTCCAGAGTATCTTCAAGTGTAAAGTCTAGCGCGCCAGAATCTGTTGAAGCGTTACCGTTTGAACCAGCAGGCCCATTCAGAGAAACAGATGTATTTAATGCCTTATTTTTAATACGGTCGGCACTTCTGATCGCATTGATTATCTGACGTGTTACGCATATGTCCGCGAATGTAGCAAACGATGCGCTCTTCTCAGGGTCAAACTGTCTAACTGCCTTTAACAAACCTATAAGGCCTTCCTGAATTACATCATTTTCTTCAGCGCCAGCCATAAAGTAAGCCTTAGCTTTGCTCATTACCAGACCTGTATACTTTCTTATCAGCGCCTCTTCTGCGAATGGATCGCCGCACTGAGCTTCTGCAGCCAGTTCATTATCTGGATTTTCTATGGAATTTAACAGGTCTTTTTCGAACATATGCTTACTTACCCATTCTCTGCTTAACGATTTCATACATTAATATTGCTGCAGCATTTGATGCATTCAGTGAATTTACATGTCCCATCATTGGGATGCTTACTGTAACATCGCACTTTTCTTTTACCAGTCTGCTGATCCCGAACCCTTCACTGCCGATTACAACTGCAACCGGACCTGTGAGATCCTGCTGGTACATCATGCTATCACCCATATCGCAGGCATAGATCCACACACCGTTTTCCTTAAGGAAATCAATTGTACTTCCGATGTTTGTTACTCTGGCGCAAAGCATGTATTCCGCTGCACCTGCACTTGTCTTAAGAACTGTTTCGTTAACAGAAACGCTTCTTCTCTTAGGAATGATTACTCCGTGAGCTCCTGCGCATTCTGCTGTTCTCATTACAGCGCCCAGATTGTGCGGATCTTCAAGACCATCCAGGATAATGATAAAAGGCTTTTCACCCTTATCACTTGCCAGCTTCAGAATATCCTCAACTTCACAGTATTCAAATTCTGATGCAGTAGCAATAACGCCCTGATAGTTAGGCATCTTGCCGTTTTCTGTCTTGACGTTATTACGCATGATCTTGTCCATGAAGTTTCTATCACTGTAATAAACAGGGATTTTCTTGTCCTTTGCCTTGGCGATGATCTGCTTAATTGAGCCATTTAGGCCTTTGCCGCTGCCATCATCCTTTAATATATTGATTTTCTCGATTTCTCTATCGCCTTTAAGTGCTTCGAGAACCGCATTTCTACCTATAATAATTTCTGACATGTATTGTTAAACCCTTTCGTACTTTGTCCAGGTATAATTGATTCCGTTTTCTTCCTGCAGGTCAGATTCCCAAGTGATCTTAAGTCCCATCTCATCAAGATTAGGGAAGAATCTGTCCGCATCAAACGACTGATTTATCTTAGTAACATAGAATGCATCGCAATAGTCAGCGAACATTTCATAAATTGAAGCACCGCCGCAAACCATTACCGCATCTTCATCATCTGGATTTGCCGCCTGATATCTGGCTGCCACTTCCAGAACCTCTTCCTTGCTGCTGCAGAGTGTGCAAGTATAAGGCTGATCTCCGGCTTCTCCAGCCATCTTCATAGTATCTCTCAAGGTTACCTTATAATTCTTATCGCTAGTGAGAACAATTATGTCTCTCTTAGGCAAAGGCTTCCCGCCCGGAAATGATTCCAGCGTTTTCCTTCCTACTATGATGCACTTATTTATTGTTTTTGACTTGTAATACTGCAGGTCCTGAGGTAAATAGCACAAAAGATCATTATCCTTGCCGATACCCCAGTTGCTATCAACTGCTACTATCGCATTCATTGTCATTCTCCTATATTGCAACAGGTATATCCTTTATCTGAGGATTCTTCTGATAATCCTCAATGATGATATCATCAACTGTGAAGTCATAGAAATCCTTAATTTCAGGGTTTAATCTAAACTTAGGTGCAGGATACTGAGGTCTTGAAATCATTTCACGAACGATATCAAGGTGTCTGTCATATATATGAGCATCCGCAATTACGTGAACAAGTTCACCTGGAACAAGTCCTGTAACCTGAGCCAGCATATGAATAAGCACTGCATACTGAACAACATTCCAGTTGTTAGCAGTCAGAATATCCTGTGATCTCTGGTTGAGTATTCCGTTCAGCTTATTGCCTGTAACATTGAAAGTCATGCTGTAAGCGCAAGGTTCCAGACCCATTTCGCTAAGATCCGCGAAATTATAGATGTTAGTCATGATTCTTCTGGAATACGGAGCATTCTTAAGCTGCCAGATAACGTTATCGACCTGGTCCATTTCACCTTGAGCGAACTTGTACTTTACTCCCAGCTGATAGCCGTAAGCCTTACCGATCGTGCCGTTTTCATCAGCCCATTCGTCCCAGATATTGCTCTTGAGCTCGCTTACTTTATTTGACTTCTTCTGCCATATCCAGAGCATTTCGTCTACAGCGCTCTTAATATATGTAGGTCTTAAAGTCAGTGCAGGAAATTCTTCCTGAAGGTCATATCTGTTAACCACACCGAAATTTTTAACTGTATGTGCAGGTGTTCCATCAGCCCATTTAGCTCTAACCTTCTGTCCTTCGCTGCTGAAGCCATGATCCAGTATGCCTTGACACATTGTTACAAACAGTTCATCTGCTTTACTCATGATCTACACTCCCCTTTTATAGACCTGCATCTGATATGCCGTGTCCTAAAACAACGATTTTCACAAAGAATCCTATTGCTGCCAGTGCGATTATAGCTATGCAGCCTACTTCGAACGAGCTAAGACGCTTCAGTCCCTTAGGTTCTTCGTAACCTATATCTTTTTTTCTGTTTTGATTTTCTTCACTGTACTCAAGATTTGTCTTGTAGTAGTCCATAAACATATCTCGAGATTTGTTTCTTACTTTCTTTTTAGGCATTTATGCCTCCCGCCTTTCGATTATTTCAAAGGCATTATCTATTACCCACTGGAGTCTGTCATTTTCTTCTGCCAGATACAGGTATCCTACAAGTGCTTCGAAAGCTGTAGCCCACTTATATGTGATAGCATCAGCATTCTTAGCCTTAGAGTTGAACTTGTGGTTTCTAGCCCTCTTGACAAGTGCCTGTTCGGATTCATACAGACTATCGAAGAGAGTCTTTATAGCCTTTGCCTGAGCAGACGCCTTAACGTAGTGAGTCGCCTTCCTGTGAAGAAGGTTGACCTTGACTCCGCCTTCTACCAGGAGCATCTCTCTAACAAACTGCTCATAGACTGCATCGCCCATGTATGCCAGCGTTTCTGTGTTTAGACTCTTAGGATTATTTATCTTCATTATTTATCCTCTGATAACCTGAACGCCCTGTGGAGTATCCTTAAGAGTGATACCCTGTGCCTTGAGCTGGTCACGGATTTCGTCAGCTCTAGCGAAGTCCTTAGCCTTTCTAGCAGCCTGTCTTTCGTCGATCAGAGCCTGAATTTCAGGGTCGATTACTACCTTTTCTTCGATTTCCTGCTGGAGGAGACCAAGAACTGTTGCCAGTTCCATAAGGATGTCCATTGAAGCCTTAGCCATTTCCTTAGTTGCGCCGCCTGCTACTGCAGTGTTGATTGCTGTGATCAGTTCGAATACTGCTGAGATAGCATCTGCTGTGTTAAGGTCATCATCCATAGCGTCCATAAACTTCTGACGGTATGCTGCGAAACCTTCTACTGCCTGGCTTTCAGCTTCTGTCATAGGGCCTTCAGCGCCACTTTCGATCAGGTGCTTAAGGTTTGACTTAGCGTTTCTCATTCTCTTAAGTCCGTTTTCTGACTGAGTGAGGATTTCAGGGTTGAAGTCTATAGGTCCTCTGTAGTGTCCGCTTAAGATGAGAAATCTGAGGACTTCACCATCATACTGCTGGAGGAGGTCACGAACTGTCTTAAAGTTACCAAGTGACTTTGACATCTTAGTTCCATCTACGTTGATGTAACCATTGTGCATCCAGTAGTTTGAGAAAGGCTTGCCGTTATGTGCTTCTGACTGAGCGATTTCGTTTTCGTGATGAGGGAACTGCAGGTCTTCGCCGCCAGCGTGGATATCAAGAGTATCGCCGAGGTACTTCTTTGACATAGCTGAGCATTCGATGTGCCATCCTGGTCTACCCATGCCCCATGGTGATTCCCATGCGATTTCGCTTTCTTCCTTACGAGCCTTCCAGAGTGCGAAGTCGAGCGGATCTTCCTTCTTTTCGCCTACTGCGATACGAGCGCCCAGCATAAGGTCATCAGTGTTCTTGCCTGACAGCTTACCGTATCCTTCGAACTTCTTAGTTCTGTAGTAAACGTCGCCTTCTGATTCATATGCATAACCCAGGTCGATTAGGTCCTGAACGAACTTGATAATGTCGTTCATTGTTTCAGTTACCTTAGGGTGTACAGTTGCCTTCTTAACGTTCAGAGCTGCAGCATCCTTGTAATATTCAGCGATATACTTTTCACTTACTTCGCCTGCTGAGATACCTTCTTCCTTAGCACGATTGATGATCTTATCGTCAACGTCTGTGAAGTTCTGAACAAATTTAACCTTATATCCTCTGTATTCCAGATACTTTCTCATTGTATCAAAAACAACGAAAGGTCTGGCATTACCAATGTGGAAGAAGTTATATACGGTAGGACCGCATACGTACATCTTAACCTTGCCCTCTTCCTGTGGAACGAATTCTTCTTTCTTTCTTGTTAAAGTATTATAAATCTTCATTTTGTCCTCCTCGGATTTCATCTATAAACTTGTCTACATCTCTGAGTGAGCAATTTTCATCGTCACAAGTTGAGCAATCGTGCCCTTCCTCTGGCTCTCCGTAGACCTGATTATTTATTTCCTTTACGATTTCTTCGTATTGACAATCCTTATCGCATCTCTTAATCGCGTCATGTCCGTATTCTCTAACGATGAGCTGCTCCAGTTCAACAACTCTACGTCTGAGGCATTCCAGTTCAACAGCCATTGGGTCAGGCATATCCATCTGATCCATATCGTCAACAAGCTGTCCGTGTCTTCTTACTATCTTTCCCGGTATGCCTACAACTGTGCATCCCGAAGGCACTTCGTGCAGAACTACAGCTCCTGCTCCGATTTTACAGTCATCACCGATCTTGATAGGGCCTAAAACTTTAGCACCGGAACTTACCATTACCCTATTGCCAAGTGTTGGGTGACGCTTGCCCTCGTCTTTACCAGTACCTCCTAAAGTTACACCCTGATATATAGTGCAATCATCTCCCACTTCAGCAGTTTCACCAATGATGACTGCCATTCCGTGGTCGATCATAATTCTTCTGCCCAGCTTAGCTCCAGGATGTATTTCAATACCAGTTACTGTTCTCGCAAACTGCGAAATCATTCTGGCCGCCAGCTTCAAGTTGTGTTTGTAACACCAGTGAGCTGGCCTGTGAAAAATAATTGCCCACACTCCTGGATAACACAGAAGAACCTCTAACCCATTACGAGCAGCCGGGTCCTTCTCCACGATCGCGTTTATGTTTTCTCTTATTCCGCTGAAAAACATAATACCCTAAACCTTTCTCCTGTATATTTATAGTCCGCCGTTTTATCAGCAAATCTAAAATCCTCACCATGGAAATCGGAGCCTCTAGTAACAAACAGGTCGTATTTTCTGGCAATCTCAAAGAAGCTTTGAGATTCCTTCTCACCCTGATCCGGATGAAAAACCTCCAACCCATCAAGACCTGCCGCTTTAAGGTCACCGATTATATTATCTATATTTTTGAAAAATTTATCTGACCCTGGTCTTCCGATACCTCTAGCCTGTATCGGATGTGCCAGTACCGCAATGCCTCCCGCAGCGTGAATCGCCTCAATGGCGCGTTTCGCTTCCGGCTTGCATTTTCTTACCTTCCTGCAGGCTTCGCTTCCGAACACCTTTTCTCCAAAAGCTTCAGACTCTGATTTAAGATATCCCTTGTTATAGAGCTGTCTGGCAATATTGGGTTTACCTATAAATCCATTTTTTCCTTCTGGAATATCATCTTCACTTATGTCAAAGCCCAGATTCTGCAGAACTCCAAAAAGCTCCTTATTTCTCTCTTTCCTGGCAGTAATCAGTCCTTCCAGGAAATCATGGAATGCCTTATCCTGATAATTGATTTCATACCCCAGGATATGAAGGCCGATGCCTTCTTCGGTCTCAGCCGCAATCTCAATGCCCGGTATAACTTCAAGCCCTACCGCCTTGCCTGCATCAAGTGCTCCTGGCACACCATCTACATTGTCATGATCCGTAATCGCAATCAAATCATAGCCAAGGTCTTTGGCCAGAGTTACGATTTGCTCCGGTTTTGATTTGCCATCCGAAAATGTAGTGTGGATGTGATAGTCGACTTTAGGGATATTCATGTCAGCCTCTAGTGTCAATTCGTATGAAATTAAGCGAAAATAATTCTTGTATTTAAAATGACGAAAATGTACGCAGCACAAATGCGCCGCGTACATCATTACAAATCTAATTTAGCAATAATCTACTGCTCGTCTTTGAAGAGTTCCTCAAGATCTTCAAATGAGATTTCTTCATCTATGGCAGCATCTATTGATGCAGCTTCTGTAGCAGCGCCATCAGCTTCGAATTCGTTCAGAATCTCATCGAGATCTTCGAATGAAATTTCCTCAAGCAGCGATTCGATTTCAACATCTGCAGGAGTTTCTTCTACTGGTTCTAATACTTCTGCGATTTCTTCTACAGGAATTTCAGCAACCACTTCTTCAGCTGCAGGTTCAGGTTCAAAAGCAGGAGCTTCTGCCGGCTCAATGATTTCTTCTGTTTCTACTGGTGCAGGCTCTTCTTCGAAAATTTCAACCTCTACTTCCGGTTCGCCATTTTCATCAAGAGCAACTTCTTCAGCTTCTTCTTCAGCTTCTTCTGCAGGTTCTTCTACAGGTTCTGCTGCAGGCATCTGATCGAGAATCTCACTCTTGAAGAATGTATCTTCAAATGATGCTTCTGTTTCAGGAACTGTAACTTCTTCTGCATTCTCGACAACTGGAGTTTCACTAGCATCTACTGTGTAATCGATAACGTTATCTACTTCTACTCCAGCTGTTGGGAATGAAACATTCTTTGTTTCGTTAACATCCCAGATAACTTCTGGCTGAGGAGTAACTTCCTCCAGCTGTGTCTTCATGCCATCCAGCTTAGCTGCTGCACGAAGAATGTTTGTCTTAAGATCGCCGAACTGTTCATCAAGAGCGCCTGTCTGCTGTCTGTACTTTGACTTAACAGCTTCGAGCATTTCTCTTTCGCCTTCCATCTCGATTCTAATGGCAGCTTTCTCAGCTTCTGCAGATTCATGTGCAGCTGCAACTTCAGCATTGATTCTTTCTTTCTCTCTAGCGCCGTCGATTTTAAGCTGTTCTATGTAAGCTTCCTGTTCTTCGACTTTCTCCTTACATGATGCCAGAATCTGATCAACTTCATCCTTAGCCTGATTAATTATATCGTTACTGCTCTTCTTAGCTTCAAGAATCAGACTTACATATAAATCATTGTTTTCGTCGTACTTCTGATATCTCGCAGTAAGTTCACCAATTTCAGCTTCATAATTGTTTTCAAGTTCTTCTATATGCTGTTCATAAAGATCACAGAGCTGCTGTATACAGTTGTAGACATCGTCCTTCTGGAATCCGCCTTCTTCACTCTTCTTAATGTTCATTCCCTTAAGAAGGCTGAGGACCGTCTCTCTTCTCGTTTCTGTCAACGCATTTCTATCCATATAAAAACCTCTATTCTACAAATGTCCATACTAACTGTCATATGTTTTTAATGAATTATACCATATGATGTATACAGTTGTCTTCCTTAATTTGTAAATTTATACAGTTTTATGTTGACTTTACGTGGATTTGAGGGATATTATATTTGAAAGTATGTTCACTTTACATATGGACACATGGCACTATGTAGGAGGAATAATGAAAACTATCGAAATTAAGACAAATGGCGGTATTGCTGAGTTCTCTACAAAGTCTCTTAAAATCGGAGATACTGAGTACTCATACGCCAAGATCAGTGATATAAAGCATTCTTCAGCCAAGAGACTTTACCTGTTCCAGTACGAAGGCCACTGGCATAAGCTGGAATATGCAGAAGGCGAAGCTGATAAGACAAAGGCTCTGTTCGGTAAAATCGCAGCATTAAAGGCACAGAGAGAAGCTGCAGCTGCAGCTAGAACAGCTAAGATTGCAGCAGCTCTGGAAGCTGACCCTAATGAAGTTTCAACTCCTGAACCTAAACAGGAAGAAACATCAAAGCTGGATGAACTCATCGCAGCAGTAGAAGCGCCAGCTGATACTGCTTCAGAAGAAGCTATCCCGGCACCAGTAGCGGAACCATCTGAACGCGTTATCGACATTATGGCTGAATTATCAGAAACACAGACAGCAGCGGAACCGGAAGTTCCAGAAGCTGCACAGGCAGGAGCTGAAGCCTTTGCTGCAGAAGAAGAAGTTTTAGCTGCAGAAGAAGCCGAAGAAGAAAGAAAGGGCAAGCTTAAGAAGTCACTGCTCATCTTCGCAGCTATCATCGCTGTTTTCGCAATTGCTGCAGTAGCATATTTCTTCGTTATCGGTCCGTCAAGCAACCCTAACATCGGTCCAAACTCAGACGGAACTCAGCAGTATAACGACATCGACGAATTAATTGAAGACCTGCAATAAGGTCTTCATCTCGAGCCACTGTAGCTCATCTGGCAGAGCAGCACATTCGTAACGTGCAGGTGGCCGGTTCGATCCCGGCCAGTGGCTCCATCAATATATACACATATGCATAAAACCCGCATTTAGCCTAGGCTTATGCGGGCCTTTTTTATTTATAAATTCATTTTGGCCATCATGATCAGTGCTATGCCGCCCAGCGTTCCAGCCACTCCTGTCGCGCAGAAGACCGCTCCTGTCATGGCAATGCCGAGCTTCATTACGTATACCACCAGGCAAACAGATAATGTCGCTAAGATTACACCTGCGATAAGGAAAAGAATATTCCAGATGCTTACCACTTTTCTTTCCTGCCTTTCGCTATTTCTGCTTTCACAATATTCCTGCATTCTCCAGATTTCAGCCTGACTCATCATATCTCATACCTCCATATATTATAAAATCTCTTTGCTTATGTTCATCTTGTGACCTTATGATAAGCCAAAAAACCAAAAACGAAGTCCTTAAACAAGGACTTCGCTATCTAATATCGTTCATATTTACAGAAACATTGACCTGAGTCTTTCTTTGAATTCATCGCGCACCCATTCAGGATCTTTGATCTTCACACCTGGACCCAAACCTACAAGCCAGCCATAAAACTGTCCGCTGATAGATACATCTATTGTGATTCTAAAGTGGTTTTCATCCACTTCAGCAATCATGGCATCGGTACCGAAACGGTCGATCATTACACCTATAAGGTCATTCTCGCATTCCAGAGTTACGTATGTAGTCTTACCGCCGAACATGCCAAAGGTACGCTTGGCAAATCCAGCCAGATCCAGCGCTTCGAATTCTTCTCCACCCTCTCTCTTTTCATCCATAACAAGAATATCTTTCATCTTGTCAACTCGGTAGAATTTGATGAAACCAGCCACAGAATCAAAGGCTATGAGATAATAATTTTCATCATCCCATATCATTGTCCATGGTGACACAACATAAGCGCTGCCGCCGTTTTTAGCCACAAGTTTCTTAGAAACATCCCACTGATAATACTTGAACGAGATTTTCTTACCTTCCGCCAGCGCGCTCTGAATAGTATCGACGTTATAAAAGATAAATTCGTTATCGGTCTTTACCTGCTCAGTCGCATACACCTGACGATTGAGCTGCTTAGCCTCGTCAGTGCTGGCTAGCTTACCCAGTTTTTTCACGAGTTCATCTGACTTCTTGGCAGTAATGAACTTGGAAATCTGCACAGCATCAACCAAGAGCTTAAGCTCAGGCAGCTCAAAATCTCTGCTGGCCATATACCATCCAGCCGGTGCTTCTCTGCTGTAGATAATGTCAAAATCCATTTCCTGCAGAACCTTAATATTGTTATATACAGCCTTTCTCTCAATAGTCATGCCTTCGTCTTCAACAGCCTGGATAAGAGCATTGGCATTGTATCTGTGCTTTTCATCGCTGTTTTCCATCAAAGTTTTGAGCATTAAAAGCAATATTTTTTTACTATCTGGTGCCTTAGGCATTTTAATCTCCCCTCAAATTAAACGTCTTCGTATCTACATCCAAGTCCTGTATCAAACATACAGATACTCTTATAATTGCAAAAGCTGCAAGCCGACCTTCTACCATCCCTGCCCGAAGCCTTCGATTCACGTTTTGGCTTAACATCTATATTTCCTGCAGAAATACCATTGCAGAGTTTCGTGACATTTTCTTTTGTAAGCTGGCAGAGTTCATCAAACTCAAGCTCTGTTAATGCTACGCTTCCCGATGTAGTCTTGTAGCATCCGTCTTTCTTAACAAATGAAACCGGCAGTATTTCCGATTTGGCAGATTCCCCCTTAGCCGATACGCCCGCCAGGCCTGTATCCATCTGTTCTACCAGGGTAACATCGTCATTTAAGATACCTTCGAGCTTGAAGTTGCTCTTATATGACTTCTCGGCATCTTCAGGAGTAGGCTCTGCTTTGCCCGAATAATCCGTACCGT
>JAQXGH010000043.1 GCA_029006195.1 Bacillota bacterium
ACAGTTCACTGGCATGGAAGGTAAGTACGTTCCGATCAAGGAAACAGTAAGAGGCTTCAAGGAGATCCTGGAAGGTCTGCATGATGATATTCCAGAGCAGATGTTCCTGTTCGCAGGCGGCATCGACGAAGTTGTTGAGAAGTATGAAGCAAGTAAGAAGTAAAAGGTAATAAAAATGGCTAACACTTTTGATTTAGAAATAATCACACCGTCAAAAAAATTCTATGGTGGTGAAGTTGAGCATGTCATTTGTAAAACTGGAGAAGGCTACGAAGGCTTCCTGGCAAACCATACGTGGACTTGCAAGCTTCTCGACGCAGGAAAGCTTAGATTTAGAGAAAAAGGCGCTAGTGAAAATGACTGGCGTGAAGCGTCAGCAGCAGGTGGCTTTATTGACATTAAAGATAGTGTTATAATCTACACAGATGCGGTAGAATGGGATATGGGCCACGAAAAGCGCAAATCGCGTCTTGCGAAGAAGTAGTAGGAGGACTTAGTATGTATAAATGGAGAGATATTAATGCAGGCTCACCTGAAGAAGCTAAAGTTTCCATCATGGGTATTCCTTTCGATGGAGGACAGTCACAGGAACCAGGTGCTGCTAAGGGACCTGGCAAGATCAGAGAGTTTGCAGAACAGTATATGCCAAGCGCAACTGATGATTTCCATGCAATGGAATTCCAGCCATTAGTATATGACTTTGGCGATGTTGATATGAAGGGCACATGGGGCGAAAGTTTCCAGAGAGTTGAAGATGAAGCGATGAAGGTTATGTCATATGGCAACTTCAATCTGTTCATCGGCGGTGACCACTCAGTTACTATTCCGCTGCAGAAAGCTTTTGCAAGAACTCAGCACGGCAAGAAGATCGGTATCATCCACTTTGACTCACATCCAGAACTTTGCGACTGCTATGGCGGCAATATCTGGTCACACGCTAATGTAGCTAAGAGAGCACTGGATGACATCGTTGATGCTAAGGATTATATGCTGTTCGGTATTCGCGCAGCCGAAGTTGAAGAAGTTGAACTGATCAAGAGAAAGAAAGATCTGACTGTAATCACTGCATCAGAAATGTTCCGTAAGGGATTTGCTGAATGTTGCCAGATCATCTACAACAAGTTCAAGGATTACGACAGCATTTATTTTACACTTGACGTAGCGGTACTTGACCCTGCGTTTGCACCAGCTGTAGGTACACCTGCATCAGGTGGTCTGACATCAAGAGAACTTATCGAATTCGTTAGATTTATTATCAAGAATCTGCCTGTAACTGATATGGATATCGTGGAAATGGCTCCACCTCTTGACGTAAATGATACAACATCATGGGCTGCTATGAGAATTATTCAGGAAGTATTCTCACTGGTAGACAGAACAAGATAAAAATTTTTTTTTCAAAGAATTTTTAACAAATCATAGAAAACATGACAGCGAAGTGTAAGGTTATGACACCATCACTTCGCTGTTTTATATTGCGAGAAATGATTTAACAGCAATATAGTACGAAAATATTGTAATATTTTGTCAAATAACCGCATATTTATCGCTGCATATTCCTATTAAGGGGAGCGTTTTCGTTGAAAAATCAATGTTGATAATTATTTGGCAATTCAAAAAAATACTATTCAAAAAAAGCAAAAGGGTTTACAATGCTACTATGAAAAAATTTGAGCTAGAAACAATTCTATATGGAATAGCTGTTTCCCTGGTGTTCGAGATATGCTCGCTTGCGGTAATTGGGCCGAATAAATTATTTGCGCTTGGCCTCGCAGTCGGAACTTTGGTTGCCTGCATCGGATTTATAATCTTGGCTAACATGGGAAAAGCTATACTCGCACTAAAAATGAGCATTCCTATGGTCATAAGTTACATCATCAGGATGCTTGGGTATGGAGCGGTTTTTCTTATCTGCGTGAAGATATCATATCCATGCGGAGCAGGATGCGCGATAGGTTTTACTTGCATACCGATTGGACTGGTGCTATTATATGGATTTGTTTACAGGGTAATCAAAAAGGTCAAAAATCCTCTCAACGATTGGGACGAACCTAAAGAATGGAATGATCTCAGTGAGTATGATGAGGAAGATGACTGGAAATAAAAAAGGAGGTGGCTTATGGAACTAGGGCCTAGAGTGATATTCTCGATAGGACCGGTAAACGTAACTGAAACTGTATGTTTTGCATGGATAGTCAGCTTGATAATCATAGTTTTAGCACTTGTTTCCACGAGAAAGCTAAACAGAGTTCCAACAGGCGCTCAGAACGTCGCAGAAATTCTGGTTGAATTCATGTACAAGACGGTTAAGGACATAATGGGCGATGTAAGCGAAAAGTTTACTCCGTACATCGGAACGCTCGTTACTTTCCTGGCACTGGGAAGCATGCTCGGTATCTTAGATTTAAGACCGATAACAGCAGACCTCAATTGCACTGCACCATTAGCACTAATTTCATTTGTACTTATTCATTACAATGCAATGAGAGCTCAAACCGTTCGCGGATATATCCACGAACTTTCGTCGCCATATAAGTTCATGCTTCCGCTCAACATCATGAGTGAAAGTATGTTCCCAATCACACTGGCGCTTCGAATCTTTGGTAACATCCTCGCGGGTGTAATCATCATGTCGCTGATTTATACAGCACTTGAAGTATTATCATACGCGTTGGCACCAATACCTATTTTCCAGATATTGTTGCCGTTACCGCTCAACCTTTGGTTCGACCTTTTCGAACCGGTGCTTCAGGCATACATATTCATTATGTTAACAATGGTATTTATCGACAACGGAAGACATCCTAACGAAGAATAAAGGATAAAAGAATAATAGGAGGAAATTAAAATGACAGGAATCACAGGAACAGATCTTATCGCTGCTATGTCAGCACTCGGAGCAGGAATCGCTATGCTGGCTATGGCTGGTGTTGGTATAGGTATTGGCTTAAGTGCATCAAAGACAGTAGAAAGCACTGCTAGACAGCCAGAAGCTCAGGGCACACTGCTTAAGCTTATGCTGATCGGTATCGCACTTACAGAAACTGCAGGTATCTTCGCGCTGATCGTTGCAATCATGCTGTTGTTCGCAAACCCATTAATGTAAAACCCAGAAAAATAATGAATTAGAGAAAGGAGGATAATAAATGGAACTTCATACAGGGTTAATTGAAATCAACTGGACATCGTTGATGATCCTGATAAACATTTTTATCCTATATATCGTTCTCAAGAAATTCTTTTGGGAAAAGGTCAAGGCATTCATGGATGATAGAAGCAACTCGATCAGAGATGCTATAGACGCTGCAGACGCAATGAATAAAAGAGCTGATCTCAAGCTTGCCGGATATAATAAGAAGATCGCTGGCATTGAGGACGAAGGCAGAGAAATTATCAAGAAAGCAAAGGCTACAGCCGACATCCAGGCACAAATGGTCATAGAAGAAGCTCGTAAGGAAGCTCAGGACATAATTGCCAAGGCTAATCGTACAGTTGAACTGGAACGTGAGAAGGCTGTAGAAGAAATGAAGCAAGAAATCACAACTATCAGTTTAATGGTAGCTGAGCAGATAATCGGTAAGGAAATTAGCGTAAGCGGCCACGAAGAACTGGTAGAGGAAGCTATCAGAAAGGTTAGGGAAGGTCAATGGCAGAATTAACAGTTGATATGACATATGGACAGGCCCTACTTGACGCAGGAAGGGAAACAGGTAAAGCTGCGCAGATTTTGGAAGAAGCTAAGGAGATCGTAGAAATCCTTAAGAATGAACCGGATCTTAAAGCTTTTATATCTTTTCCTGGAATTTCAGGAGAAGAGAAGAAATCCGTGCTGAAGGAGATATTCGAAGGCAAGATATGCCAGGAACTGATGAACTTCCTTTATATTCTCGTTGACAAGAGAAGAGCTAACAGACTTGAAGGTATCATGAAAGTCTACAGCGAACTCTATGAGAGAGAAGAAGGCGTATCATACGGAGTGATTTATTCGGTTACTCCGCTTAGCCCACAGCAACTGGAAGAAATCGAAGAACAGACATCGAAGCTTTTGCGTTTCAAGGTTAGACTTGAAAACGAACTGGATCCTAAACTCATCGCTGGGTTTAAGATTATGGTTGAAGGCAAAATCATCGATGCTTCATACAGAAAACGCTTTGATGAAATGGCTAGCCAGATCAGAGCGTCATAGGAGGATCAGGGATGAATTTAAGACCAGAAGAAATAAGTTCGGTCATTAAAGAACAGATAAAGAACTATAAAGACAAGCTGGATGTTTCTGATTTCGGTACTGTTATTCAGGTAGGTGACGGTATAGCAAGAGTTTACGGCCTCACAAACTGC
>JAQXGH010000044.1 GCA_029006195.1 Bacillota bacterium
ACAGCCTGGAGATATCCTGGCAGTTTACGAAAATATCTGGTCAGAAGATCCTAAGGGTGAATTTACACTTTCAATCGAAGACGATGTAACAAACCTTTCAATCAAGGGTTCAGAAAATCCATACGTTGCACCAGAAAGCACAGTATCATGTAAGTTCTGGGGTCTTGGTGCTGACGGTACAGTTGGTGCTAACAAGAACAGCGTTAAGATTATCGGAGACCACACTGGTAAATATGTACAGGCATACTTCCAGTACGACTCAAAGAAGTCAGGCGGCGTTACTATTTCTCACTTAAGATTTGGTGACGAACCTATCAGATCAACATATTACGTTAAGCAGGCAGACTTCGTTGCTTGTCACAAAGCACCATACATCAACAGATACAGAATCGTTGAAGATATCAAGAAGGGCGGAACATTCCTCCTCAACTGTAACTGGACTGATGAAGAAATGGACGAAAAACTTCCTGGACATGTTAAGAAATACATTGCAGAAAACGATATCAATTTCTACACTTGCGATGCTATCAAGATCGCAGGAGAACTGGGCCTTAAGACTAGAACAAACACAGTACTTCAGGCAGCCTTCTTCAAACTGGCTAACATCATTCCGGTAGATGACGTTGTTGGTTACATGAAGGATGCTATCAGAAATACATACGCTAGAAAGGGCCAGAATATCGTAGATATGAACTGCGCAGCAGTAGACGCAGGCCTCGCACACGTTCACAAAGTGGAAGTTCCTGCATATTGGAAGGACGCTGATCCTACTGAAACTCCTGTGCTCGCTGAGGGTAGAGACAAGAAGCACACAGACTATATTAATAATATCCTCAAGCCTACTAATAGCATGAATGGCGACAACATCCCAGTATCAGCATTTATTGGACTGGAAAACGGCGTTGTACCTGCAGGAACTTCAGCTTTTGAAAAGAGAGGCATCGCGATCGAAATCCCTAAGTGGGATGCTAGCAAGTGCATGCAGTGTAACTGGTGTTCATACATCTGTCCACACGCTGTAATCAGACCATTCGTACTTGATAAGAACGAAGTAGCTGATTACGAGGGTGATGTAATTCCACTCAACTTCGATAACAGCAGATACTTCACTATCGGTATCTCCGCTCTGGACTGCACATCATGCGGGTCATGCGTAGAAGTTTGTCCGGCAAGACAGAAGGCTTTGGAAATCGTTCCAGCATTCGATACAGAAGAAAAGGCACAGAAAGAATTCGACTATCTGGTAAAGAACATCAAGAACAAGAAGGATATCGGAAGTACAGAATCCATCACAAGAACTCAGTTCATCAAGCCTCTGCTTGAGTTCTCAGGCGCTTGTCCTGGATGCGGTGAAACTCCATATGCTAAGCTGGTAACTCAGCTGTTCGGCGAAAGAATGATGATTGCTAATGCTACAGGCTGCTCATCGATCTGGGGTCTGTCAGCACCAGCTGCTCCATATACAGTAACAGACGAAGGTAAGGGCCCTGCATGGGCTAACTCACTCTTTGAAGATAACGCAGAATTCGGATACGGCATGGCTATCGCCATGAAGACTAGACGTGAAGAAACTAAACATGTTGTTCAGAGACTGGCCTCAAAGGAAGAATTCAAGCAGGAAGCATTAGAATGGATCATTCACATGAACGATTCAAATCTTGCTGGTATAGCTGGCGATAAGCTCCTGGAAGTGTGTAAGGGCAGCGATGATGAAGATGCTATCTTCGTAGTAGAAAACGCAGATACACTTCCTAAGCCATCAATTTGGATGTTCGGTGGTGACGGATGGGCATACGATATCGGTTACGGCGGTCTGGACCACGTACTGGCATCAGGTGAAAACGTAAACGTACTGGTATTCGATACAGAAGTTTACTCAAATACTGGCGGTCAGTCATCAAAGTCAACTCCTATCGGTGCGGTTGCTCAGTTCGCTTCAGCTGGTAAGGCAGTAATGAAGAAGAACCTGGCACAGCTGGCAATGACATACGGATATGTATACGTTGCTCAGGTAGCTATGGGTGCAAATCCTGCACAGACTCTTAAGGCACTGAAGGAAGCAGAAAGCTATGAAGGTCCATCAATCGTTATCTGCTACGCACCTTGTATCAACCACGGTGTAAAGGCCGGCATGAACAAGGCAATGGTAGAAATGAAGAGAGCCGTTAGAGCTGGATACTGGAACCTCTTCAGATATAACCCTTCACTTATTGCTGAAAAGAAGAATCCGCTGTCAATCGACAGTGCACCTCCAACAGAAAGCTACAGAGACTTCCTGAGGGGCGAAGTAAGATACAATTCACTTGAACTTAAGAATCCTGAAAGAGCAGACAAGCTGTTCACAGATGCAGAAAAGACTGCAATGGAACGTTACAAGAAGCTGCTTAGACAGAAGAAGAATTTCGAGAATCAGTAGAAGGGAGCGAGGTCAATGTATAAGATTGTAAAAAAGAGAGTTCTTAACAAAAATATGACATGGCTTGTTGTTGATGCTCCTATGGTAGCTCGTAAGGCAAAGCCCGGACAGTTCATCATTCTGAGAACTGACGAATATGGTGAGAGAATCCCTCTCACTATGGCCGGCCATGATGCTGAAGCTGGTACTATCGACCTGATCTATGCAGCAGTAGGCAGAACAACAATGCTTATGAATCAGCTGGAAGAAGGCGATTACCTCCTGGATGTTGTAGGCCCTTTAGGCAAACCAACTGAAATGGAAGGTCTTAAGAAGGTGTGCGTAGTTGGCGGCGGTACAGGAAATGCCCTGGCTTATCCTCTAGCAACAGGCATGCATGATCACGGCATTGAAGTTGACATGATTGCAGGTTTTAAATCAAAAGAACATGTAATCCTCGAAGACGAATTCAGAGCAGGAACAGATAATTTATATATCACAACTGATGATGGTTCATACGGCGAAGCCGGTTTCACAACAGAAAAACTCAAGGAACTCATCGAAGCAGGAAACGAATACGATGAAATCGTAGCAGTTGGTCCTCCAATGATGATGAAGTTCACTTGCCAGATAGCAGCACAGTATGGCATCAAATCAGTAGCATCCCTGACTGCATACATGGTTGACGGCACAGGAATGTGCGGCGGCTGCAGATGCGTAGTTGGTGGTGAAAACAAGTTCGTATGTGTTGATGGTCCTGAATTTGACGGCGCACTCGTAGACTGGGATGAACTTATCAAGAGAAATTCCTACTACAAGGAAGTCGAAGAAGATCAGAGAGCTCACGTATGCAGACTGACAGGAGGTGTACGTTACCATGATTAATCTGAAAATGAATAAGAACCCTATGCCCGAGCAGGAACCTCAGGTAAGAGCCAGAAATTTCAAGGAAGTTTCAGAAGGATACACTCCTGAAATGGCAATAAATGAAGCTATGAGATGCCTTAAGTGCAGAACAAGACCTTGTACAACAGGCTGCCCTGTTCAGGTAAACATTCCTGAATTCGTAGCAGAAGTTTCAAAGGGTGAATTCGAAGCTGCATATCAGATTATCTCAAAGACAAGTGCACTGCCAAGAATCTGCGGTAGAGTTTGTCCACAGGAAACCCAGTGCGAAGGCAAGTGCGTTCGCGGCATCAAGGGTGAACCTGTTTCAATAGGCAGACTTGAAAGATTCGTAGCAGACTGGCATGCAGAAAACGGTTACGAAGAAGCGGCAGTTTGCGAATACGAAGACGCAGAAAGAGCAGCAGAAGGAAAAGGCAAGAAAGTTGCAGTAGTAGGCGCTGGCCCTGCTGGACTCACATGCGCAGGTGATCTGGCTGCTAAGGGTTACGCAGTAACAGTTTACGAATCACTGCACAAGCCAGGTGGCGTACTGGCATATGGTATCCCTGAATTCCGTCTTCCAAAGGCTATAGTCGACGCTGAAGTTGCTAAGCTGGAAAAGAAGGGCGTAACATTCATCAACAATGCCATCATCGGCAGAGCTGAAACTGTTGACGAACTCCTGGACCTAGAAGGCTTCGATGCTGTATTCGTAGGAACAGGCGCTGGCCTCCCAACATTCATGAGCAGTCCTGGAGAAAACCTCCTGGGCGTATGTTCAGCAAACGAATACCTCACTAGAATCAACCTCATGAAGGGTTATCTGGATGAGTACGATACACCAGTTCCTAAGGCAAAGAACATTGCTGTAATCGGCGGTGGTAACGTAGCAATGGATGCTTCAAGATGCGCTATGCGTATGGGAGCAGACAAGGTATACGTAGTATATAGAAGATCAATGGATGAAATCCCTGCTAGAAAGGAAGAAATCCATCACGCTATCGAAGAAGGTGTTGACTTCAGACTCCTCTGCAACCCTGTAAGAGTTTTAGGAAACGAAGAGGGTTATGTAACAGGTCTTGAATGTGTAAGAATGGAACTCGGCGAACCTGATGCATCAGGAAGAAGACGCCCTGTTGAAATTCAAGATTCAAACTTCGTTCTCGATGTTGACTGTGTAATTATGGCCATCGGTACTAAGCTCAACACACTTATTCTGGATACAACAGAAAATCTCGAAGCAAACGCTAAGGGCGGCATCGGAACAGATGATGGTGCTGCTACAAACCGCGAAGGCGTTTATGCCGGCGGCGATGCTGTAACAGGCGCTGCTACAGTTATCCTGGCAATGGGCGCTGGCAAGACAGCTGCTGCTTCAATAGATGAGTATCTCAAATAACGACTTATCATTTTGGTTCGTGAAAAAGTAAAGAAGCTACCTAAATTGGCAGCTTCTTTGCTTTATTATATTTTGATTTTTATCTTTCTTTGAATGTAACTCCCCATTCTTTAGCCATCTGTCTGCACTTTTCGATCGATTCGGTTGAAATGCTGTGACATACAACTGATACTGCAACGTTTGGAACGTAATTTCTAACGTCGTCGATAAATTTAAGAATAGCGTTGTAGGATTTCATACCGAAACGAGGGTGGCAGAGATCCATATACTTCTGCGCATCAGCTTCATTAAGGCTTATTGAAACTGAATCGATAATTCCTTCGAGCATAGGAGCAGTTTCCCTTTCATGAATGAGATCTGAAAGGCCGTTTGTATTGATACGAACAGGTTTGCCGTATTTCTCCTTAACGTGCTTCGCTATTTCCAGAAGAACGTCGAGCCTTTCTGTAGGTTCGCCGTATCCGCAGAATACGATTTCATCATATGAGTTAACGTCCCAGTCAAGAAGTCCTTCTTTAACCTCAGAAACAGTTGGCTCCTTATCAAGAAAAAGAGAATCTGCATCTCCTAAACCATCTACAAAGTTTCTGATGCAGAATTCGCATCTGTTAGGACATCTGTTTGTGAGGTTGATGTAAAGACCTCCGCAATAATCATAGAGTATTGATGCCATAATGGACCTCCTTATTATTCGAAGAGTGGAGTTGAGAAGTAACGTTCTGCTGTGTCTGGGAGAACTGTTACAACTGTATTGCCCTTACCAAGTTCCTTTGCCATCTTAAGAGCTACAGCAACGTTTGTGCCGCTGGAGATACCGCAGAGGATACCTTCCTTTCTAGCCAGATCCTTTGATGTCTGTAGAGCAACTTCATCAGTAATGATGTGGATTTCTTCATAAATATCTGTATTGAGAACCTTAGGGATAACGCCGTCGCCGATACCCATCTGGATATGTGAACCGATTACTGTACCGCCAGCCAGTACTGCTGCAGTCTTAGGTTCTACTGCCCAGATCTTGATTTCAGGGTTTACTGCCTTGAGTGTTTCTCCGATACCGGTAATAGTACCGCCAGTACCGATGCCTGAACAGAAACCATCGATAGGGCCTGCAACCTGTTCGAGGATTTCGAGGCCTGTATGATGCTTATGAGTCTGAGGGTTAGCGAAGTTCTCAAACTGCTGAGGGATGAATACGTTAGGGTTTTCTTCAGCCATCTGCTGAGCGAGTGCCATACATTCTTCGATTGCATCGCCGATGTTGCCAGCGTCATGTACAAGCTTAACTTCAGCGCCATAGTGCTGAACGAGAAGTCTTCTCTCTACACTTACTGAGTCTGGCATGATGATAACTGTCTTGTAACCTCTAACTGCGCCAACCAGTGCCAGTCCAATGCCCTGGTTACCGCTTGTAGGTTCAACTATGATAGTGTCTTCATTGATGAGCCCATCTTCTTCTGCCTGAAGAATCATGTTATAAGCTGTTCTTGATTTGATTGAACCGCCTACATTAAGTCCTTCGAATTTAACGAGAACTCTGGCCCATTCAGGGTCAACCATTCTTTCTGAAAGCTGGATGATAGGAGTGTGTCCCATTGCTTCCAGTATGTTTTTGTAAATCATTTATAGTACCTTCCATATAATAATCGTGAAAACCACGAAATTTTCCACTTTAACCCGAATATTTTATCAAAATTACTAGTTTTTGTATAGGTTAAATTAGAGCTTTGTAGTAAAATATTGACATTACGTAATTATTTTTTCTAGTTAGAAGGTCATATCGAAGGTTATTAATTATGGGAGAAACAATCAAACAGCGTGACTATATGTTCGATGCTTTCAGAGGCGTTCTCATGTTAAGCATCCCTTTGTCACATTTCACAAAACAGTCAGCTAATATCTATCAGGCTATGTATGCCGGTCATGGATTCACTCAGGATTCACTTTGCGGATTCGTTTATATTACGATCAATGTTTTCGTAATGCAGGCATTCATGTTCCTTTCAGGTTATTTCTCAAAGAAACCTGAAAAGGCTAGAGCGACTGCTTTCAAGGGCGTGCTCTGGCCATATCTAGTTTTCACAACAATAGATCTAATAGCGGCTTGGGCATTTGATGTACCTATCGGACATTACTTCTCATATCTGACTCCTCCATTTGCATTATGGTTCCTGCTGGCATTATTCTTCTACAGGTTTTTCCTGCCGGTTATTGCACAGTTCAGATATGCGCTTACATTTAGTATTGTTGTATTCTTCATAGCAGGGCTGCTGCCGTTCGGACAGTTTATGGCACTGGGAAGAGTATTCTCATACTTCACTTTCTTCATGATCGGTTTCTACTGTTCAAAGGAAAGACTGGATTGGGTAAGACAGCTTAAGAAGAAAAAACCTGTTTTGGTTCTTCTGGCTGCTGCACTTGTATACGTTTCATACTGGCTTACTCAGCATGGACCTAGACTTTCATGGTTCCTGCTCAAGCAGAGCTGCGATCATTTCGGAATGGCATGGTATGATGACATCAAGTGGAGAGCTGTTGTATTCGTACTTGCATGTGGATGGATCGTTCTCATGGTAAACATTCTGCCATCAAAGAAGAATATACTATGCCACGTTGGTACAAACACAATGCCGGTATATATTTTCCACCTGGGCATCAGATTTGTAATCGCTAAGATGGGAGTAATGGTAGGCCTTGTTTCAAGTCTTATCGCTGCATGGTTCGCAGTTATCTCACTGCTCCACATGAAGCATAAAAACTGGACGATATCAACAGTACTTACTGTATTATCAATTGCGGGCATTGTCGTTATGGCTAAGACACACTGCATAACTCCACTCATAGGGGTATGCCCTGGCAACATAGTGCTGTTCTACATTGTTACATTCGGAAGTGCCCTCATCGCTGGCTTCTCATTCTCAGCGCCTTTCTGGGCAAAACTCTATGATCTTGTAACAGAAGGTCCAGCGCGTGATTCCATTCTGACAAAGTGGATGGTTATGAAAAAAGAAGACCCAGAAGAAAAATAGAGATATATAAAACAAGACAGGAGCCCTACTAGTTGACTCCTGTCCTTTTGTTCTTATTATATAGTTCGCGTCTGAACCTTCCTATGCAGTTAACTATGTCGCGTATCTCGTAGTTGTTATAGTGGATAAGCTGTGCGATTTTATCAAGGTAAGCAGCATCGCCATCATAAAGCTCTTTCTTTAACTGAGAGATAAGGACTAACATATTGAATTTGAGGTTAGCCTTTTTCTCTGCTATGGGAACGTAAGCTATCTTTATTTCACCGGTTTCTATATTGTAAAAAATCGTATCTAAGGTAAGGGTTACCCTGGCTGGCGAAATGAGATATTCAACCACTTGATTAAGCATTAGCAGAACCTTTTCGAGAATAAAAAGAGCATCATCGGTCCTTTCGATTCGGTAACTGCTCAGCGGCGCGAAGCCGCTGCAACTGTAATAGGCAACGCTTTTCCCATTTTCGCCAACAAAGTCCATAGGGAGAAGATACGAACAGCTCCCTGAAGAGAGCATAATGCGTTCGTGTTCATAGATGCTGTTTTCTGCTATGGCGAGTTTGAATTCATTGTTTTCCCACATTCTTTACTCCTTTCTTTAATGACCGCATTTACTGCAGGCACCGTAGCCTTTTTCTATAGCTTCGTTTTTGTTACAGACTACAGGGTGCCTTTTTATCGAGCGGCAGCTGCCGTAATGATAGGCGCTGTCCTCGCTTGAAAAGCAAAATACAATGCTGCCGGATTTTATTTTTTCGGAATGACACAGTCCGCAGGGGGAATACATCCTCTTTAATCTGGAGCTAAGCACAAAGGCTTTTACCTGAGCGTTCACGTAAGTACAGTTTTTTTCGTGATATTTCTCACCGTACTGAGGGAATATATATACTGGATCTCTAAGCTCAGTGGTTTCAAGCGCCTCTGATCCCATGCCACCGGGTCCTTCACGAAGCCCCGTGAAGCCGCGATACTTGATGCGCCCCTTATACTGAAATTTGTTACCGAAATCAAGCGGCAAAGCCAGAGAACTATCTACGATAAGATTAAAGGATGTTATATTATCGGAAGTCAGGTCAGTATAACCGATAAAGTAGTGTGAAATCTCAAGACCGCAGAGCCTGGGATTTTCCGAGATTATGCGATTCCTTATTCTGGATTTACCGGTATATTTAGTGATACCGTCGCAGTAGAGTGCCGCGGTATATGAACTTTCGTCAAGGGCTGCATGCATGCAGTTTTCCCATATGGAATAGACCCTCATGTAATAACCTATGGAAATCATGGCCAGAATAACAAGCGGGAGAACTATAGCAGCTTCAACTGTATAAAAACCGCGTTTATTAATATGTTTTATCATAGAAATACTTTTTACCATTTACTTCAGCTGTGACAGCGATGCCCGTAGCGTATTCCTGAATGAGAAATGCAGGATCGTGATCCTTTCTCATATTGATTTGTATAAGATCTAGGACGCGAGCCATTTTCATATTGTCGTCCTTTAAGAAAAGCAAAATCCTAAGATAATCATCATAAGATTGCCCCTTGTTCACATCAGGCTTAAACACCTTCTCGTCAGAAATGCCCTTAACAAGGCCGTCTAAATCTATAGCCCATGAAGATGCATCCTTGGTAAAAGGAACAAGATACCCCTTATGCAAAAGCTTCACATCGTTAACTGACTCAGCTGTTGCCCAGGCCAGCGAGATGCCGGCCTGCGTTACTGTACCCAGGACGCCTGGTGTTATGGTTTCGGATAGAGCGGTGACAGCAGCTCTTTTCTCAGGATCAGCATATATGTGAGCCAAATTGTAAGGCGTGCGCAGAGCTTCAAGCGACAGATCCACATGTCTAACGTTTGATTCATCCGAAAGCCTGCCGGTCAGTATGTATTCGACTTCGTTTCTATAAAAGTGGGAGGTGTCTATAGCACAGGTATCTGAGTTGAAGCGGCTAAGAATATAGCTGTCAAATAGATATTTATCAGTTCCTCCGTGTATGATCGCTTCGAGATTAGTGAGTTTATCTGCGATTTGGTTTACACTGGCTGTCAGGTCCTTATCTGGAAGCTGCGCAGAGGGCAGGGAGTCGATGGTAGGGCCATGGCGGAGGGTTCTGGACACCATATCGTTTACTGACGATTTACCGTTTCTTATAATTCCGCCTTCCTTCATAAGATCTACTGCCTGTTTTAAGACAGGCTCAGGATCAGCTATGCTGAAGCGGCCTGTCTCAACAGTGCAGCTATGGAAATCAGCTCCGAAGAGCTGTGATAGAGAGTAGGCTGAGTAATCTCTGAATTTCTTTGAGAGAGCAGGGTCGTCTCCTTTTATCAGGAAAAGACCGTAATCTCTATGTATGTAATAGTTGTATTCTGATAGAACGGAATCTCCAGCGAGTCTGAATACGCCGTCAGCACAGCTTTCAACAGTTTTCTCGTGAATGCTTGAAACCAGGAGGAGAGTGATGCTGAAAAGTGCAGTAATTACTACAGCTAAAAATACTGAAATGTTACCTCGTTTACTCTTCGCTTTCATCACCGTCACCTCCAGGTTTTAATAAGTTACATAGTCTAACAACTTTTCTGCCGGATACGCAGTGGCAGCTGCCCGTTAAATGAGTAGAGCCAGGACGGTAGAGTATGCCGAACTTACGCATGTAGATATTAGCGCTAGCTTCATACCTCTTATTAAAGCCATGTCCGAGACAGGTGATCTCGCCCTTATAGCGGGATCCGGTCATGGCTTCTCCCAGTTCGGATTCATAACGGACAGTACCGGTTTCATTTCCGGCATCACATCTCAGTGCCATATGCATATGGCATTGTGATATGGATACTTCGTAAAAAAACATAAGCGTGAGAACTACTGTTATTGTGACAAGTATACTGAAAGGTAAAACGATTGCCGCTTCCGGCATGTAGCTCCCTCGTTTACTTTTTAGCTGAATGAATTTCATGAGTTAAAAATTCTCTAATCCTTTGAAAGTGTCATTTACAAAATCCGTTATTTGAGTTTTGAAAATGAGCCCGATGGCTACAGCTATCGCCACCAGAATGGCAACCTGAACAAGTTCCATTCCCTTCTTGCTTCTGAAATTCATTGAAATTATCCCCCTTTCCTTTCTTAATATTTACAACTCAAGCAAGGCAGGGCTAACAGTAATGGCCACGAGGACCAGAAGCAGGATAGTGAGAGGCAGTACCATTTTCTCTTCGGATATCTTGCCGTGTTCTTCGCAGCTTCGCTTACGGTTTATCCACAGGAGCTCACTTTCAGCATATAGCTTCTGGGTGAGCTCTACACCCTTGCTGACATTGTCGTTTAATATGTTGCTGATCCTAATGAGTTCATTAACACCAGACTCTTTCGCGAAAGACCTGAACTCCTGGTTTGCTGAGCTGTTGGTCTCCCTTATTGAAATATAGATATCATTCATTTTGCTCCAGAAATAATCAAGGTCGTTATCCTGAAATCTGAGGCCTTCCTGAATGGCTCTTTCAAATGCCGAATTCAGCACCAGACCGGCATTAAGCAGAAGCACTAGCCTGTTAACAAACTCAGGCAGCTGTCTTGCTATGGACTGCCGTTGCATTTTCTTCTTCCTGATAACCGGAGCGTTACGCCTGTGATAGAGCAGAAATCCCGTTAAAAGACATGTGAAAATGATAAGGACTGTATGAGTGTTTCTGACAACTGTCCATGTGACCTTCTGTCCGTTTGATAAAACATTTGGCAGATAAATCTTTCTGATTGAGGTGTCGTCATTAAAACTCATAACTATGGATCTTATTTCCTGTGCCACGAATTCATCTTTTGGCATATATTTATCCTCTGATTTCCTGCTGGGGTTTTCCGTCGCGTATGGGGATATCGAAACATCAAATTCTCTGTCGTAAGCTATGCCTTTGCCAAAGGTGCGTGCTCTTAAGGATATGTGGTCTGTTTTATCACTTCTGGTAATAAAGGTTCCTGCAGAATCCTTAGAAAATTCAGCGGTATTTAAGGTAAAGGCGCTGACAAGATCGATTATGATCAGGAAAATCCCAGCGGCTATCAGAATAGCAAGCTGTTTTTTAAGATCTGTTTTCATAAATAATTAAATCTCCACAGATGACAGCTTCTCCATCATCCAAATCGCCCAGCATGAAGCGGCCAGGCAGAAAGTCATGATGAGCCTTCCGATGAAAGTCTCATACATTGGTGCGATATATGAAGGTGATGCGATATTCAAAAGCGCTAGCATAATGACGGGCATCATAGCGATCATCCTGCCTTCGAGTTTTCTCTGAGCAGTAATTGATTTGATTTCCCGCCTTATCGTCATCTTGTCATTAAGAATAACAGCGGTTCGATGGATTATCTGCTCAAGGTCGCCTCCCAGATCTCTGCATGTGATATAGACCTGGACAAAATTGCTGATGTCTTCGCTGTGAGCTCTATCTGCGAAATCAATAAGCAAGGCTGCATCACTTTCATTATTCTCGATAATGCAGGTGCACATGTGTGACAATTCCACCATAATAAGGTCTTCATCACGATATATAAGTTTCAGATTGGAGTCTGCTTCGATAAGGGATTCTCCCATCTGCCTGCCAGCTGCAACTGAGGCAGAAAGAGAGTAGAGGAGATCTTTGAACTGGATATCCAGTTTCTCGTATCTTCGGAGGACCATGAAATCCTCATAAAGTGGAGCAAGCCACAATATGCAGCCACCTGCAATAATCGATAAAATCAAGCTGTGATAAAAGAGAAACACAGCTGCGCCGATAATTACGTATCCTGACGCAGTGAATATTAGTTTCTCACGCTGATTCATTTCGTATTTCGTATAGTCTTTAATCATATTAAATACTCATATATTAAGGTCATCAAAACCTGCGGACTTTAACTTCTCACGGTGGATGATCCGATTGCCGGTCATACCATCCTCAAGGGTATATAGATAGTTGAGAGTAATTTCTCCGTTTCTGACTTCTATTAGTTCAGCTATCTCCATCACCCTGCGGGAGCCTCTGGAGTCTCGGTTCATGTGAATGATGATATCCAGGCCCTCGGCTATCTGACTTCTTATGGATTCTACAGGGAAATCTGCAGCCTGAATGAAGAGGGACTCCAGGCGTTTAAGAATGCCCTTGATACTGCCGGCATGGCCTGTACTCAGGCTGCCGTCGTGACCTGTGTTCATGGCATTTATCATTTCGAAGGCTTCAGAGCCTCTGACTTCGCCGATGATGAGCCTATCCGGCCTCATTCTGAGGCTGGCTTTAACAAGCTGGGCCATATCCACAGCACCCTTGCCGGAGGCACCTGCGTTTCTGCATTCCATCCTTACAATGTTATCTATCTGGTCTATCTGCAGTTCCGCTGAGTCCTCTATCACTATCACTCGCTCTGTGGGAGGAATGAGCTGAGCTAGTACATTTAACATTGTGGTTTTACCGGATGATGTGCCACCGCAAACAAAGCAGTTGAAACCGGATACCACTAGTATCTTCAGAAGATCCGCGGCTTCAGGTGAAACGGTGCCATTGAGAAGAAAGTCCCGCATGGTCATGACACGCTCAGGAAACTTACGTATGGTTAAAATCGGACCGTTCAGGGCAATATTCTTGTATACTGCGTTAACACGTGAACCGTCGCTTAGCCTGGCGTCAACAATAGGATTCAGTTCATTGATTTCCCTGTGAACGCGGGAAGCAATGCGTCTGATCAGCTCCTCAAGTTCTTCTGTTGAATCGAATGAAAGAGGGAGTTTCTCGATTTTACCGTTTCGTTCAACAAAAATATTGTCCTTGCCGTTGACCATTATCTCGGATATGCTGCGGTCATCTATGTATGGCTGCAGAATATCCATCTCGCTCCTTAGAGACAGGAACAGACGCTGGATCAGATCGCTGTTTATGGAATAACTGCATGACCTTGATTTTTCTAATGAAAATACATAGTCCTCTATTGTCTTCAGCGCTTTGTCGTCTGTTAGATCAGCTCCCATTGATGCGAGCTTAAGCCTGATCTCTGAAATATAACCTTTGATTTCATCGCTGGTATAATAAAGCATATTTACCATCTGTTTCCTTTCGAGAACAAGCTAACATGGCTGGAAAAAAATGGCAATTGTAAAAACGCTAGATGTATTTAAAACGTCTGCATTTCAAGGTTTCGTACTATTATTAAAGGGTATTGTAAAAAAATTAACAATATGATATAATGTGCGAACGCGTTATATTATTTTTTATCGTTATTTTTTTATTGATAAGGAGATGTATTATGGTAAATGCAATCGATAGCGTTGTTCTGGCGATTAGTAATGTGCTGTATCAGCCGTTCATCGTTCCACTTATCCTTATTGCAGGCGGTATCTATCTTTCAATCAGATGTAAGTTCCTGCAGTTCGGAATGCTCAAAGAAGCTTGTAAGGTTATTATGGAGAAGCCAACAAACGAAAATGGTATTTCATCATTTGGCGCACTGATGGTTTCAACAGCATCAAGAGTTGGTACTGGTAATATCATCGGTGTATCAACTGCTATCATCTGTGGTGGTCCTGGTGCGATCTTCTGGATGTGGTTATCAGCATTCTTCGGTGGCGCTTCAGCGTTCGTAGAATCAACTCTCGCACAGATTTATAAGAAGAAGAACCCAGACGGCACTTCATACGGTGGTCCTGCTTTCTACATGCAGGATGCTCTTAAGCAGAGATGGCTTGGTGTTATATTCTCAATCTTCATCATCTTTACTTATGCAGTTGGTTACAACATGCTGGCATCATACAACCTGCAGTCAACATTCGCTGCATTTGATTTCTATAAGCCAGTAGTAACTCCAGCAATTATCGGTATCATCCTGGCAGTACTGTTCGGAATCATCATCTTCGGTGGTGGTAGAAGACTGGTTCACGTAACAGGCGTTCTCGTTCCAATAATGGGCGTTCTTTACGTAATCGTTGCAATCATCGTTCTCATCCTGAACGCTGGTAACCTGGGTCACATGTTCGCTCTGATCTTCTCAAGCGCATTCGACTTCCAGTCAATCTTCGGCGGTTTCGCTGGTTCATGTATCATGTACGGTGTTAAGAGAGGCCTGTACTCAAATGAAGCTGGTATGGGTTCTGCTCCAAACGCAGCTGCAACAGCAGACGTTTCACACCCAGTTAAGCAGGGTCTGGTTCAGATGCTTTCAGTATTCATCGATACACTGCTCATCTGTACTGCAACAGCATTTATGTGCCTGAGCACTAACGTTCTCCCTGGTGACTACCTCGGAGCTGACGGTTCAGCAGATGCAGCTGGTTTCGTACAGGGCTCACTGCAGTCAGTATTTGGTGCTGTAGGTCCTATCTTCCTCGTAGTAGCAATGTCACTGTTCGCATTCACAACTCTGATCGGTAACTATTCATACTGCGAAGGTTGTCTTAAGTTCATCATGAAGAGAGAACCTGGTAAGGGCGTTCTCTACGTATTCAGAGCTCTGGCTACACTGCTGGTATTCGCAGGTGCTGTAGCAACAGCTGGTCTGGTATGGGATATCGCAGACATGATGCAGGGTCTGATGGTAATCACAAACGTTCCTTCAATCCTGATTCTGGGCGGTGTAGCATTCAAGTGCTTAGACGACTACAGAAAGCAGAAGGCTAACGGTCTTGATCCACACTTCAAGGCAGCTGATATCGGCCTTAAGCAGAAGACAGATTTCTGGAACTAAGATTGACTTATTAATCTATAAAGAACATAATATAGCGGACGGAGTCTATTGGCTTTGTCCGCTTTTTTCATTAGATAAACAAAGGAGACGAGGGTAATGATACCACTTTCCACAAGGATGAGACCTGGGACGCTTGAAGGTTTTGTTGGACAGAAACATTTCATGTATGAGGGTTCGCTTTTTTATAATTCAATAAAGAATAAGAGCTTCGAGTCTGCTATATTTTTTGGCCCCAGCGGTACCGGTAAGACTACACTTGCCAGAATAATCGCAGGAGAACTTGACAGTAATTTCGTAGAAATCAACGCTACGACAACGGGGACTAAAGAACTTAAGTCTGTTCTTCAGAATGCTGCTGACAGATTCCATGGCCTCATGCAGGAAACTACAGTCCTGTATGTAGACGAAGTACATAGATGGAACAAACTCCAGCAGGACGCTCTTCTCAAGGCTATCGAGGAAGGTATCGTTAAGTTCATAGGAAGCACAACGGAGAACCCATACTTCTCAATAAACAATGCCATAATAAGCAGAGTGAGAAATATATATGAGTTCAGAAGGCTGAAACCTGAAGAAGTGCTCATACTCCTGAAGAGAACGCTCGAGGATACCACTAAGGGATTCGGAGGTCTCAATATCAAATACGATGAGGATGCGCTTTATACACTGGCATCAATGTCAAGCGGCGACTGCAGAGTTGCCCTGGATGCGCTGGGCTTTATTGTAGACAACCTGGACATCGACAAGGGAACCGGCATCACTAAGGATATCGTAGCTGAGGCCATGCAGAAGCAGACGACATTCTACGATAGATCAGAGGATAAATATAATCTGCTCAGCGCACTGCAGAAATCAGTGCGTGGTTCAGATCCTGATGCAGCCATTCACTATCTGGCCAGACTCATCGACGGCGGTGCCGATGAAATGATGATAGGCAGAAGACTTATGGTAATGGCAAGTGAAGATATAGGAATGGCATATCCTAGTGCCATATCAATAGTAACATCATGTGTGCAGGCGGCTCAGATGATAGGCTTCCCTGAGGCGCAGATCCCTTTGGCACAGGCAGTTATCCTTATGGCCAGCTGCCCTAAGTCTAATGCAGCCAACGAGGCGTTAAATGCGGCTTTGAGGGATTTGCATACGAAGAAAATAGATGATGTTCCTGCTCATTTAATGGACTCGCACTACGGCGGCGCTGCCAAGCTGGGCAGAGGACAGGGATATAAATATCCGCACGCACATGGCGGTTATGTTACGCAGCAGTACCTTCCAGATAACCTGTATAACGAAGGCGTTCAGTACTACCAGCCTACGTCAAACGGAAGCGAAGCTGCCTTTAAGAAACATCTTGAAGAACTTAAAGAAATCGACAAAAGGAGTTCGGGTAAATAATGGGTCAGGTAATTAAAGCTGGAGAAAAGACAATAACTGTTGCAGACAATGCCGGTTTCTGCTTCGGAGTTAAACGTGCCATAGAGATGGCGGAGAAGACTGCGGACGCTTCGAGTGAAACAGTCTATTCCATGGGGCCGCTTATCCATAACGATACAGTAACAGACGATTTGGCACGCCGCGGCGTCAAAATAATATCGGATCTTGATGAGGTTTCTGGTGATGATTCGGTTGTTATAATAAGATCTCACGGAGAGGCTGAGAAACTCTACCTTGAGGCTGAGAAAAAGGGCATCAGACTTGTGGATGCCACATGTCCATTTGTTGAGAGAATCCATAAACTGGTGCACGAAACTGATGCTCCGGTACTGATCGTAGGTAACGAGAAGCATCCGGAAGTGGTTGGAATAGCCGGATGGTGCAAGGACCAGGTCACTGTCGTTTCTTCTTATGATGATACGCTAATAAAGTGCAAAGGCTATAAGCCTGAAACCCCAATTTTCGTAGTGACACAGACAACAATAAGAGAAGCTATGCTCAATGAAGTTTTGGGTGCACTTGATGAAATGAATATTCCTTATGAACTTCATAATACGATCTGCAGTGCCACATCTAAGAGACAGGAAGCATGCGAAGAACTGGCTAAAAAAAGTGACCTTATGCTGGTGGTCGGAGACAAAAATAGTTCGAACACAAACAAGTTATTTGAAATTTCCAAAAAATTCTGCCAAGATACGTTTTTCGTCGAAAATTTAACAGAATTACCATTGCAAGCGGTTACGAAATGTAATAGAATAGGATTGGCAGCAGGTGCGTCGACGCCTGTATGCACAATTAAGGAGGTTATTACCACTATGAGTGATGTAGCACTTGAAAGAGAATTAACAATGGACGATCTGATGGAAGACATCGACAAGTCTCTCAGATTACCAAGAAGCGGAGAAATCGTAGAAGGTAAGGTTCATCAGGTAAACGAAAAAGAAGTTATTGTAAATCTGGGTTGTAAGAAAGACGGCATTCTGCCTGCTTCAGAAGTTAGCCTCGAAGAAGGTCAGACTCTGGCAGATGTTTTCAAGGTAGATGACGAAGTCCAGGCAAAGGTTATTAAGACAGACGACGTTGACGGCGGCATCTTACTTTCAAAGAAGAAGTTAGAAATCAGTGCTAACTGGGGAGAAATCGTCAAGGCACTTGAAGATAAGACAGTTCTGGAAGTTAAGGTTACAAGAACAGTTAACGGTGGCGTTATCGCTGATTACAAGGAAGTATCAGGATTCATTCCACTTTCACAGCTTTCAGACCACTATGTTGAAAATGCAGAAGAATTCGTTGGCCAGACTATGGAAGTTAGAGTTTCAAGAGTTGACCAGAGAAGAAACAGAGCTGTATTCTCACATAAGCAGTTCCTGAACGAAGAAAGAGATAAGATCATCGCTGAAATTTGGGACAAGCTGAACGTAGATGACGTTGTTGAAGGTACTGTTATGAGATTCACTGACTACGGTGCATTCGTAGACATCGGCGGAATCGACGGTCTCCTCCACATTTCAGAAATTTCATGGGGCAAGCTTAAGCACCCACAGGAAGCTCTCGAAATCGGTCAGAAGATCAACGTTAAGGTTCTCTCAATGAACGCTGAAAAGGGCAAGATCTCATTAGGTCTCAAGCAGAATACTCCTGAACCTTGGAGCGTAATCGACGACAAGTATGAAGTTGGTCAGGTTATCGAAGGTAAGATCGTACAGATCAAGGAATACGGCGCATTCGTAGAACTGGAACCAGGCCTTGATGGTCTCGTACACATTTCAGAAGTAGCTCATAAGAGAGTTGCTAACATTAACGACGAACTGACTCCAGGTCAGGTTGTTAATGCTAAGATCCTTGAAATCGATAAGGACAGAAAGAGAATCAGCCTGAGCATCAGAGAAACAGTTGCTCCACCTGCAGAAGAAGAAGCAGAAGCTCCAGCAGAAGACGCTGAATAATTCTCAGATAAATAGCAATAAAAATCCGCGTTCGTTAGAACGCGGTTTTTTTATTGCTTTTTATTCGGAAGCTTCGATGAGTTCCTTTGCGGACGCCATAGTTGTTTCCGTGATATTAGCGCCACCAAGGAGCCTAGCGATTTCGCCGGCCTTTTCTTCCTTAGTCAGTTTCTGAACGCTGGTATAAGTCATGTCGTCGTCTGATTCCTTATATATCCTATAGTTATGGGAACCACATGCTGCTATTTGCGGCAGATGAGTGATGCAGATGATCTGATGATTATCTGCGATTTCCTTAAGCTTACGGCCTACGGTCGTAGCAGCAATGCCGCTTATTCCGCTATCGATTTCGTCAAAGATCATTGTTGGAATATTGTCGTAATCGCCGGTTATCTTCTTGAATGCCAGCATTATACGTGACATTTCACCGCCAGATGCGATCTTGCTGAGTGGCTTAAGCGGTTCGCCCTTATTTGTTGTAATAAGGAACTGGACTATATCTGTACCTTCAGGAGTAAAACCGCTCATGGATGCATGAGGGTCATAGGATGACTCAAAGTCTATCTTAAGATCCGCATTATTAAAGTTTAATTCAGCAAGCTGCTGGGTGATGAGTTCTTCCAGCTTCGAGGCTGCAGCCTTTCGGAGAACGCTGAGTTCTTCGCTTGCGGCAGCGAGTCTTGTCTTGATTTCTGCGATTTTATTCTTAAGCTCTTCTCTGCTGGCGCTTACGTCCTGGATGAGAAGGAGTTTTTCTTCCAACTCTTCGCCGTATGCGATAACTTCGTCCAGGGTCATGCCATGCTTTTCTTTGAGCCTCTTAATGATTTCATAGCGAGCAATGCATCTATCCAGCTCCTCCGGTGAGAAAACAGCGGCATCTCTGCTCTCGCGAATAGATGAGCAGGCATCCTCAAGCTCGTAATAAAGGCCGTTTATGCGTTCGCCCAGTTCTGCCAAATCCGATGAGAATTCGCCTGTATCTGAAACCATATCGGCAACGCTTTTAAGAGCTGATAATATACTGTACTCGCAGTCTGATGCGATTTCGTATGCGCCAGCCAGATTTTCGTAAATCTTCTCGCTGTTTTCGAGAAGTGCGATTGATTCCTCAAGTTCAACGTCTTCGCCGGCCTTCAGGTCTGCATCCTGTATTTCCTTTAATTCAAAGGCCATAAAGTCTCTCTGCCTGCTTGCTTCGGAAGCGCTCTTCTCTAAAGTGCGAAGCTTACTTACTGCATCTGAAAATTCGCCGTAAATTTCGGCCACCTTAGCCTTAGCCGGTCCGATTTTATCCTTCTGGTAGGTGTCCACCAGATGAAGGTGCTTCTCGGGATCCAGAAGGGACTGGTGATCATACTGGCCGTGTATATCTGCAAGTTTGCTGCAGAGGGCATTAAGCTGGCCTAAAGTAACGATTTCGTCGTTTATCCTGCAGAGGTTTCTGCCGGAGGCGGAGATTTCCCTGGTTATTACGTACTCTTCGCCTTCGTAATCGGCTATCATCTGAATAACGGCTTTATCCTCTCCTGAACGAATAAAAGCAGTATCCGCCCTGCTGCCAAGAGCTAGGCTTACTGCTTCGATTACTATGGATTTACCGGCACCGGTTTCTCCTGTAATTATGTTCAGACCATCATTTAATTCGATGTCTGTGCTCGCGATAATCGCGAAATTCTTGATTCTAATGTGTCTAATCATATTTTTTTATTATGGTTAGTTAGCTCTCAAGCATCTCCTGAAGAGCAGTCATAACCATTTCGCCGTTTGAGGCGTCGTCTACTACTAAAAGAATAGTGTTGTCTCCGGCAACAGTTCCCAGAACATGTCCAACTTCCAGACAGTCCAGAGCTTCTGCTGCAGCATTACCGCAACCTGAGAGGCACTTCAGAACGATGATGTTACCTGACTGTGCGATTGAAGTGATTGACTTTCTGTAGATATCCTTAAATCTTTCTGAAACAGGGCCTTCCTTGCTTGTTGAAAGAGCATATTTATATTTGCCTGTTGATGAAAGAGTCTTGATCAGCTGCAGTTCCTTAATGTCACGTGATACGGTAGCCTGTGTTACTTCATAGTTGTGCTGACGGAGAAGTGAAACCAGTTTATCCTGTGTTTCGATCTCATACTGATCTATTAATTCGATGATTTTGTTTTGTCTTGAAATACGCATAAATATTCCTCCTACCGTACTGATACTAAAGTGATTATAACATAGAACCTTAAAATTACTAGCTTTTTTGCAAAAATGTCAATTTTATGTTCTTGTATGTTTATGCATCAGGAGAAATATTTTAGAATAAAAAAGAATGCTGAAAACAGCATTCTTAATAGCAATTCGCGATCGACTATTCCTGTGAAAGCACCTTCTCATATTCGTTCAGAATAGCATCTTTGATTCTGTTACGAACTTCTGGTGAAAGCGGATGGGCTATATCTCTAAAATCACCCTCGCTCATCTTTCTGCTTGGCATTGCGATAAACATACCACTCTGTCCGTCGATTACCTTAATATCGTGTACAACAAACTCGTCATCAAAAGTAATTGACGCAACTGCCTTCATCTTACCTTCGTCGCTTAATTTGCGAATTCTAACATCTGTAATTCTCACGTCTAATACCGCCTTTCCAATTGGTAACACAATACCCCTACAAAATATTATTTTGTGACATATTTGTCAAGAGAAATAGGTAAAAAAACGGAAATCTTGATGAAAAATAATAGCAAGTTAGTGTCAAAAGTGATAGAAAGCCATCTAATTTATCTGCGCATAAGTATAAGTAATTCTTAATGTGCTGTTAAGCGTTTTTTTGTGTAATTTGTTAAGTAAATAACATTTATCTTTTGCCCAAATGTTTGGCCAAATTTCGAGTAATATTTGATAAAGTATGATATACTTCTAAGGTAAAAAACTAGGAGGCAACAAATGATAAATTTGTCAGAATATAAGAAGGTTCACTGTATCGGAATCGGAGGAATCGGCCTTTCGGGAATAGCCGAAATTCTTATCTCCAGAGGATATGAAGTTTCAGGTTCAGATATGCGTGAAAGTGAAATTACAGAGAAGCTCCTTGATGAAGGTGCACGCATCTACTTAGGACATAGAGCCAAGAATGTTGAAGATGTGGATCTGGTTATATATACAGTAGCTGTAGGTGATGATAATCCTGAACTGGCAAGAGCCAGAGAACTGGGCATACCTACAATAACAAGAGCTCAGGCACTTGGCGCACTCATGCCTGAATATGATAAGAGTATTGCTATTTCAGGAACACATGGTAAGACAACAACAACTTCCATGGTTTCACTGGTACTTAAACATGCAGGTAAGGAACCTACTATTCTGGTAGGCGGTAACCTTAATGAAATCGGCGGTAACTTCTATGTTGGCAATAAGGACTATTTCGTTACTGAAGCATGCGAGTACAAGGACAGCTTCCTGGAAATGAGACCTAACGTTGAAATCATCCTTAATATCGATTCAGACCACCTGGATTACTTCAAGGATGTAGAGCACATCGCGGATTCGTTTGAGAAGTTTGCTCATCTGGTTCCAGAAAACGGCATTGTAATCGCATATGATGGTAATGCATTTGTTAAGAGCGTTATCGAAGGACTGCCAAATGCAATCACATTCGGCCTCAACTCAAGCAGTGACTACTATGCTACAGGCATTAAGTTCAACCGTGAAGGTATGCCTTCATTTAAGGTAAACTGGCACGGTGAGGAACTCTGCGAAATCGAACTTATCGTTCCGGGTGAACATAACATCCTGAATGCGCTGGCTACATTTGCGTGCTGCCATTCCCTGGGAGTTTCACCGGAAAGCATCAAGGAAACACTTAAGGACTTCGTTGGTTCACACAGAAGATTCGATGTGCTTGGCAGAACTGATAACAACGTTAGAATCATAGATGACTATGCTCATCACCCAACAGAAATCAAGGCTACACTGTCAGCAGTGAAGAATATGGCTCACAACAATCTGTGGGTACTGTTCCAGCCTCATACATATACTAGAACAATGGCTCTTATGGATGACTTCGCTGAATCGTTTAAGGATGCAGATTATGTTGCTCTAGCAGAAATCTATGCAGCAAGAGAGAAGAATATCCACAAAATCAGCTCAACTCAGCTTAAGGCTAAGATCCTGGAGGTAGAACCAGGAAAGCCTGTTTACTACTTTGACGATTTCGATGATATGGCTGAATACGTTTATAGTAACGCAGAGCCTGGCGATCTCGTACTGACAATGGGCGCAGGAGACATTTATAAGGTTGGAGAAATGATTCTGGATATGGGAATCATTAAGCCAACACTTAAGGTAGCTAGAAACATTAAGAAAATCGAGGACTAAATCATGACATACGAAGAATACGAAGCAATAGAGAAGAAGCGCATAGAGAGAAACATAGCTATGATGGAATCTGGCGTTAACTTTATCGATATCAGATCAGCATATATTGATGAAGGCGTAACTATCGGGGCAGGCACAACTATCTATCCATGCGTTGTAATCGAAGGCAATGTAACAATTGGCGAAAACTGTACTATCGGTCAGAACAGCAGAATCGTGGATTCAACTATCGGTAATGGAGTTAAGATCCAGAGCTCAGTCATCACAGAAAGCAGCGTTGATGACGGAACAAGCGTTGGACCCTTCGCTTATCTCAGACCAAACAGTAAGATCGGTAAGGACTGTAAGGTTGGAGACTTCGTTGAAGTTAAGAACTCTACTATGGCAGATGGAGCTAAGGCTTCACATCTCACTTACATCGGGGATTCAGATGTTGGTGAAAGAGTTAATCTGGGATGCGGCGTAGTATTCGTAAACTACAACGGAAGCCAGAAGTTCAGATCAGTTGTTGAGGAAGATGCATTCATCGGATGCAACTCAAACCTGGTATCACCTGTTCACATCGGTAAGAAGGCATATGTTGCTGCAGGAAGTACAATTACAACGGATGTTCCTGACGGTGCGCTTTTTGTTGCCAGAACTAAGGGTAAGAACATCGAAGGCTGGGTTGAAAGAAGAGGAATACTTGACAAGAGCAAGAAGAACTATTAATCGAATATAATAAACAGTTTTGTTTATTGTAGATATATTAAATTAAAATACACGATACAAGAGGAGAAAAAAAATGACAAACAGCGTTTTTTCTGACTACAAGATCTTTGCAGCTAATTCACACCCAGAGTTAGCACAGGAAATTGCCGACATCCTTGGCAAGCCACTTGGAAAGTTAGAAGTTAAGAAGTTTAGCGATGGAGAAATCTGCGTAAACTTAGGTGAATCAGTAAGAGGTGTTGACTGCTTCGTTATTCAGTCAACTAATGAACCTGTAAATGATAACCTTATGGAACTTCTCATCACTATCGATGCTATGAAGAGAGCATCAGCAGGTAGAATCAGTGCAGTTATCCCTTACTATGGTTATGCTAGACAGGATAGAAAGGCTAAGGCTAGAGACCCAATTACAGCTAAGCTTGTAGCAGACATGCTGGTAGCAGCTGGCGCTGACAGAGTTATCACTATGGACCTTCACGCAGCTCAGATTCAGGGTTACTTCTCAATCCCTGTAGATCATTTAGAAGGTCTGCCACTTATGAGAAAGTTCTTTGCAGAAAGAAACATGGAAGATCTGGTAATCGTATCACCAGACCACGGTAGTGTTCCACGTGCGAGAAAGATGGCAGAACCTCTCGGAGTTCCTATTGCTATCGTTGATAAGAGAAGACCTAGACCAAACGTAAGCGAAATCATGAACATCATTGGCGACATCAAGGATAAGAACTGTATCCTGGTTGATGACATGATCGATACAGCTGGTACTATTACAAATGCTGCTAATGCACTTAAGGAACTGGGCGCTAAGAGCGTTAGAGCTTGTGCAACACACGCAGTACTTTCAGGCCCTGCAATCGAAAGAATCGATGCCTCAGCAATCGAAGAACTGGTTCTGCTGAACACAATGGCAATTCCAGAAGATAAGATGCTTGCTAAGACTAAGGTTTTATCAGTAGGACCTCTGTTTGCAGAAGCAATTAAGAGAGTTCACAATAATGGTTCAATCAGTACTCTCTTTGATTAATCGTTTGTTTGGTGATTCATCTTCGAATGACCAGCAGGAAACGGATAGGGAAGAATATATGTATGTTATAGCGGGACTTGGTAACCCAGGAAAAAAATACGAAAATACGAGACATAATATGGGATTTCTTGTTGTGGATGTTCTGGCCGACAGGTTCGGAATTAACGTCAATAAGATCAAACATAAAGCTCTGGTAGGTGATGGCAGAATTGCTGGCGAGAAAGTGCTTCTCGTCAAGCCTCAGACATACATGAACCTGAGCGGAGAGTCTTTAGGTGAAATCGTAAGATATTACAATATTCCTGATGAGAATCTTATAGTTGTATATGACGACATGGATATCGAAACAGGTGCTCTCAGAATAAGAAAGAAGGGTTCTGCCGGTGGTCATAACGGCATGAAGTCCATCGTTTCTCACGTAGGTTCAGATCTCTTTCCTAGAGTAAGAGTGGGAATCGGAGGCAGCGGCAACCTTGACTGGAAAGACTTCGTTCTCGGCAAGGTAAAACTGGGAGCGGATGATCCTATATCTAAGTGCATCGAGAAAGCAGCTGACGCTGTAGAATGCATGATAGCTGAAGGTGTAGACATTGCTATGAATAAGCACAATACACCAAAGAAGAAGAAACCAAAGAAAGAAAAAGAACAAGAAAAAGAAGAACTGCCACAGGCAGAAGATAAGAACATTGAGTAAAAACGGAATGATCAACATAAGTGGCGCAGCAGAGGGTAGAGTAGCCCCTGCTGCTGCCTCTATAATTTGTGAACAAGAAGGTCAGAGCCTTATCGTTGTATCAACCTTAACAAGAGCGAAACGATTAGCTGAAGACCTTTCTTTTTTTAGTGCAATGAACGGCTCTGATGATCCCATATACATATTGCCGCCTGAAGACGAAAGCTACATCCAGTATGAAGCTAAGAGTAATGATACTCTTCTGGAGAGAATCAAAGTCCTTAAGGCTGCGATATCGGGTGAAAAGTGCACTATTATTGCGCCTGTAACAGGAGCGATAAAGAAACTGCCTCCTAAGTCTTTATTTGAAGAAAACACAATAAAGCTTGAAGTAGGCGAAGATATAGATATAGATGAAATAAGAGAAAAACTGTTTGTTATGGGTTACGAGCGCGTGGCAATGCTGGAAAGCCACGGCGAGTACAGTATTAGAGGTGGAATAATCGATATCTATCCGCCTGACCTGGAACTGCCATGCAGAATTGAACTCTTTGACACAGAGGTCGACTCTATTAGAGCTTTTGATCTGGAGACGCAGAGATCACTTGATCCTATGGGCAGCTTGATTATATGTCAGTGCTCCCAAATCACAAGGGATAAGGAAGTCTTCCTGAGTGCTGCCAAGAAAATCGAAAGTGCATATAACAAGCAGATAAAGAAAATAGAGAAAAAAGAAGGCAAAACAGAGCAAACCTACAATCTCGTTAAAAGACGCGATCAGCTTCTGGAGTATGTAGATGGCATGATAAATCTCCAGTATATGGAGAAGTTCCTGGATTATTTCTACGATGAGACAATGTACATCTGGGACTACATGCAGGAGCCTACTGTTTTGATAGATGATCCGGCGCGAATTTTGGAAACGCTTAAAGTATCCTGCCAGGAGCGTGCAGATGATATTGCTGCGCTTCTTGAAGCGGGACGTGCCATAGGCGCAGACTTCGCGGGAGCATCCGGAGAGAAGGATTACTTCATATTATATGATCTTCCTGAGAAGCTGGATAAGAACGGATATATCTTTACACCTTTCACATCAACAATTAAGAATGCTCCCTTCCTTACGGAACTTAGAAATATAGAATGCAGACAGGCTCCGTCATATAACGGCAGGCTGGATGTACTAAAGGCAGACCTGGATAGCTACATTGCCAAAGGTTTCGAAGTAACCATAGTCTGCAGTACGCCTGAGCGAATGAACAATATGATAGAGTTCATTGAGCACGAAGGCTTCAACAGACGCGTGCTCCCGGGAAACGCTGAAGCTGGACACGTAATCGTTAAAGAAGGCTCATTAACTTCCGGTATGGAGCTTTTGGACGAAAAGAAGTGTTACCTTTGGGAAGGCGATATCTTTGGTGCCAGCAGGAAGAAGAGTAAGAGAAAGAAGAAGGACAAGCCCAGAGGGCAGCAGATAAAGAGCTTCGCTGACGTTCAGGTGGGCGACTACGTTGTACACGAGAATCACGGCATTGGCAGATTCGAAGGTATAGAGCAGCTCATCGTGCAGGGCGTTAAGCAGGACTACCTCAAGGTAAAGTACTCTGGAACTGATTCTCTCTACATCCCTGTGGATCAGCTTAACGTGCTCCAGAAATACGTTGGCGGTGATGGCGTTACGCCAAAGCTCAACAAACTCTCCGGCAGCGAATGGAAGAAAACGAAAGCTCGTGCAAAGGCTGCAGTCATGGATATGGCAGAGGACCTTCTCCGTGTTTCCGCTGCCAGAATGAGCAAGAAGGGATACGCTTTCTCGCCGGATAACGAATGGCAGAAGGAATTCGAGAATTCATTCCCTTATGTTGAAACCGATGACCAGCTCAGATGCGTGGAAGAAATCAAGCGCGATATGGAGATGGAATCTCCTATGGATAGACTGCTTTGCGGTGATGTGGGCTTCGGCAAGACAGAAGTGGCGGCAAGAGCGTTATTCAAGTGTGCTTCAGACGGCAAGCAGGCGGCGATACTGGTGCCAACAACGCTTCTGGCCAGTCAGCATTACTACACTCTGAAAGACAGATTCGAGAAGTTCCCATTCAAAGTTCAGCTCCTTTCCAGATTCAAGAGCCCTGCTCAGCAGAAGCTTATAGTAGAAGATGTTAAGGAAGGCAGGGTCGACCTTATTATAGGAACCCACAGACTCCTCTCTCAGGATGTCAAATTTAAGGACCTGGGACTTCTTGTTATCGACGAGGAGCAGAGATTCGGCGTTAAACACAAAGAAAAAATCAAACAGATAAAAGAAAATGTAGACGTTCTTACATTATCGGCAACGCCGATACCGAGGACTTTGCACATGTCCCTTTCAGGAATAAAGAATATGAGCACGATCGAGGAACCGCCTGAAGATAGAATTCCTGTTCAGACCTATGTTATGGAGCAGGACGATTTCGTTATTCGCGATGCTATCGAGAAGGAAATGGCTCGCGGCGGGCAGGTTTATGTGCTTTACAATAGAGTTAAATCCATCAATGCTGTAGCGGCAGAGATCAGAAGGCTGGTGCCTGAAGCCAGCGTGGCTGTGGGTCACGGCCAGATGAGCGAAAGTGAGCTTGAGACAGTGATTATGGATTTTGCAGATAAAGAGTATGATGTTTTGGTTTCGACAACTATCATCGAATCCGGCATCGACATTCCGAATGTAAATACAATGATCATAATGGATGCCGATAGATTCGGTCTGGCGCAGCTCTATCAGCTGAGGGGCAGAGTCGGCAGATCAGGCCGCATGGCCTACGCTTACCTTATGTACCAGAAGGATCGCTCGCTTACAGAAATCGCTGAGAAGCGTTTGCGTGCCATCAGGGAATTCACTGAGTTTGGCTCGGGTTTCAGAATCGCCATGAAGGACCTGGAGCTTAGGGGTGCGGGAAATCTCCTGGGTACAGAGCAGTCAGGTCATATGCTGGATGTTGGCTACGAACTCTATTGTAAGATGCTGGAGGAAGCAGTTGCTAGCTTAAGCGGTCAGGAAGTGAAGCCTTTGGCAGAAGAAACTGTATTCAGCATTCCTATCCCGGCTATCATTCCTGAGCGCTATATTAAGGATGAAATGCTGAGACTTCAGATGTATAAGAAGATATCAATGGTAGCAAGCGATGAGGATGAAGTGGATATTATCGACGAACTTATCGACCGTTTTGGTGATGTGCCGCGCGATACCATGAATCTGATCAAAATATCAAAGATCCGTTCTATGGCAGGCTCAATTGGTGTTAAGGAAATATCTCTTAATGGACAGAAGATGATATTCAAACTTTACGAAACTGCTCGTTTCGGGGAGGGCGTAATACCTAGACTTGCCATGGTATATGGCGAAAAAATCAAATTCAATGGCGGAAGCAACCCGCACATCAGGCTTACCGTTGGCAAAGCATTTCTCAAGGAAGCAGAGCTTTTCCTCAAAGAAGCCTGCGGCGGTGGACTTGAAAACTAGCTTGCTGTATAATAAACAAAAGACTTTAAGGAGGATAACCAATGGTAAATTTTCATGTAACATATTTAATGAATAATAAGGAAGATAGAGATAATTATTATAAGGAAGTAGCTGCTAAGGGCATCATCGACAAGTCAAGAGCAGAAGACGGATGCTACAGATATGAATTCTATTTCCCTGCTGACTCAGACACTTCATTATTCCTGTGGGAACAGTGGGAAACTAGAGAACATCAGGCTACTCACTGTAAGACTTCACACTTCGCAGAAATGGGCGAACTGAAGGCTAAGTACAATGTTGAAACTTCAATCGACATCGTAGATTAATTGTTATTTTGGGATAAACCGCAGCAACTGCTGCGGTTTTTTTGTGCCGTACGTGCAAAGGCTATAGCCTTAAAAATTTTTGGACATTTAACTCTTTGATAAAATAAAGCAAACTTGTTATAATAATAGTAAGCTATTTTAGGTACAGAAAGAAGGATAATATGAATGAGCTGAAGTTTAAGGAGGGTCAGCTCTTGGCGTACGGTACAAACGGCGTTTGCATTGTAGACGAAATTAAGCCAGTCCGTTTAACATCTGAGATGCCTGAAAATTATTATGTGTTGAGGCAACTAAGGGACGAAGACTCTAGGATATTTGTTCCTGTTAATAACGAACGACTAACATCTAAAATGCGTCAGCTTTTGACCAGCGAAGAGATTCACCAATTGGTATTAAAAGTAAATGACGACAAATTTGAATGGGTGAAGGATAGGCGTGCTCGAATCGAAGAGTTTAAGAACATTCTCGCGGGAGGAGTGAGTCTTGAACTGGTCAGGATGATTACATGCATTCGAGAAAGAATCGCTGATCTTGACAAAGACGGCAAGAAACTGCCGGTAACAGACGCTAACACACTTAAGGCAGCGGAGCGTCTTGTGGATGAAGAGTTTTCATACGTTCTGAAGATGGAAACAAATGAACTTAGGAAGTATTTGAAAAAAACCATATCATCAGGAAGTTGAGATGCGGCATATTAGTGCTGCATCTTTTTTCTATTGACTTTTAAGCCTTCTGGGCATATACTCAATATTGATGATAATTAGATTAACTAATTATTAAGGTTAAGGAAGAACATAAACAAATTAAAATTTTATAAAAAGAGAGGTAATAAATTATGTTATTTGAACAGATTGCAGAAATCGTTGCTGAACATCTTGATTGCGATAAGGAAGAAATCACTAAGGAATCAACTTTCGAAGCACTCGGAATCGACTCACTGGACGCTGTAGAACTCGTTATGAAGCTCGAAGAAGAACTCGGCGTACAGCTCGACCTGGACAGAGACTTAGCAACAATTGATGAACTGGTTAAGTTCGTTGAAGAAAAGATGAACTAATATATACATCGAATAAAAAGAAAAATATAGCATTATACACCGGCACCTCTAAAGGGTGCCGGTACGTATATACGCACAAATGTGACGATTGTGTGAAGAATAACAGATAAATCCGAAATAATAGGAAAAGGACGTGAATAACCATGAATAAGGGAAAAATTGCTGAAATGCTTGGAATCGAATATCCAATCTTTCAGGGTGGTATGGCATGGATTGCTGATGCGGAGCTTGCAGCAGCAGTATCAAACGCTGGTGGCCTCGGTATCATTGCAGCGGGAAATGCTGATGGTGATTATGTTAGAACACAGATCCAGAAGGCTAAAGAGTTAACTGATAAGCCCTTTGGTCTTAACATCATGCTGCTGAGCCCATTCGCAGACGAAGTTGCACAGATTGCAGCAGAAGAACGCGTTCCTGTAATTACAACTGGTGCAGGTAATCCTGCTAAATATATGAAGATGTGGCTTGAAGCTGATATCAAGGTAATTCCAGTAGTACCTTCAATCACTTTCGCTAAGATCGCTGAAAGAAACGGCGCTTGTGCAGTTATCGCTGAAGGCGGCGAATCAGGCGGACACATCGGTGAACTGGCAACTATTACGCTGGTTCCACAGGTTTGCGATGCTGTAAACCTGCCGGTAATTGCAGCAGGCGGTATCGCAGATGGTAGAGGAATTGCTGCAGCTTTTGCACTTGGCGCAGAGGCTGTACAGCTGGGAACAAGATTCCTCTCAGCAACAGAATGTAACATTCATGAAAATTATAAGAAGAAGGTTCTCAAGGCTGGAGACACTGCAACAGTAGTAACTGGCAGAAGACTCGGCCATCCAGTAAGAAGCATTAAGAACCAGTTCGCTAGAGAATACGCTAAGATGGAATACACTGACATCTCAAACGAAGAACTGGAAAACTTCGGTACTGGTAAACTGCGCCTGGCTGTAGTAGAAGGCGATGAAAAGAACGGTTGCTTCCTTGCTGGACAGAGTGCAGCTATGGTAACTAAGGAAGAAACTTGTAAGGAAATCATCGATGACCTCTGGCAGGACGCTGAGAGAATTCTTGGAGGACTTAAAAAATGGGAAAAATAGCATTTGTATTCTCAGGCCAGGGTGCTCAGTACTCTGGAATGGGTAAAGAAGTAGCAGAAAACGTACCTGCAGCTGCAGAAGTATTCAAGGTAGCTGATTCTGTAAGAGAAGGTACAAGCAAGCAGTGCTTCGAAGCTGACAAAGAAGAACTGACTATCACAAGCAACACTCAGCCATGCATCTTCACTGTAAGTCTGGCTATGGCTGCTGCATTAGAAGCAGAAGGAATCAAGGCTGACTATGCAGCTGGATTCTCACTTGGTGAACTCTCAGCTCTGACTTACGCTAAGGCTTTCACATTAGAAGAAGGCTTAAGAGTAGTTAGCGAAAGAGGCAGACTCATGCAGATGGATGCTGAAAAGCACGACACAGGCATGGTAGCAGTACTGAAGCTTGCTGATGAGAAGGTTCAGGAACTGGCATCAAAGTACGAAAACGTATATCCAGTAAACTTCAACACTGACGGTCAGGTATCAGTTGCTGGTAACAAGGAAGAACTGGAAGCCTTCAAGGCTGACGTTAAGGAAGCTAGAGGTCTGGCTAAGCCGCTGGCAGTAGCAGGCGCTTTCCACTCACCTTATATGAGTGATGCGAGTGAAGCTTTTGGAAAATTCCTGGAAACAGCAGACGTAAATGCACCACAGATTCCTGTATTCTCAAACCTTACAGCTGAAAACTACGGCGAAGACGTTAGAGGATATCTGAAGGATCAGATCGTAAATCCAGTACTCTGGAAGAAGATTGTTAAGAACCTGGTAGCAGAAGGCGTTGATACTTTCATCGAACTTGGACCTGGTTCAACACTTGCTAAAATGATCGGCAGAATCGATAAAACTGTAAGCGTATACAACGTAGAAAATATGGAAACTCTGCAGAAGGCAGTAGAAGGAGTTAAGAATGCTTAATGGTAAAACAGCAGTAATCACAGGCGGAAGCAGAGGTATCGGTAAGGCAGCAGCAATAAAGTTCGCTGCAAACGGTGCCAACATCGCTATCATTTATGCCGGTAATGACGAAGCTGCAGCAGCTACAGTAGCAGAAATAGAAGCTACTGGTGTTAAGGCTAAGGCATACAAGGTTAATGTTGCTGAATTCGAAGCAGTTAAGGAAACTGTTGCTGAAATCGTTAAGGATTTCGAATCAATCGATATCCTGGTTAACTCAGCAGGAGTAACAAGAGACGGTCTCATCGCTATGATGAAGGAAGAAAACTTCGATGCAGTAATCGACATAAATCTCAAGGGTACATTCAATATGATCAGACACTGCACACCAGTGTTCATGAAGCAGAGACACGGCAAAATCGTAAACCTCACTTCAGTTTCAGGTCTTACGGGTAACCCTGGACAGGCTAACTACAGTGCCTCAAAGGCTGGCGTAATCGGTCTTACAAAGGCTACAGCCAAGGAACTGGTTGGCCGTAATGTAACTTGCAATGCGGTTGCACCTGGATTTGTTGAAACAGACATGACAGCAAACCTCAGCGCAAACAATAAGCTTGTTGATCAGATTCCTATGAAGAGAATGGCTAAGGCAGAAGAAATCGCTGAACTCATTTTCTTCCTGGCATCAGACTCAGCAAACTATATTACAGGCGAAGTCATCAGAATCGATGGCGGCATCGCAATGTAAGGAAAGAAAGATAGGAGAATTAATTATGGGTAGAAGAGTAGTGGTTACAGGTTTAGGTGCTGTAACACCAATCGGAAACGATGTTCAGACAATGTGGAACAGCATGATGGAAGGAAAGTGCGGTATCGGTCCTATCACACAGTTCGACACATCAGATTTCGCAGTAAAAATCGCAGCAGAAGTTAAGGATTTCGATCCTAAGCTTTATATGGATAAGGGTGATGCCAGAAAGGCAGACAGAAACATCCATCTGGCTATGGGCGCAGCAGTGCAGGCTGTTCAGGACAGCGGCATCGAAGGTCACTATGAACCAGAAAGAGCTGCAGTATACTTCGGCTCAGGTATCGGTGGCATCCACACATTTGAAGAAAACTATACTAAGTACCTCGAAAAGGGTCCTAGATTCATTTCACCGTACTTCATCCCTATGATGATTGCAGATATGTCAGCTGGTATGATCGCTATCAAGTACGGCATGAGAGGCGCTGCGCTTCCTGCAGTAACAGCTTGTGCATCAGGTACAAACGCAATCGGTGAAGCATATAGACACATCAAGGATGGTTATGCAGACGTTGTTATCACTGGAGGTACAGAAGCTGCAATCACACCATCAGCTCTCGGTGGTTTCGTTAAGATGCAGGCTCTGAACACTGAAGAAGATCCTGCTAGAGCAAGCCTTCCATTCAACCTCAACAGAGGCGGATTCGTAATGGGCGAAGGTTCAGGCGCTCTCGTTCTCGAAGAACTGGAACACGCAAAGGCTAGAGGCGCTAAGATCTATGCTGAATTCACAGGCTATGGTTCAACATGCGACGCTCACCACATGACAGCTCCAGATCCAGAAGCCAAGGCTGGTTCAGAAGCTATCAGACAGGCTTACGTACAGAGCGGAAGCCCAGATGCTTCAAAGGTATACGTAAACGCTCACGGTACAGGTACTCCCCTTAACGATAAGGCTGAAACAATCGCACTGAAGAAGGTATTCGGCGATGACGCATACAAGATCGCAATCAGCTCAACTAAGTCAATGACTGGTCACATGCTGGGCGGTACTGGTGCTGTTGAAGCAGTTGCTTCAATTATGGCTCTTAACGAAGGTATCCTGCCTCCAACAATCGGTCTCGACACTCCAGACCCTGAATGTGATCTGGACTACGTACCAAACGTTCCTCGTAAGCAGGAAATCGAATGCGCTATCTCAACTTCACTGGGATTCGGCGGACACAACGCATGCGTAGCATTTAAGAAGTACGAAGACTAAGAGGGTTTTTATAATGAATAAACAGGAAATTATGAACATCCTGCCTCATAGAGATAATATGCTCCTCGTAGAAGAAGCAGAAATCATCGAAGAAGAAGGTAAGGATGGAGAAATGCATACAATGTCACATGGTAAGTATCATGTGAGAGGCGATGAATTCTTCCTTCAGGGACACTTCCCAGGAAACCCAATCGTTCCTGGCGTAATTCTCTGTGAAATGCTGGCGCAGTCAACATGCGTGCTACTTCAGAGTGCAATGGAAGAAGGCATGACTTCATTATTTACAGGACTCAAGGAAGTAAAGTTCAAGAACCCTGTAAGACCGGGAGATACATTTGAAACAAAGTGCGAAATCACTAAGAGCAAACCGCCATTCTATTTCGCGAAGGGCAAAGGCTTCGTTAATGGTAAGGTTGCTGTTCAGGCTGAATTCTCATTCGCACTGGTCAAGGAGAAATAATAATGACAAAACTTGTTATAACTGGAATGGGCGCCATCACCCCTATTGGTATTGGCGTTGACACATACTGGGAAAACCTGCTGGCTGGAAAGACAGGCATTAACACGTGGCAGAATATAGATCCTGAAGAACTTCCGGTAAAGTTCGGTGGCGAGTGTCTGGACTTTGTAGCTAAGGAGCATATGCCTCGTAAGCTGTCCAGCGAAATGGATAGATTCATGCAGATGGCTTATGTAGCTGCTGGAATGGCTATCGAAGATGCTGGCGGCATCACTGATCCGTATAGAACAGGTATTACTGTTGGTACTGCTCTCAACGGCATTCAGACAATCACTGAAACAGAGAGAAAGTACAGTCAGTCAGAATTCAAGAGAGTTGGTCCTAGATTCCTGCCTAAGTCACTGGGAAACGTTTGCGCATCACAGATCGCGATCGCTAACGACATTCACGGTCCAAGCATGACTCTCAATACAGCATGCGCATCAGGCGGCGACGCTATAACATTATCATCACTTTGGCTTAAGGCTGGAATGGCTGACGTTATGGTAGTTGTTGGTGCTGAAGCAGCTGAAGAGCCTATCCTCATCCAGTCGCTGGCTGCAGCTCAGGCTCTGTCAACAAATAACGACAACCCAACTACAGCATGCAGACCTTTTGACGTAAGCAGAGATGGCTTCGTAATCGGCGAAGGTGCAGGTGCGCTCGTAATCGAAACAGAAGAACATGCCAAGGCTAGAGGCGCTAAGATCTACGCTGAGCTGGCAGGATGCGGCAACAATACTGACGCATATCATCCTGTAACTCCTAGACCTGACGGCGAAGGCGAAATCCTGTGCATGAAGCAGGCTATCGAAATGGCTGGAATCAAACCTTCACAGATCGGCTATATCAACACTCATGGTACAGCAACTCACAAGGGTGACATCGTTGAAATCCTGGCTATCAAGGAAGTATTCGGTGATGCAGCAGGTGATGTTATCATCAACTCAACAAAGCCTGCAACAGGCCACATGATGGGTGCTGGCGGTGTTACAGAAGTAATCACTTGCGTTAAGGCAATTCAGGAAGGAATCGTTCCAGGAACACTCAATCTAGAAAATAAGGATCCCGAATGCGATCTTAATGTAATCGCAGAAAACACAAAGGCGGATCTGAAGTATGCAATGTCAAATGCATTCGGATTCGGTGGACAGAACTCAAGTATTCTCGTAGGTAAATATACTGAATAATATGGACGAACTTAAACAGAGATTGAACAGCATTTTTGCAGACGGATACCATAATCTTCTTTTGATGGAAGAAACTAAAAGAAAATACAGCAGTGCGAGCTTCTCGTTCAGAGATCGCACTGCTATAGATTTCCTTGTAAAGAATCCAGAAGGCAGACCCGTAAGTGATGTGGCGGACTACTTAAAGATAAGCAGACCGTCAACGACAACACTTATCAAAAAATTAGAAAAGAATGGTCTTGTTACTAAGGTGCCAGACCCTTATAATAACAGAAGCACCATTGTTAAAGTGACTCGAAAAGGAAGACAATATTTTAGATATCAGAGTCAGTATAGGGAAGACATGGTGAAAATTGTAGTTGCTGGTATGTCAGATGAAGAGAAAGAAGTAATCTACGAAGGCTTCCGCAGATTAAACCAGTTCTTCATAGCCAGCATCAATGAATCAGAAGAGAAACATAAATAACCGGTGGTTTAGGCCTCCGGTATTTATCGGCTTTAAAAGGAGAATTATATAACATGAGTTTAAGATTTTACGCTGCGTTATATGTATCAAAATTAGCTGCATGGGGCATCAAACTCATAGCTAAGGAGAGAGGAACGAATCTCCCAGGATCAATAGCGCTTAAGATAGATCCACAGTTCATCAGCCACGTTAAGGGTCTCGAACCTGCTAAGACTATTTTCGTGACAGGAACTAACGGTAAGAGTACAACAACTAACCTGATGGCACACGTATTCAAGAAGGCTGGCATCAAGGCTGCAGTAAACCTGGCAGGAGCTAACCTCATCGGCGGTGCTGTTGTAACACTTATTCACAATACAGATTTAAGCGGCAGACTTACAGCAGACGTAGTGCTTCTGGAAACTGACGAAAGATTCCTTCCGATCATCCATAAGCAGCTCCCTGCACAGCATATCTGCGTTACTAATATCCAGAAGGACCAGGTTCAGAGAAACGGCGAACCTGATATAATCTGGAACAAGCTGGCTTCAGCAATAGACGAGAATGTAACTGTATACGTTAACGGCGATGAGCCAAATGCTCTGGCTCTGGGTAACAAGGCAGGCAGAAAGGTAACTTATGGAGTAGACAGAAACTCATCATCATTCGATAAGACTGATGACTTCTTCTCAGTAACAATGCCATGTCCTGTATGCCATGAACCTATCACTTTTGACGCATACAATATCGATAATATAGGCCCATTCCACTGCAAAGCATGTGGTTTCGGCGCTAAGGAAAATGACTATCAGGCGAAGAATGTAGATTTTGCACTTAAGACTTTCGACGTAGGCAGCAGACAGTACGACTTCAAGTACAGCACACCATACTTCCTCTACTGCTATGTTGCAGCTCTGGCACTGGCTAGAGAATTCGGTGTGGACGAGAAGGTTATCAGCGAAGCCTTCAAGGACTTCGTTAACATCGGCGGCAGAATGGAGGAAATCCAGGCTGGCGGCAAGTCAATCAAGTACCTGAGAATGAAGCAGGAAAATCCTGAAACAGTTCAGTCAGCTCTCAACGTAATCGCTGACGACCCAAGCGAAAAGGTATTCATGCTTGGCCTCGACGAACTGGTTGACTTCGATCCTCACTACACAAATACTTTCTATACTTTTGACTGCGATTTCCGCAGACTGGTGAAGTCAAATGTAAGCAAGTGTATCTGTTTCTCAGGCACTGTTGCTTATGATGCGGCACTTCGTATGCTTTATGACGGTTTCGACCCTGAGAAGCTCGTTGTGCTCCCTACAAACGATGATAAGACTATAGTTGAAGAACTTGCCAAGTGCGAATGTGACAACGTGTACCTGATTACATGGCTGCACAAGTTCGAGTCCCTGGCAGAATATGCGAAGGCTAATATTTAGGAAGGGGGCCGATCAGAATGAGTAAGATTACAAACGATTTTAGCAAGTTCAATAGAATAAGAGAGCAGTTCTCCAGAAAGAGAAACTCGATCACTAACGTTAGCGAAGTTGATAGCGAAAACGGTTTCAAGACTCTCCGCATCCTTTGGCTGTACCCAGATGTAATGCATCTGCATGGCGGCCGCGGAGACGTTATGGGCATCCTCCACATCTGTAACATGCTGGAACTTCCTGTAGAAATCAAGCGCTGGGATAACATGAACGAAGAGATCCCTTGGAACTGGCCGCACATGATCTACATGAATGGCGGCGAAATCAAGTGCATGCCAGAAATCGTAGCAGCACTTCAGCGCCAGAGAAAGAGCCTCGACGACTATCTCGCACGCGGTGGCTGGTTCATCACTTGCGCAAGCACAGGTTCCATCCTGTCAGATCGCTACGAACGCCTCGACGGCACTAGCGTAGAAGGTCTGGGTCTCCTCCACATGACATGGCGCGAACGTAAAATGCCATGGGGCGACGACATCTGGTTCAAGACAGCTGACGGTCAGGAAGTTATCGGCAACCAGATCCAGGTTGCAGACGTTGAGCTGGCAGAAGGCCAGGAACCTCTCGGCACTCTGGTTTACGGCCGCGGCAACAACGGCGGCACTGACGAAGGCGCACGCACAGGCAATGTGATCTTCACAAACTGCCTGGGTCCAATGCCAACAAAGAACCCAGAGTTCATGGCATCTCTGCTGGTAGCAGCAGCCGATGCTGTTGACATCAAGCATACAGCGTCCATCACAGACGAGATGATTCAGGTTGAGAAGGAATCAGCTGAGTACATCAAGAAGTTCATGAAGGACAAGATGGATAAGTAGTTTCATTAGATTTCATTGGATTTCATTAGATTTGAGGCGCGGGCGTTGGTCCGCGCTTTTTTAGTGGGGATTGGGTGATGGTTGCGGATTGGCTGATGGCTGCGGTTGGCCGATGGCTGCGGTTGGCCGGGGAGGAATCGCGACTGGTAAAATATGGAAATGACAAGCTGGACATGTGGGGATTGATGCTGACTGTGGCTGGGTGGTTGAGGATTGGCTGATGGGTACGGTTGGCTGGGTAGGAATCGTGATTGGTAAAATATGGAAATGACAAGCTGGACATGTGGGGATTGATGCTGACTGCGGTTGGGTGGTTGCGGATTGGCTGATGGGTGCGGTTGGCGGGGTAGGAATCGCGACTGGTAAAATATGGAAATAACAAGCTGGGAGCGTGAGGTTGACTCTGTGGGAGCTGGGTTGTTGGGTGCTGGGCATGTGGGGATTGATTGGCAACGTCTCATTCGTGAAGTTGATTGACGTTTGTTGTATATGCAACGCTTTTTCGCAGCAGTGAGGGAATCTGGAAAGCGGTGTAGATTTTAGCTGCATATTTAGCGCTGATAATCTACATGCATATCCCTGCATAGCAATAGTTGTGCATTTTTTTACACAGGTTTGCTTGCTGCTGTGTTTGTTGGGGAATGGAAGAGCACTATAGAGAACTGGCCGCGTATTTGCCTGAAATAAACGTGACATATTTCGGACGTTTTGTCATATGCTTAGAAAACATGTAGATTATTTATCGTAGATCATACAGAAAAATCTACACATCATTTTGTCATAGCAAAAATTGAAGGCTCATGAATTATATTGATACGTGAGTATGCATAAATATTCAAAACGCCTAGTGGTCTGACCAGAAGATGACAATCGGCGTACATATATGGAAAAATATGGTAATATCGTCGCGCGCTTATAAGAAATGAACTATGGCAAACGTTATCATTATCAAAAGTATTATCCGATTCCAGAAGATCCAACCGGAAAACGACAACTAGCGCATATATATGGAAAAATATGGAAAAGCGTGATAATGTCACAACATGCTGGTAAGAAACGAACTTGAATAAACGCTGGACAAATTACGAATCAAATGAGCAAGCGTAGAATCACAAATAAATTCATGCCCGGAAGGGCGCTTGCTCTAGAGAATCCGTCCAGGATAATGTTTGCATTATCCGATTCCAGAAGAGCCAACCGAAAAACGACAACTAGCGCACATATATGGAAAAATATGGAAAATAGTGATAATATCTCAATATGCTGGTAAGAAACGAACTTGAAAAAGCGCTGGACAAATTACGAATCAAACGAGCAAGCGTCGAATCACAAATAAATTCATGCCCGGAAGGGCGCTTGTTCCATACGGCCCATCGAGGTAAATTATTATATTATCAAATTCCTGAAGGCGCGACAGTAAAAGAAAAAATCAGGATAAAAGACGTGCATATAATAGTCGACTTCATGAAGAAACTGTTCCTCCAGGGCGAGCTTAAATTGCTCGATGAAAACATTGGTCTGTTAGAGAACATGCTGTCAAGTTATCAGAATGTGACAAAGGCAAATATTATAAATCATCTTAAACCGCGGGACGCCAAACTTTTGTCAAAACTTCCAAATGAAAGTAATAATATTATACATAGCGACACCATCACCATCGGCCCGGCCTACAATCCTCTGGTAATTCCTAAGGACCAGTACGATCGCATCCGCAGCCGTAATGAATGGGCGAACGGCGCATATTACGATAATCCATTCCGACCGGAGGATCGCGACAAGAAGACTTCGCGCGGTCTTTATGTTAGGTCAAAGTCTGAATTGCTCATCGCCGAAAAGCTATATGAGTACGGAATCCCTTTTCGCTATGAAGCTGAAGTCAGATGCAGAGATCGCAAAGGCTACCAAGGCTTCAAAGAAGAGTACCCTGACTTCACTTTCCTTGACGCACAGGACCTTCCGTTTTACCTGGAATACTGCGGCTTAATGGATGATCCGGACTATGTGGGTAGGCACAAATACAAACGCAGCGTGTACGATGAATCGGGCATAAATGAGTGGACAAATATCATTTATATGTATGAGGAAAATAACGAAATTGATATGGAATATGTGGAAGCAATCATTCGTCTAAAAATCATTCCACGCCTGTAAAATAATTGTAAAAAATATCCATAAATCACTTGATTGATAGTCTGAAATATGGTATAAAAGTGAGGCGAGTTAAATACGAGGTTGTCACACAGACAGCATGTAAGAAAATCTTAAAAAGATAAAAAAATATGTTGACACAGACGGCCTAATGTAGTAAGATAACTCTTGTCGGCGGAACGAAAGAGAAGCTGACAAACGGTGTGGCGGTGTAGCTTAGTTGGCTAGAGCGTCCGGTTCATACCCGGAAGGTCGGTGGTTCGACTCCACTCGCCGCTACCATAATTGTGGGCGATTAGCTCAGCTGGGAGAGCATCTGCCTTACAAGCAGGGGGTCACAGGTTCGAGCCCTGTATCGCCCACCACAATTTATTAAACCATGTATTGGTTACGCGGTCCGGTAGTTCAGTTGGTTAGAATGCCAGCCTGTCACGCTGGAGGTCGACGGTTCGAGCCCGTTCCGGATCGCCAATTTTTCTTTTTGGAGTCGCTGATTCCAAAATGTGGCGACATAGCCAAGTGGTAAGGCAGAGGTCTGCAAAACCTTTATTCCCCGGTTCAAATCCGGGTGTCGCCTCCATTTTCCTAAAAAAGGAAACCAATGCTGTGGTGGGTATAGTCAAGTGGTTAAGACAACGGGTTGTGGCTCCGTCATGCGTGGGTTCGAATCCCACTACCCACCCCACATAATCTTAACCAAACCGCAAACTTAATAACGTTGGGGTATCGCCAAGCGGTAAGGCAACGGATTCTGATTCCGTCATGCGCAGGTTCGAATCCTGCTACCCTAGCCAATATAAAACTCGAAGCATACGCTTCGAGTTTTTCTTTATTTTTTGTCCTACAGACCACTTTTGGGGACCCATATGCGGGACTATATGTTAGTCTCTGTGCAAGCAGAAGCCCTCGCCGTCAATTCCCGGCGAGGGCTTCTCAATCCGAACCTGCGCCTAGAACTTAACGTCCAGCCACGTAGGTCTCATATACAGTTTAATCGGAAACACATTATACTCTGCGAAATCAGGCGCCGTGCGTTCC
>JAQXGH010000045.1 GCA_029006195.1 Bacillota bacterium
AATGAATGGGTTCTTGCCCTTCTTCTTGAGGTCTGGATTGTATCTGTAGAGGTGCCAGTAACCTGCTTCTACTGCATCCTTGGTATTTTCCTGAGTTCTACCCATGCCCTTCTTAAGGCCGTGGTTGATACATGGAGCGTAAGCGATGATGATTGATGGACCATCATATGCTTCAGCTTCGATCATAGCCTTCATGAGCTGGTTCTTGTCAGCACCCATACCAACCTGAGCAACGTAAACGTAGCCGTATGACATTGCGATCAGACCCAGGTCCTTCTTCTTAACTCTCTTACCTGAAGCTGCGAACTTAGCGATAGCTGCAGTTGGTGTAGCCTTTGAAGCCTGACCACCAGTATTTGAGTATACTTCTGTATCGAATACGAGGATGTTGATGTTTTCGCCTGATGCCAGTACGTGGTCGAGACCGCCGTAACCGATATCGTAAGCCCAACCGTCGCCGCCGAGAGCCCATACTGACTTCTTAACCAAGTAGTCCTTAGCTTCCAGGATTCTGTTGCAAAGGCCTTCTACTACTGCGTCAGTGTGCTCGATGTTCTGGATAACTTCGATAACTCTTTCGCTCTTAGGTCTTGATTCCTTACCATCTTCCTTATATTCAAGCCATTCTTCGAATGCTTCCTTGAGTCTTTCGTCTACGTCCAGTTCGAGGAGTGCGCGCATGTTCTTCTCGATCTTTTCTCTCATCTGCTTAACAGCCATGAGCATACCATAACCGAATTCAGCGTTATCTTCGAACAGTGAGTTAGCCCATGCAGGACCTCTGCCATTTTCGTCCTTACAGTAAGGCATTGTTGGAGCTGATGCACCCCAAATTGATGAACAACCTGTTGCGTTAGCAATGATCATTCTGTCACCGAACAGCTGAGTTGCCAGCTTGATGTATGGAGTTTCGCCGCAGCCTGCGCATGCACCTGAGAATTCGATGTATGGCTTAGCGAACTGACTTCCCTTAACTGTTTCGATGTTGAACTTTTCCTGTCTTCTAGGCATCTTGATGCCGTAGTCCCAGTTTTCTGCTTCCTTAACAACTTCAGCGTAAGGTTTCATGATGAGAGCTGATTCTGTAGCTGGACAGATGTTTGCGCAGTTACCGCAACCCAGGCAGTCCATAGCTGAAACCTGCATTCTGTAGTTGAGACCAGCAACGTCCTTACCCATGAGAGGAATTGTTTCGAAGCCTTCAGGAGCGTTTGCCTTTTCTTCTTCGTTAAGGATCATTGGTCTGATTGCAGCGTGTGGACAAACGAATGCACACTGGTTGCACTGCAGACACTTATCTTTCTGCCACTGTGGCAGGTAGTTAGCTACACCACGCTTTTCGTAAGCTGAAGTTCCGAGTGGGAATGTACCGTCAGCCATGTCTTCGAATGCGCTTACTGGAAGGTCATCGCCAGCCTTGCTGTTCATTGGCTTAAGAACGTTCTCGATGAATTCTGGAATTTCTTCGTACTTTTCACGAGGATCTTCTGCGTCAGCCCAGTCAGCAGGGATTTCAACTTTACGGATTGATCTGATACCCATATCAACTGCTCTGCAGTTCATGTCTACGATATCCTGACCCTTCTTCTTATATGTCTTTTCGATACCTTCCTTGAGGTATTCAACAGCCTTGTCAATAGGAATTACGCCAGTTAACTGGAAGAATGCTGCCTGCATTACCATGTTGATTCTGTTGCCAAGACCGATTTCTTCTGCGATTGTACATGCATCGATTGTGTAGAAGTTGATTTCCTTCTTAGCGAGAGCTCTCTTCATCTTAGCTGGGAGAACTTCTGAAATCTCTTCGTCTGTCCTCCAGAAGCAGTTCAGCAGGAATGTGCCGCCCTTTGACAGATCCTTGAGCATGTCATACTGACGGATGTAAGCCTGATTGTGACAAGCTACAAAGTCAGCGTTGTTGATGAGGTATGTTGACTGAATTGGCTGTTCACCAAATCTCAGGTGAGATACTGTCAGACCACCGGACTTCTTTGAGTCGTAGTCGAAATAACCCTGAGCGTAAAGGTCAGTCTTGTCACCGATGATCTTGATAGCTGTCTTGTTCGCACCTACTGTACCATCGGAACCGAGACCCCAGAACTTACACTTGATTGTGCCCTTAGGTTCTCTAGCAATACCTTCTGTATATGGAAGTGAGTGACCTGTTAAGTCATCTTCAATACCGATTGTGAAGTTGTTCTTAGGATGCTTGTGATATAAGTTATCGAAGATAGCCTGAATCATTCCTGGGAATGTATCCTTAGAACCGATACCATATCTGCCGCCGTAAACTTCTGGAGCGTTTCTTTCGCCATACAGTGCAGTCTTAACATCCTGGTAAAGTGGTTCGCCAAGTGAACCAGGTTCCTTAGTTCTATCGAGAACAGCGATACGTTCTACTGTCTTAGGCAGTACTTCCATGAAGTATTCCTTAACGAACGGTCTGTAGAGTCTAACCTTGATGAGACCTACTCTGTGGCCGTCTTCCAGCATCTTGTTCATTGTTTCTTCAATAGTTTCACAAACTGAACCCATTGCTACGATTACGTTTTCAGCGTCAGGTGCGCCTACATAGTCAAATGGCTTGTAGCTTCTGCCTGTCATTTCGCTGATCTTCTCCATGTATTCTCTAACGATTTCTGGAATTGCTTCGTAGTACTTGTTTGAAGCTTCTCTGCCCTGGAAGTAAACGTCAGGGTTCTGAGCTGTACCCCTGATTACCGGGTGTTCAGGATTAAGAGCTCTAGCTCTGAATTCTGCTACAGCGTCCCAGTCAACGAGCTTTCTGAAGTCATCGTGTGAGAAAACTTCGATCTTCTGGATTTCGTGTGATGTTCTGAATCCGTCGAAGAAGTGAAGGAAAGGTACTCTACCCTTAATAGCTGAAAGGTGGGCGATACCGCCAAGATCCATTACTTCCTGAACTGAACTTGAACAGAGCATTGCGAAACCAGTCTGTCTGCAGGCCATAACGTCTGAGTGATCGCCAAAGATACACAGAGCCTGTGTAGCCAAACTTCTAGCAGCAACGTGAATTACTCCTGGAAGCAGCTGACCTGACATCTTGTACATATTAGGAATCATCAGCAGTAAGCCCTGTGATGATGTATATGTTGTTGAAAGTGCACCAGCCTGAAGTGCGCCGTGTACAGCACCTGCTGCGCCGCCTTCTGACTGCATTTCTGCAATCTTAACTGGCTGACCGAAAATATTCTTCTTACCATATGCAGCCCATTCATCAACCTGTTCGGCCATTGGTGATGACGGTGTTATTGGATAGATTGCAGCAACATCTGTGAACGCGTATGAAACGTGTGCAGCAGCTGTGTTACCATCCATCGTTAACATTCTCTTCTGCCTCATTTAATAATTCCTCCCTGTTTCGAATTAAAAATATCATCTAATTTATTCATCACATCCGTCCAATAATTGCTCCCCAGCAAATAGATATGAAATTGGTCTATAATGTATTCTACAATACCCTTTTTATTCATCGCTGTCAACTTGTTTCGTAATGTATACAATGTACTTTGTATTATTTTTCGTACAAAGGCGCAATTAAGTATTTTCAACGCGTTTCGACTTTTTTGAGCTGTTAATTTTTTAACACTGTTTTTGTGCAAAACCTCTACACCAAACTTTCACAGCCTTTACATATGGCCATCCTTGTACGTATATGCAAAAGCGAGTATAATTATAATGGTTTTTAGACCTTATATATAAATGTAGGAGTTGTTATGGATTTTAGTTACGACAATATTATGGACTATGTAAGTCTTTACTATACTACCGGGGTGCGATGGGTCTGTGTGGGCCTCGCTGTTTTGATTCTGGGCCACCAGCTTTTGGCTTTGCTCAGGATGCGTAATCCGTCTGAGATCTGGGCATACCTCAGATGTCCTGACGGAAGCAGTGTTCCACTAACCCACTGGGAGAACCTGGTCGGCAGAGGCCGCGGATGCGATATCATCCTGAACCTCAGCAGTGTATCCAGGAGCCATGCTACACTCATCAGAGACTCCGCAGGAGTATGGAAATACAAGGACCTGAACTCAAAAAACGGGTCATATATAAATGGTAACAGGGTCTTTGAACCCACTGTTTTGAAGAGCGGAGACGTCTTGACACTGGGCGGAGAAGACTTTGAACTTTACCCAGTAAGCCTCCACGAAAGAATGGAAAACATCGCGAAGAGAAAGAGAAAAACTCAGACTACTTCGCCTTGGTTCTCAATGCTGGCGCTTACTGTATTCCAGATTCTGACCGTGATTCAGTTCAAAATTGCGCTCGGAGAGGACTGCCCGTCTCAGCTGATTCCAGCCTATGTATTGCTCTGCATACTCATGTGGACATATGTAATTGTCATGAGAATCTTCAAAAGAAACGGGTTTGAAATCGAACTTATCGCTTTCTTCCTCTGCACTTTGAGCTTGGCTGTGACTACTTCAGCCTACCCCGGTACTGTTCTCAAGCAGTCGATTTGTGTTACTTTAGGCGTTATTGCCTTCTTCGGAATGTGCTGGCTTTTGAGAGATCTTAATAAAGCTAAGAGGCTCAGATACATTTTTGTAGGCATCAGCGTGTTCCTTTTGATCATTAATCTGGCACTTGGTTCAGTAATTAACGGCTCACAAAACTGGGTCACAATAGGCGGATTTTCTATTCAGCCTTCAGAGCTTGTTAAAATTGTGTTTATCTATGTGGGTGCTGCAACACTTGATGAACTGCAGGAAAGAAAAAATATGCTCATATTCCTGGGCTTCAGTGTATTTTGCTTAGGTGCCTTGGCTATTATGGGCGACTTCGGTACAGCGATGATATTCTTCGTCACTTATCTCGTTATTTCGTTCCTGAGATCAGGCGACTTCACTAAACTTTTCCTGGTAATCGGTGGCGCTGGCCTTATGGGGCTGATGGTCCTCAGATTTAAGCCTTACGTTGCTACCAGATTCGCAACATGGGGACATGTATGGGACGATCCTACTGGCGCAGGTTACCAGCAGGTTCAGACTATGACTTCCATCGCCAGCGGCGGACTTCCTGGTCTTGGTGCGGGCGAAGGTAATCTCAGCGATGTTGCGGCAGCAAGCACTGACCTGGTATTTGGACTTATGTCTGAAGAGTGGGGTCTTATAATCGCTGTTTTGGCGGTGCTGTGCATTATAACGCTTGGGGTCTTTGCATTCCGATGCATTATCGCAGGCCGTTCCACATACTACAACATCGCTGCATGTGCGACAACTTCGCTGTTTATGTTTCAGACTATCCTTAATGTGTTCGGTTCGCTGGATCTCTTCCCGCTTACAGGGGTTACATTCCCGTTCGTTTCATCGGGCGGTACGAGTATGATCGTTTCATGGATTATGCTGGCTTATCTGAAGGCGGCTGATACAAGGCAGAACGCTAGTATCGCAATTAAGCTGCACGATTCAAGTTTAGATGACGACATTTCCATCGACGTTGAGGGTTACACAAATACAGAGGATTTCTATAGAGAAATCGAGGGTACGGCTTATTACGATTTCTTAAAACCTTCGGATCCTCCTCGCGATTACGAAGCAGAGCGTCTGGCAGCTGAGCGTGCGACCAGAGAGAAGGCTGAAGCCGAGAGACAAGAACGTAAACGTCAGGCTCTGCTTGAGGTTGCCAGAAGAAGAGCAGAGAGAGCTAAAGCTCAGCAATCAGTTCAGCAGCCTGTTCAGGAAAAGATCACACCAGAAAATGATCCGCTCTTTGCGAAACTCAGTGAGGATGACGATGCATTCTTCAGAAGATTTGAAAATACACCAAGCGCAAATAGCGAACCTCAAGCTGACGATGGTCCGCTGACTTTGGATGATATCTTTGGTTATAGCGATCATCCGGCAAGCGCATCATATAAGGACAAGAAAGGAGGACATAAATAAATGAAAAAAATCGAAAAACGTGCAGTTATGTGTCTCCTTTTGGCTTTAGTGCTTTTGGCTGGGCTATGCGTGTTCATTTATAGAGACTTTAATGAAGGTGCCAAATGGGCATCCTATCAAGGCAACCGAGATGTTTATGCTGACGGCGACTTGGCTAAGGGTGCGCTGTATGATAGATATGGCGAACTCATTATGAAAAACACCAAGGACGGCATGATATTCAATGATGATGCATACGTGCGCGCGGGGCTTTTGCATCTCACTGGCGACCGCGACAATAATATAGCCACAGGCGCCAACAGAGCATTTGTGGACAAGCTCATCGGATATGATTTTATCAACGGAATTTATTCGCTCAACAACGAGGGGGAGGATGTAACTCTCTCTATCGATGCGGATGTGTGCGCCACAGCATATAAGGCCATGAACGGCCGCAAGGGTACTGTGGGTGTTTACAATTATGAAACAGGTGAAATAGTATGCATGGTTAGTACGCCTTCTTACGATCCATTAAATCCACCGTCATCAGTTGAAGAAGGTACTTATCTCAATAGATTCATCCAGGGTTCTTTCGCGCCTGGTTCAACATTTAAGCTTGTGACTGCGGCGGCTTCACTGGAGAATTTAGGCGATTCGCTTAGCTACACTCATGATTGCGTCGGCTATGTGGATTACGGCAATGGCGATAAGGTAACAGATGTTCAGGCACATGGAACTTGCGATCTGGAAAAGGCTCTTGAAGTTTCATGTAACTGCTACTTCGGTAAGCTCAGCGAGAAGCTTGGCGGCAATACTTTAGAAAAGTATGTTGAGAAAACCGGCCTGGATAAGAGTTATGACATTGACGGCATTGAGACTAAGGCCGGCTCCTTCGACTATCCTGACAGTGGTGTAAATCTGGCCTGGACAGGCATTGGCCAGTGGCATGATATGGTTAATCCATGTGCGATGATGGTATATATGGGTGCCATTGCTAATGGTGGCGATGCTGTAATGCCAAGGATTCTCAGCTCAAATAATATTGTAGGCGACAAGATCGAAGATGTGACATCTGCCACTTTCAAGACTAAGGATATGATAGAAGGTCCTACTGCAGATACGCTCACGGAAATGATGAGAAATAATGTAGAGAACCACTACGGCGGAGAGGGTGCTTTCCCTGGACTGAGCCTTTGCGCTAAGACAGGTACTGCAGAAGTAGAGGGTCAGGAAAGACCAAATTCCTGGTTTGTAGGATTTATGGATGACCCATCAAATCCATATGCTTTCGTAGTTCTCGTTGAAAACGGAGGATATGGTATTGATGCAGCTGGTTCTGTTGCTAATACGGTTCTGCAGGATCTGATAAACTAAACGACATTAAAAAAGAGAGGTTTGCCTCTCTTTTTTACTTTCTTCTAAATCCTCGTACACCTTGAACGATTCCTGCCAATGCGATTGCTATGGCAATCAGTATCAGGTAAATCGGATTTGATTCACGCCTTACATCTTCACTAAAGGGGGATTCGGGTTCATCTTCCTTCAGCAGGTTGTTTAGCGGATTCTTGAATTCTTCTTTTTTCTTTTTCTTTGATTCAAGTTCGTTTTCTTTTATCTGATTATCATCAGAGTCTTTTTCTGCAATGATCGTCTGTTTTCTATCTGTATCTGTCTGCTTTTTTTCTTCTTCGGTTGCTTCAGCACCAGCCATCAAGAAATCGCCTGACACGTTACTGCTAAAGAGCGCATAGCCGCCCGCCTTCTTAATGGATACCTTCTTCAGTGCGCCACCATCTTTAACGTAATATACAGCCAAGCTCTTAGTGCTGATATCTGAGTCGATTGGCATCTGGATATTTATAGGCTGGCCAGGCTTTACCTCCTTATCTCCGTCAAAGAACTGGATTCTATAATAAAGGGCCTGCCTTTGGCTAGAGGAGAGATTCCCAGAAGCTGCCTTATATTCAGGAGTTTCGTCCCCCATCTCCCTAACTATCATCTTAGTATTGTCAGGCATTGAACCTATAGGAGCGGTAACCGCAATCCCTGTCAAATTGTCATAAAAACGCATGAGAGGGTCCAGAACTTTTGACGCTTTAACTTCCTTTATTGCCTTGTCCAGAGCTTCACTTTCAGCATCGATTTGGCCCTGCGTATTGAATTTGGTAATCTTCTCTGCACTCTCTATTGCCTTGCCGAGCTCAGTAACCTGTGGTCCGCCGTACTGGCCGTTACCTGTTCCTATATTTGCAGACGCAGTCTGGTAAAGCTCCTTGGCCTCTTTAATGAGTGCCTCAAGTCTTGTCAAATCACCTGGCTCCGGCTTATCGCTTTTAGCCTTTTCCAGAGCTTTTGCCAAATCTTCTGCCATAGCCTTTTGGTTATTATTTGCCTGCGGCTGAAGCATTAGCTTGACCTGTTTTTCCGCTCTCTTATTATATGCATCGAGCAAAGCCTGTAAGCTCTCAACATTTTCACGTCTATATAACCCGTTTTGGTAATCAGCTTCCTTCACTCCATCCAGAAAATCCTGAGCTTCCTTCGCTGCATTCTGCCATACAGAAAGATCCGCGTAGGTCTGAACAGAGAATCTCATGGGCACAGTACGAACGTCATATGAACCATCATCCATTCTGATCCATCTGGAAACGAAGTCATATTCCAAGTACTTATCATTATTGTATTTGGCACGCTCTTCACTTGTTAGGCCGGCATTTTCTGTCTGCTGGATATATCCTATAAGGCCACCCGCTTCATCTTCGGCCAAAACAAGGGTTATGCCGTTATTGGCCTGCATGCCTCTGAGAAAACCAAATTCATAGCGGCTGCCAGGGTCGAGTTCCAATCCGCTTATTTCAAATAGCCAGCCGGAATTGCTTCCTGAAATATTCTTACTGGTACCACGTACCGGCGGTGTATTTACATAGCTATTAAAGTTTGGTATGAGTCTTCCGTCTTTGTAGCCAAAGAGGAAGAGCTGTTCATACCCGATCCATTCAGATCTGGAAGGCCATGGATTACGGTCAGTCATGGCGTAAAATGTATGCGTACCGCCCCCCGCCGGTTTGGCATCTATATAATCTATTCCGTTGTGGTTACCTGAATAAGCTACAGATGAACCGCTGTTATTATAATTACTGCCGAGAAAATAAGCCGTTCCATCGATATCTATTAGGTAACCCCGCGGCGTGAAAGGATTCTGCCCACTACCCGCTGTTCCGAATTCCCAGACTACACCAAAAGCCATGCTCTGTGTAAAAAGCATGGCTAGGACAAGTAATGCAGTTGTGATTACTAGTCTGGATTTTTTTCTCATTGCTGTTTCTTCTTGTTTCTAAGTACTGCGAATATTACTGTGGCTGTTATTATCAGGATTACTACGATTCCGGCAATTGACATCGCCAGTATATTCGTACCTTCACCATCCTCTTCTACTTCGTCCTCAATTACAGGAAGATTTGACTCATATGACACAATGTTTTCGCCAAGAGTGTCTAGAATTTCATTTGTCTCCTCTGTTGTAATAGTACCTGTAGTGAATTTAATTACTACAGGTTCCTCCAGCGTTTTGCCGTTTTTGGCTTTTAATGTATTATCGACTGACAGCTTATATTCAGACAGTGGATACATTTCTTCTACCGGAGTAATGAATACCTGTCTCTTGTAATCATGCTGAACCTGATCGTCAGGAAAAGTCAATCTGATAGTTACTGCATTGCCGTCTTCATCAGTTAGGTGGAAGCATTTCTTGTTGTCAGCTAAGACTAGAACGTTGCAAACATTCTTACTGAAATCCATCTGAATGGTTTCATTAAGGCTTATATCCTGAGCGCCGTTTTCTACTGAGCAATAATCCATCTTAAACGGCAGATTTTTATTTTTTCCACCACCGCTGCCATCTCCGCCTGAAGCGAATACAACAGATGCTGGCATTGCCATAATCATAATAAGTGCCACCAGGCACGCAGCAAGTTTCTTATACATTTCCTTCTGCCTCCTTAAGCTTCTTATACTGTGAATAAAATATACTTCATTACAAATCTCTTAAAGGCGCCGGATCTAGCATAGATCACAACTCCCGCCATTTCTGCGAAATCTGCCAGCCTCCTCTGCTCCTCGGCATCAAGGCTTATCTTACCAAAACGCATTCTGTTAAGATAACTTATAAACTCACTATAAGTTATATCCGAATGCCCGTCCAGAATTTCGCTAAGTTCTGCCATATTATCATATGGATTATCCGCAATCTTTAATCCGTCAAATTTCAAAATCCATCTCAGATAATCGTAAATTTTGACAGCCATCTGATCATTAATTTCATTTCTGAACTTGCGAGATCTGGCCTTGGCGTACTTCTTCCCCGCCAGCTCATACAGAGCAATCAGTATGATGATAGCCAATACAATCCATATCCAGACAGGGATCATGTTTTTGTCATCCCCGGCATCTTCTTCATTATCTTCAAAGAGAGGCACATCATCTTCATAAATCATGGAGTCATCCTCCCTAATGTCCTTATCTTCCTCTGTTTCCTCTGAAATCTGAGTTTCTAAGTTATAGAATCCCGGTATTATCTCTACCGGAGTCCATCCGAGCTTATCAACGTATATCTCCGTCCAGGCGTGCGCGTTGGAGTCGAGAACGCTGATTGTTACATCACTTGTATCTTCATAAAGAGCAATGTCTTCAGGCGATATATAATAGCCTTCCACATATCTTGCCGGAATCCCAGCCTGTCTGAAAAGCAACGTCGCAAGTGTAGCGAAATGCATATCATTACCGGTATGGCTTTCATATGCGAAGTATTCAAGTTCATCCTGGCCGCCAGGCGCTTTGCCAGTCTCCGTATCATATACGAAGTTGTCACTTAGATACTTTCTTATTTCATCCAGGACATACTGTTCGTGCTTGCCGGACATGTCAGGCAGCCCATCAAGATATAAAGCTTCCGGCACATCCAGATACGTATCGTAAACGAAGCTCCTATAAATTTCTTCGCATTCTTCGTACTGGCTCCAGTTTTCGTTTTGGCTGATTTCCTTTATCCATTTGTCCGTTTCAGCTTGACTATAGTCGCTAGCCCGAGGGATAAAGCTCTTAATGCTATATTCTCTATCTCCTCTTATGCCTTTCGCAAAAGCTCCATAGTCCTTAATGTAATCAACTTTAGCTGATGCCGCATCCCCTGTTTTAACCGCTTCATACGGCATGTATATATATTTACTGCTGGCACCTACATTCTCAACGTCAATGTTTGCCAAATCGTAATCGCTGAACATACGGTAGACTTTATCCTGCTGAAGGAGAGGATAAAAATCGTGCTGAGCAAGCCACTCTGTTATTCCAAGGTAGCTGCCGGCGTAGGCGCCGTCCTTTGACGCCTGCCACTTCTCTCCGTCAAAATAACCGCCCGTGAAACCTCTAAGGTGCATTGGCACTGCTATGTTTTCTCTGAGTTTGATAACCACAGCATCTGTATAAGCCAGGCTGTGCACCTGCGTCAAATCGCCTTCACTGAGTTCATCCGTATCTACACCGCCCAAAGGATCATATCTCAAGTGGCTGATTTCGCTTAAGACTTTAGCCTTTGCATCATCTATTGTTTTTGGCGGGGTGAAATCCTGCCCTGAGAAAACCAAAACGAATGCGGTCAAAAGCACCAAGGTCACACCTGCAAATATATATGGCAGAGCACTGTAATTTCTTCGCTGAATGAATATTTTATCGCGCTTCCCCGTGTCCGGATGGGCAACTGCACTGATGGCGAAAAGGCTTGTCCAGGCAACCATCAGGAGGATGAATAACGGTATCGATGGGCTGCCCTTAAGCATGAGTCCCGCCGCTACCGGAATAATCGTCAGCACGAAGCCAAGCCCAGCTTCCTTGTGGTAAACACTGTGCGCTATGCCAAGGCCGACAAGCAGCATCACTGGAATACTGGCTAGAAGCGTATCTGTTTGCCATTCGTGAACGGATCCAGTGATTTTGTAGAGAACTATACCCGCACCGGTTTCCTGATCGATGACTTTGAGGATTATATTCACCATGACAAGGAATCCGTTCCAAACCTTTTTGTAAAACACCAAAAACATAACTGCAGTAATGGTGAATACGTAAAATACCAAATACTTTGCCAGAAAATCAATTCTCATGAGAAGGAGAAGTGCCGGCGGTATCAGTACGATCAATATAAGTGAAATCGCGAAATTCACAGGATTAGGAAACATCGTAAAGAAGGAATACCAGCAGCCAAGCGAAAGAGCCACAGTTAAAAGCAGCTCAAATATCAGCCTGCCGGGATGAATATCGTAATCATCGCGGCTAAGCTGATAAAGATCCATGCTCGTATTCTGCTCTTGCCTCTTCTTAAAAAAATCCATTTACTCTGTTTCTACCATTACCTGTGTAACATTTATTGCTGATGATGCCGCTTCCATCTGATTCGGATCCTTGGTCACAATATATGTCATCATCTCCTGCTGTGACTCGATCTCCTCTATCAGTTCAATCTGCGGACTTGCTGTAACATATAGAAGTATGCATCTAGGGTCTATGTGACCGGCCTGATGGTAATAACCAAGTGCATCCGCATCTCCTTCTGATGCAAAAGCTGTAAGCACTTCCGAACAAGCCAGTTCCAAATCTTCGAAGCTGTCCATAGGCTTCATGTGGAATTCCTCAAGGCCGGCATCATACCATGCCAGTGTGTGATTGAGACCTCTTTCGAGAAGTTCCTTTGACAACGAAAGATAGTATTCAACCAGCTTATCAACTAAATCTTCGTCCGTCCTTTTGAGTTCCAAAAGCAGGAAAATGGAATAGTTCAGCGGCATACTGAAATCGCGAACTATGGTCTTGTCCACTTTTGACGAAAGCTTCCAGTTGATTTTCCTCACTTCATCGCCTGGGATGTATTCTCTCAGCGCGAAAGTTTCGCTGACATCACTGCCCGGTTTAAAAGGCGAGAACCTGTCACTATCGCTTCCTGTTTCAATAGGTCGATCCAGCTCAAGGTCGATATCCTTCATGTCAGGCATAATGATAATGCTCTCACTATCACCGCTGTTCACCTTCTTACTAAACAGGCAGAAGACGTCAAAGACTCTAACTTTATCTATAGAGATTACTATCATCCCAACTCTGCAGTCTTTGATAGCAAGGCTTCCTTCCGTTTCACCTCTTGACTCAACGCTGGCGATGATCTGCTTTTTTCTGACGCTCCCTGTGATTTGGTTTTCCAGAGTCAAATCCATGGAAGCCCTGGCTATAGGAAGGTAGCTGTAATTGTCAAAGAGACAGCTGATTACAGCCTCTTTTTTCTCTGCAGCATATGGGACGCTGAGTCTAACGGATAATCCTGCAGCCGAAATCAGCATCAGTATAAGCGACAGTATCGGTAGGGCTATTGTCAGTACCAAAAGAAGCAGTGTGAAATATGTATTTGTATATACGAATATGCCCGCCATAATAATTAACAGCAAGGCATATAAGACTCTGTTCCTTATCATTTTGTCCTTTTATCTATTTGGCTGAAATAACCGGTGGTCTAACACGCTTAAATACATCGTCCAGTACCGCTTCTTCCGTTTCTTTCTTGATTCTGGCTCTTGATGTGAGAATTATACGGTGAGCGCATACGTCTTTAAATATATCTTTAACATCATTCGGGATAACGTAAGCTCTGCCATCCATAAGAGCTCCAGCCTTGGCCATCTGTACAAGCGCGTTTACCGCTCTAGGACCTGCGCCCTGCTGGATGGATTCATGCTCTCTCGTTCTCATGCATAAAGAAGCTGCGTATCTGATGATTTCATCATCGATTTGAATGTGCTTGACCAATTCTCTTAATATCATTATTTCCTCAGCAGTAACTTTTTTTACCAGACTCTCAAGCGGGTCCGCCTGCTCGCGGTTTTTAATGATTTTCACCTGGCTCTCAAGATCTGGATAACCCATAAAAAGCCTTACCATAAATCTGTCTAACTGTGAGTCTGGCAGCTTTTGCGTACCAGCACTGCCCATAGGGTTCTGAGTTGCAATACATATAAACGGATCTGGCGTCTTGTGCGTGATTCCATCAACTGTCATGCCGCCTTCTTCCATTACTTCCAGAAGAGCCGCCTGAGTTTTGGCAGAAGTTCTGTTGATTTCATCCGCCAGGAAGAGATTGCAGAGCGCTGCGCCTTCCTTATATTCAAGCTCGCCTGTTTCCCTGTTATATACTGAGAAGCCGGTTATGTCGCCAGCCATTGTGTCCGGAGTGAACTGAATTCTCTTATAATCCAGATTCATAACCTTAGAAAGGCTTTTGGCTAAAGTAGTCTTACCAACTCCAGGAACGTCTTCGAGAAGGATATGTCCGCCAGCCAGAATTACCATGACAACCTTTCTCAAAATTTCATCCTTGCCCTCAATGACCTTCTTAAGCTCAGCCACTATGGCATCTGTTTTATTCTTGATTACTTCATTAGCATTATTGTTTATTTCAGCCACTTTCGGCCTCCTTCTTAGTTAGTTGGTGAATTAACTCTCCTCATTCCCTGACCGCTAAAGATGTTATCTATTATTTCATCTTCAAGTTCTATGTCAAAATACTTTTGGTAATAATCTTTGACGTAGTCCTTAAATGCAAAGCCTTCAAACTTCTCAGGATAGAACTGTACGGCAACTGCTAAAACGCCCATATGCGCTTCCATCGATCCTGGATGGCACCATCTAGTTGCACCAATCGGCAAATTGTACACGGCGCCTTTTTTTACAGCTGTGAGGCCTTGCCATTTAGCATCCGACAAAACGTAATCCACAACGGAGTACTCGTTGGCTATTATTGCATCCGGATCCCACTTGTAGATTTCTTCCAGCGTAACGTATTCACTTTTGCCATTACCGCCTGCGATCCCCTTTTCCACTGAGATATCTTTGACGCAAGCCAGATTCATTATCTCACTGCAGATGTTCTCATCGGTATCTGTTCTTGTCGCTTCGTTTGACGAATGGAACACTTCTGGCCATTCATCCTTCGGTACCTCTGCCAGTTTATCTGTAACCATATCGATTGTCTGGTCCATAAATTCTATGTAGTTTTCGGCTTTTTCCTCCTCGTTCATGGTCTGTCCCATGACTCTAATGGCTTTTCTTAGACCATCGATATCATAATAATCGATTACCACATAAGGTATATGCATTTCATCCAGCTTTGCCATTTCGCCTTCGTCGCCTGCCGTCTGCGCGTTTACTATGGCAAGATCGGCTTTGATTCTCACCATTTCTTCGATGTTTACAGCTCCCTCCTGATGAGGTGTTGCTGTATCCACAATCTTAGGATATTTCATCTTCATGAGAAGGTCGCTTTTGACGCCGTCCGGACAGCCCACGATTTTATCCTGCTCATCCAGCATGGCCATCATGTGTGCTCCCGATGCAAACAAGCACGCAACTCTTTGTGGATCCTCAGGAACATTTACCTGTCTTCCTGCGCAGTCTTCGACGTTTCGAACCTTGACGGCCTCACCGTTTGTGCTCCCGCATGACGAAAAGCCCATTGCCAGGGAGCACGTCATGAGAAGTGCTATTGTTAATGTTATTAATCTCTTCATTTCTTGTTATATAAAGGCAGGATGTATTTCCTCTCACCGCTGCCATCTCCTACTATTTCAGTTACTATGTTAAAAGTTTCTTCTAGATTCTTCTCTGTCAGGACCTCCGAAGGTTTGCCTATATGAGTGAAGTTCTTGCCGTTAAATAGCGCCACCCTTGTAGGTACACCCCAGTTTTCCAGGTAGTAGGCCTGATTAAGGAAATGTGTCGCCATTACTATCGATCTGCCGCTTTCTTTGACAAGACGCGCAATTACCTCCAGCACTGTCAGTTCATGTGTGAAATCAAGGTGCGCCGTTGGCTCATCCATTATCATGACCCTTGACTGCTGAGCAACAGCTCTGGCAATTATGACCAGCTGAAGCTCACCTCCAGAAAGCTTGGTATATTCCCTATCTTCGAAACCTTCAAGGCCAACCTGCTTCAGCGCCTGACGCGCAATCTCCTTCTCCTCTTCACCTGGGGAAGAGAATGTTCTGGCCGCATAGGTCCTGCCCATAGTTACTACATCCAGCACCCTATAGCCAAAAGTCGTCTTGTGACCCTGCGGCACATAGGCTATGTGCTCTGCGAATTCTCTCGGCTTCAAATTATCAAGCCCCTTGCCTGATACGCTTATGCTTCCTTTTTTTAATTTCTTAAGCCCAAGCATGCAATCTATCAGAGTAGACTTACCGCAGCCGTTTGGTCCGACTATGCACAGAATCTCCCCGTCCTGGACCGAGAAATTCATATCTTCAAATATCATTCGCCTGCCATCATATGTGAAGCCGGCGTCTTTTACTTTAATAAGATCCATATCATCACCAACTGCTGCCCTTTGTTTTCTTAAGTAAATAAATAAAGAATGGTCCGCCAACGATTGCCGTTACAATTCCCAGTGGGATCTCCGCTCCCGTTACAGTTCTGCAGAGAGTATCGACAAATATCATAAAGCAGGCTCCTATGGATATCGAAGCTGGCACAAGCCACTTATTATCACTGCCTATAAGCATCCTGCACATGTGCGGCACAACAAGGCCGACCCATCCGATTATTCCGCTGACGCAAACCGCCCCTGCAGTAGCCATTGTTGCAAAAGCTATAACCGCCGCCTTATTAAGCCCGACATTAAGTCCCAGTGTCTTGGCCTCTCTGTCTCCCATGGATAAAACGTTAAGTCTCCACCTCATAAGCAGCATTCCAACAATTCCTGCCAGCATCGGGACCGATGCCATAACAAGCTCTCTGATCGTTGATGAGCCAAGGCTTCCCATAAGCCAGAAAGTAATTGCCGGCAGCTGGCTGTAAGGATCCGCAATGTATTTGAGCAGAGAAAGCAAGGCCGAGAAAATCGACTGTATAATAGTTCCTCCGAGAACCAGCGTGATTGTCGGTGATCCTCCGCTGACCCTTCCCACAAGGTATGCTAAAACAACCGCCAGAACGCCAAAAAAAAACGAGAAAATCCCTGTCATAAACATATTATTAAATATGATTATGGACAGGGCTGCTCCAAATCCAGCTCCGCTTGACACACCAAGCATCCCGCTTGAAACAAGTGGGTTTCTAAAAAGGCTCTGGAAGCACGCTCCGCTCACCGCCAGCGATGCCCCCACTAAAACTGCCTGAATCGTTCTAGGGAATCTGACATTCAACACCACAGATAAGTCCATATCGGCAACGCCCATATCCTTGCCTGTGATAGCCTGAACAAAGCTGAATATAACCTTGTCAGGCGCCACGCCATACCTGCCTATGCAGATACTTCCGATAAAGAAGACCATAGGCGCAGCTATCAGAACTGCTGTCTTTATTAAGTTATTACGCTCTTTTAGGGATCGTCTCATTTAGCTATTTCACTGTGCAGACATATCCGTCTGCAGTCCATCTTCTGTAAAGGCAGTTATAGCATGCGTTTTCTTCTTCACTCCAGCACTCCTCGATGTCATTATCCTGGCAGAACTTATCGCATGACGTAAACCAGGTAGTTATTCTCTTATCGCCTTCAAATATTTCTTTTTTCTTACACATAACGTACTCATCGCCTTTGGCTTTGGCAATGATAGAAATCTTACGGTCGACCATGGCCCTCTTAATCTGTTCGCCAGAAACGATAACCGTATCATCCGGTAAAACACTACCGCTCGCAAAATCTACAAACTGTTCAACTTCAATAAGCTTTTTCCATTCGTCGGCTGTATGACTTTGGTTTTCGAAGCCTTTGACCTTACCTCTGAACATTCCGTCACATCCAGAAAGTCTAAGCCCCACGCCAGCAATTGCACCAATCACGCCGGCTCCCGTACCGCCGTATTCATAGAGCTCAACGCCTTTAAGAGAGTCCGCCAGATCATAGGCTTCCTTCTTCTGAATTACTTCCTTCTGTGCACGTTTGCCAAAAACTATCAGCTCCTCTGGAACCTCTAGCTCTGACAGCTTGCAGAAACATATGCCAGGATCTGAAGTCCCCGCCATATTATCTCTCAAGATTTTCTCCGAAATCGCTTTGACCTCTTCCATTTTTACGTCATCTGCCATATCCAGCACCATACACATGGAACTGTTATGGGATGTGTAATCTATATCCTCATGAATAAGGAGCTGATGTCTTGTTATGCCAAGCTCCAATCTGCCTCCAAGATCGCAAACGCCACTCGCTATCATGTCTGCAATTTTGCCTGTACTTGTGCTTTTAGTCAGATCGTCTGTATCATCAACGCATAAGTATAGTTTCATTCTTTATCCCCTACTTTGTCTTCTTGTACTTAATATCTGAGAAAACGCTGTAGATTTTCACGCCATCATCCTCAGCATAGCTTCTTACCTTGTAGTAATAAGTCTTTTTCTTTTCGAGATTTGTATCTGTCCATGTTCCTGATACCGAACGGTCTCTTGTTGCGATGAGTTCATAATCGCCAGTCTTTGACATGGACCTATATACTTCGTAGTACTGAGCTCCAGTCTTTTTCTTATATGTCATCTTAACAGCCTTAGTCTTAGCTGTAAGTGTTACGCTTGTTTTGGCAGGCGCTACTCTTACCGGAACTTCCTTTGACTTAACACCGTTCTTTGCTTTAGCAGTGATCTGAGTCTGACCAACAGAAAGAGCTTTAATAATGCCATTAGCATCTACTGTAGCTACTTCAGGCTTTGATGAGATCCACTCTACACTTGGATCCGGTGCATCAAGGGGCTGAGCATTAGCTTCCATTCTGATTTTGTCCCCAATAATCATTCTATTGACAACATCGATCGACTGTACTCCGATTTCGTCTCTAACTTCCAGATCAATAGTTCCTTCGATAGTGCCTAATGCTTTCGCATTTGCCTGGTCAGCTGTTTCCACCTTGATAATTGCTGTTCCTTCACCGACGCCTGTTACGAGGCCATTATCATCAACAACAGCTATTTCAGGTGTACGTGATGACCAAACCACATCCTGGTTTGATGCTACATTATTAGCTCCATTGGGCTTAACTTTAGCTTCAAGCTGCAGAGTTCCACCCTGGAAAAGATAATTCTGCGCTGATCTGATTTCAACGCTGTTTGGGTGAATGCCATTATAGATAAAGTCGAATCTTACCTGCTTTGTCAATGGTCTGTTTCCGCCAAATGACTTATCATAAACTAACGTGTATTTCTCGCAATTTGTAAGTACATTTCCAACAAAGATCTTAGCTGTATATGCACTTGGCTTATCGCCATTATATCTGCTTGGAGCTACTTCGATATTTCCTGTAGGTTTCGCCTCTATATCATCAAGGCCGAATATCACCTTTCCTTCGGCATCCTCGATCCATGCTGTATTCGAAGTGTACAGTGTATGAAGCTTATTATTAAGGCCTCCATTCTGTGCCATTTCAAACTCAATGTAGCCGCCAACAGAATCCAGACCGTTACAGATATTGTTTGTCACAACATCAACTTCCTCTCCATCACCACCTACCCTTGTTACTGTTCCTTCATATGATACTCTATCCGGTGTTAACATCCTCATAGTTCTGCCATCATCAGTTGAGGAATCACCCTGATCGCCATAATCTCCAAGACCTGCGAAAGTGAGCGCAGGAATCATTGCTATTACTACAAGAACTGAAAGTAGAACAGCTAATACTCTGTTTTTCATTTTTTCCTCCTTATAATTTAGGGTTGCTTGCTTATGTATAGGTATTTTAATTATATACTAGATATTGAATTGTTGGCAACATTTGACTTGCCTCTGTTGTAATATGCTTCTTTCTCTTCTTCAGGCACCATGTTTCCGCCTGTTGCCCATAAGATGTGTATTGCGCTCTCAGGAGCTATTTCATATGTGTGCACGAGGCCCTCAAAGGCTGCACACGCCGATGGCTCTATGAAGATGCCTTCTGCATCTTTAAGCTGAGCCAGATATCCATAGAGTTTATCGTCGTCTACTGTGAAACATCCGTCAAGTCTGGTGCTCATGGCAGCGGAAACAAGGCCGGATGGTCTTCCTACTGCCAGCCCGTCAGCTTCAGTCTTGCCATCGATGCCGATGTCTCCAACTGAAATTTTATTGTGAAGTCCGCTGGCAAGGCCAAGTGTCATGCATGGCGCATGTGTTGGCTCTGCGAAATAGCAGTGAACGTTTTCGCCAAATATTGATTTGAATCCATACGTGATACCACCCGGAGCACCGCCTACTCCGCATGGGAGATATAGATAAAGAGGATGCTCCGCATCTATTACTATACCCATTTCATCCAGCTGCGCTTTCGTTCTTCTGCCTGCAACTGAATAGCCTGCGAAAAGATCCAGTGAATTCTCATCATCTACGAAATGGCAGAGAGAGTCACTATCCGCTTCCTTTCGTCCCTGCGCAACTGCCGCCTCATAGTCATCAGGGTATTCGACAACCTTGACGCCTTTGGAGCGGAGCATGTCTTTTTTCCACTGACGTGCATCTGCTGACATGTGAACGGTTACTTCGAATCCTATAGTTGCACTGATGATCCCAATGCTAAGGCCAAGATTGCCAGTGGATCCTACAGCTACTTTATAGCCTGAAAAGAATTCTCTGAATTCAGGGTCAGCCAGTTTGGCGTAATCATCCTCAAGGCTGAGTCTTCCTTCTCTCACTGCTATAGTTTCGGCCAGCTTCAGCACTTCATAGATGCCGCCTCTTGCCTTTACAGACCCTGAGATAGGGAGATGTGAATCCTGCTTTAGAAACAGCCTGCCTTTGACAGGGAGCTGCTTTCTTACCGAACTGATTTCAGTTAAAGGTGCTTCGATTATGCCGTCAGCCACCTCTGGGAAAACGCGCTTTATAAACGGCGCAAACCTTTTAAGGCGAGCCTCTGCATCATCGGTATCTACTATTACTTCCCCTTTGTCATATGCGTTAACGTTAGGATTGATCCAGAAAACTTCCTCGCAATCTGCGATCTTCTTAACAGTCTCGTTTTCTCGTATTATTGCCTTCATAATTTCCTCCAGTCTTAGGTTTATTTTACACGGTCTAGGTAGGTATTGCATTAAGCTTTCTTAAAGTATATAATTTTAACTAAGTAATGTAAGGAGGGATTAATATGATATCCAAAGTTACAGATTCAATAATATATGTTGGCGTTAATGATCACGATGTTGATCTTTTCGAAGGCCAGTATGTAGTGCCAAACGGGATGGCCTACAACTCATACGTGATCCTAGATGACAGAAATGTTGTTGTTGATACTGTTGATAAGACCAAGACAGACGAGTGGATGGGTAATGTCCGTCAGGCTTTAGGCGGAAAGCAGCCGGACTATCTTCTCATACAGCACATGGAACCAGACCACGCGGGTTCCATTCAAGCGTTCGTGAATGAGTACCCTGATGTTACAGTTATCGGAAACAAGAAAACTTTCGTTATGATCGAACAGTTCTTCCCTAATCTTAATTTAGAACGCAAGCTGGTATTTAATAACGGGGAAAACCTTAATATAGGAAAGCATGTCCTGAATTTCGTATTCGCACCTATGGTTCACTGGCCAGAGGTTATGATGACATATGAGTCAACGGAGAAGGTTCTTTTCTCAGCTGACGGATTCGGCAAGTTCGGTGCCCTTGATGTTGAAGAAGACTGGGCATGTGAAGCCAGAAGATACTACATCGGCATCGTTGGTAAGTACGGTGCACAGGTACAGGCTGTACTGGGTGCAGCTGCTGGCCTGGACATTCAGATCATCTGCCCAACTCATGGACCGGTACTCACAGAAAATCTGGGTTACTATATTAACCTTTATGACCTTTGGTCAAGCTATACACCTGAAGAGCCGGGTGTTTGCATCTGCTACACTTCTGTATACGGCAATACTAAGTACGCTGCGGAGCTTTTGCGCGATAGACTTATCGAGAAGGGCGTTCACATTGGCGCATTAAACGATCTGGCAAGATGCGATATGGCAGAAGCGGTCGAAGATGCCTTCAGATATGACACGCTGGTTCTGGCTACTACTACATATAACTCAGAGATTTTCCCTTTCATGAATCAGTTCATTGATCATCTCACAGAACGTAACTTCCAGAACAGAAATGTTGCATTCATCGAGAACGGCACATGGGCTCCAATGGCTAAGAAGGTAATGAGAAATAAGCTGTCAGGATGCAAGAAGCTGAACATTGCCGAAAACAACATTACTATCAAGTCAGCAGTAAATGCGAAGACCCTAAGCGAAATCGACAAGCTGGCTGAGGAAATCGCTGATCTCTATAAGGCACCTGAGGTTCCTGCCCAGGCAGAAAACAGAATGGATACTTCAGCACTCTTTAAGATCGGCTATGGCCTTTATGTTGTAACTTCAAACGATGGTGTTAAGGATAATGGTCTCATCGTAAATACAGTTACTCAGGTCAGCGACAAACCTAACAGAATTGCAGTTAATATCAATAAGGCCAACTACTCATGCGAGGTTATCCAGAAAACAGGCAAGCTGAACGTATCAGTTCTTAATGAGGATGCGCCATTTGCTATCTTCAAGCACTTCGGCTTCCAGTCAGGTAGAGATACTGACAAGTTCGCAGATTTCGACCACGCTGGTACTGCTACTAACGGACTTAAATATCTGGACAAGTACGCTAACGCTTACATCTCAGGCAATGTAATCGACACAGTCGATCTGGGAAGCCATATGATGTTCATCTGTGAAATTCCTGAATGCGTTAAACTTAACGATGTTCCAACAATGACGTACAATTACTATCAGGCTCACGTTAAGCCAGCGCCTGCATCACAGAAGAAGGGATATGTATGCGATATCTGCGGTTACATTTATGAAGGCGATGAACTGCCGGCAGATTTCGTTTGTCCGCTCTGTAAGCATGGTCCAGACGATTTCAGTAAGCTTTAGTTTTTACAGAACATGAATAACAAAGGGGCTGTCGCATTAGCGAAAAATAATCGCTGGGGCGGCGCCCTTTCTTCATGTAACGAAAAATGACGTAACTGGGCTTTAGTTCGTTGTAGTCTTCTCCGCGCTTTAGTATGTCTGCGTTGATCATTGCGTGGATGTATTGGCTTCGCTTCGGTATATTCCTGAGGTCTGGCAGTATCCTTCGCAGGATGTCTTTTGACATTGTATCTCCTTTCCGCCGCACCCCTAAAGCGGCTGCCAGGAGAAGTTTAGCATCCAGATTTTACCAGTTCAATGAATGTTTGTCTTGTTGTCATAACTCAGTTGTAGTGACCATGCTCGGGGTCGAAGAACTTTGGGAGTATGGAGCTGTTTTTCGACTTTACTGCATTTAATGTCGAAGTATTTCGTGGATATTGCTTAGATTTTCGACAGCGGCTGGGCGTAAGGTTTCCTTTGTCGAAACATTACTCATATTTAGCGCCTATCTTCGACAGGCTGGTGTGATTAGTCGAAATATCAGCAATACATTATTGAATCTTTCGACACCCGATCTCCTCTAGTCGAAAACTCGCCCTTGTTTTTCAAAACCATCGACAATTGAGCACTGATAAAACAAAAGAGACTCTCTTGAGCCCCTTTGTTGCCGAATTTCGGGGATAGTTCTCCCTATCTCTTTGGTAACTGTTTTTAACGCTTTGAGAACTGAAAGACCTTGAAATTACTGTATTCCTGATTTCAATGTTGCAAGTGTGTTGCAAGTGCGCTGGTCTTTGATACTACCGGTGTAATATAGTTTGCTTTGTCATTCTACACATCATACGGAAAGTCTGGTGAAATCGAGAATGATATTTCTGTCTCTTTTAATCTTTTAGCGATTATCTGAACTCGTTGTGCTTTTGGCATTGTCGTAGCACTTTCGCTGACAGCTTTATATATCATCGTTGCACAATTACTATCTAGTAACTGTTTTGCTTGAACAAAGTTCACGTTTGCAATATCGGCAACTAATTTAATATTACTTGTGTTGCCTGTATTTCCTGGTTGCAGCCAGATTTCATAGTCGGTATTATCATCTGCAATCGAACCTATATTGGTTGTCACCCAGCCCCACCCGCAGTTTGGGCATTCCATTCCTTCAGAAAACGCACCCTGTATTTCCTTCATATCTGCTCCGCATTTTTCGCAAATCATTAGTTTATATTGTTCCTCCAAATGATGATATCACGTCTTCGCTATCTCTTCCAGAGATAGGCTTTCCCATGACATTCTCAATTAAGTCCAAAATTGCTTTTGCACGATTTATAAAGTATTCATCAAATCGATTCTTCCTTGCCATATCATGATCAATGAAATGCGAATCCAAATACGCATTCAAATCATCTGTGTTCACTTGCTTTTTGTTCTCAATCTTAGATAAGTATGCGCTTGGTGCAACTCCACCGATTTCTCGATTTGTTGAATATGTAATCGGAGTTTTGTTTACAACAGAATTCCATTTTTTCTTCGGGTAATTCTGCTTTTCACAATAGTCTTTAGGGAAAATATGATGAATATCAACATACTCACTTTTATATACTGCAAAATCCATTTCTTTACCAGAAATGAAATCCTTTGGATGGTTCTGTAATATGAGAGCCATGATACCTTTATATGCAGCACTTTGCCTTGATTGAAGGCCAAGCAATCTCATTGGGCTAAAATATGCATCAAGTATTGTTTTAGGCAACTCATTTGAACTCTTCACCCAATCCATTACGCCTTTGACATCATTTGCATATCTGCTGTTATTCGCGCCTCCGTATAATTCACCCATTACACCGCACCAATACCACTGCTTTATTGCCTTCTTGACATTGGTAGACTTTATCTTATTGTTGTCCAAAAGCAGCGCGCACAATGTAGCCATTGGTATGAGCTGAGTGCTATAAGGCAAGTCTCTGCTTGAAAAGATTCTTTCCTCCTGAAGAATTGATTCCGCCTCAACAAAGCCTTTTACAATCACATCTGCATACGCCTTATAATCTGTAAGTTTAAGATTCAGTATATCACTCTTCTTGCAACTTAATGTTACTCCAGATGTATATTGTGAATACAGAGTACAAGCAGTTAAGAAATCTGTAGCCTCAACAATATCAAGAATATCTCCACTGAAATAGTTTTCTTTCTTTTCCGCCCAATCCTTCCTTAATTCGAAGTCGTCCATGGCAAATATTGCTGTTACAAGTTCAAAAACAGTGAGGGAAACTCCTCCCGTATTCACATTCTCAAACACCTGGCACACGGCTTCCTTTGGTGTATCTTTATCCAACAAGATAACTGGCATCTTATATTGATATGTGACCATCACAATTTCATTATTAAACTTTGTAAACTCTTGGATAACGGTAGAATCATATTCGTGGAATGCATAGTACTCATTTTGCCACTTTTGGCATTCCACAAAATCGAGAATAATATTTAACGGGAACATTTTATTCTTGAATTCCGCTTCTCGAGTAGATAAGTCCATCTCAACTACTCTACCAAAATCTGATGTAATTACTCGGTCAGAAGAAATGGAAATAATAGCGTCAGTTCTATCAACATCCGGGTCAATCGCCTTTGCTATATCAATGTAATAATATCTATAGATATCCTTGTTCTTATTCTTTTCTGTATGTGTTCGTACAGGTAACTTGCTGTATAGAGATGAATAAATCGAAGTTAGTCGTTGCTGGCCATCAAGAATAAGTTCATCAGGAACAACATTCGTTGCCTGAACATTTTCTATTGTTCTATGCTTAAAACGAATATCTTCATTTCCATAAGCCAGGAACATAGCTGCTCCGACAGGATAATTACTTGTTATACTTGCTATTAATGCCTTTATTCTATCATCATCCCAAACCCAACCCCTTTGAAAATCCGGAAGTTGGGCTTTTGCTGAATGCACAGATGCCATTAAATCCGTCAAGTTTCTATCGTTGGTTTGCATATATTCTCTCCCCTCTACGCTACCGCATTCGCATTTATTTGTTCTATAACTTTACGTATTCCCATCCAGATATTCAAATCCTGGAACAGTTCTACTACACTTCCCTTATCTGTAAATGGTGATTCCTGAAGTACTGACAGGTCTTTCATCATACCATTATGAACGATGTATTCTACTATCTGGTTAACGAAATAAATCTGCCTGCTATCAAGATTTGACTCATTCAAGAATTCTGCAAAGGCTTCCTTAGCTGCATTCATATCCAGGCCTACGATTTCGCGAACAAATTCGCCAAGTGGTTTCTCTCCGTATTCCTTTTCATAGTCTTCTCTTGAACCAACTTC
>JAQXGH010000046.1 GCA_029006195.1 Bacillota bacterium
ATTAAGGATGATACAACTAAACCTGCTGCTGTGACTTCCTGACATGGTCTGCTAATATTTTTTCTTAAGCCACCTCTCCTGATGGCTATTTTGTTATACACTCTTTTATTTATCCGTAACCTCTATTCTTTTTCAAACTTAAAAATCCCCCTTATGAAATTTCTTTTTCCATTATACTACTAAAAATATGCGCCTTCAAATATTCCTTAGCCACCTGTTTAATGTTACAATTAGGGCGGTAAGGAGGATTTATCATGGATAAAATCGCATTAGCTGCAGAATACAGAAGGAAACTCAGGACACCGGAAGAAGCTGTTAAAGTTGTTAAGAGCGGTGACTGGGTGGATTATGCTGTAAGCATTAATTTCCCGGAGCTTTTAGATAAGGCGCTGGCTAAAAGACGTGATGAACTCACGGACGTTAAGATCAGAGGCAATCTCCTTTTTGGCCCTATAGAAGCTGTAGAATGTGATCCGGAAAGAGAGCATTTTATTTATAACAGCTGGCACTGCTCACCATATGAGAGGAAACTGTGCGACCGTGGCCTTTGCAACTATATACCTATGGTGTTCAGATACGTGATTCCGTACTACAGACACTTCCTGGATGTTAACGTAGCAATGATGCAGGTAACTAAGATGGATAACCATGGTTACTTCAATCTGTCATGCGGGGTTGGTGTAGCTAAGGGAATACTTGATAAAGCCGACTTTGTAATCGTAGAAGTAAACGAAAATCTGCCTAAGGTTTTTGGCGGTTTTGACGAAGCAATTCATATTAGTGAAGTTGATTATATCGTTGAGGGCCAGCACCCGCCTATTAGAGAAATAGGCGTCCGCCAGCCTCATGAAAACGATCTTAAGATAGCAGAGCTTATCCTACCTGAGATCGTTTCAGGTTCAACTATTCAGATGGGAATCGGCTCAATGCCGGCGATAATAGGTAAGGAGCTGGCTAAGTCAGATCTTAAGGATCTGGGTATGCACACTGAGCTTTGTTCTGACGCATATGTTGATCTTTATGAAGCTGGAATTCTGACAAACAAAAAGAGTTCGATTTATAAGGGCAAAGGCTTAACAGGCATGGCATTCGGCACTAAGAGGTTCTACGAATGGATCGAAGAAAATCCTTCGGTAGCAATTGCACCGCTGGAATTTGTAAATGATCCTAGCGTTATCGGACAGAATGATAATATGGTAGCTATAAACAGCTGCATAGCTATAGACCTTTACGGTCAGATATGCGCTGAGAGCTCAGGATTTCGCCATATAAGCGGTACTGGAGGCCAACTGGACTATTTGGACGGCGCGTCAAGAAGTAGGGGCGGTAAGTCCTTTATTTGCCTCGAATCATCATATGTCGATCAGGATGGTGTTAGACATTCAAACATCAAGCCGTCATTTCAGGGCGATATTGTAACTGACCCTAGAAGCCAGGGATATTACGTAGTAACTGAATACGGTAAAGTAAACCTGGCCGGCAGGACCACATGGGAGCGTGCGGAGCAGCTAATATCGATAGCGCATCCTGATTTCAGAGATGAACTTTATGAGGCTGCGGTAGATCAGAATCTGCTGAGCCATATCAAATATAAATAAATAAAATAACAGCAGGCCGCGGCCTGCTGCTTTGTTTTTTTGTTATGCCTTAGGATTTCCTTCTGTATCAAAGAGAGGGAGTGGCTTAAGGTAAATAATATCATCTCTACCGATAGCATCTCCTTCTGCCAGAATTGACATCTTGCCTACGATGATTCCGCCAGCCTTTTCAACCAGACGTTCCATAGCGGCAAGTGATTCGCCAGTACTGATAACGTCATCGACGATGAGTACCTTCTTACCACTGATCTTAGCTGCGTCGCCTTCGCCAAGATAGAGCTGCTGCAGGTATTCTGTTGTGATAGAGTTAACTGGTACTGAGATATAGTCCTTAAGGTACACCTTAGGTGATTTTCTGGCGATAATATAGTCATTATTACCTGACTGCTTAGCCATTTCATAAGCTAAAGGGATGCTCTTGGCTTCCGCAGTGAAGATGTAGTCGAAGTCTGGGGCCTTTGCGAGGAGTTCCTTAGCTGAGGCTTCAGTAACTTCTACGTCGCCGAAAATTATAAAAGCTGCAATGCTTGTTTCTTTATTTATCGGGAAAAGCTGAAGCTGACGCTTCACACCGGCGATTTCCATTTCGTAATACATGCTGCCTCCTTATGTAGTCATTAACTGAATTACTCTTATGATGAAAAGTCCTGCTGAAATCCACATAACAGGGTGTATGTCCTTAACCTTGCCCTGGAAGATTCTGATGATAACAAATGACAGAATTCCGAACATGATGCCGTTAGCGATTGAATATGTGAATGGCATCATAGTGAGAGCCAGGTAGCCTGCGAGTGCACCAGCTACATCTTCTGTGAAGTCCATCTTCTGAACAGCACTTACCATTAAGAGTCCAACGAACATTAATGCAGGAGCTGTAGCGAAGCTAGGGATAGCGATGAATACAGGTGCCAGTGGAAGTGAAATAAGGAAGAGGATTCCTGTTACCAGTGAAGCCATACCTGTTCTAGCGCCTGCAGCAACACCTGCACTTGATTCTACGTAACTTGTTACTGTACTTGTACCGAGGCAAGCACCTGCGATTGTACCAAGAGCGTCTGAGAGCAGTGCCTCCTTAGCCTTAGGAAGGTTGCCGTTTTCGTCAAGAAATCCGCCCTTACTTGCTACGCCGATGAGAGTACCAGCTGTATCAAACAGGTCTACGAAGAGGAATGAGAAAACGATAACAGCGAATTCAACGATATGGCTTCCTACGTAGCCGAAGTCAAATGCGAAGAGTTCTGGTTTAGCAATTCCAATTCCGCCTGAGAAGTCAGGGAAGAGGGATGCTGCTCCAGCTTCCAGGTCAACTGTGTACCAGCCTACTGCCTGTGCGATCATGCCTAAGATCCAAGTGGCCAGAATACCCCAGAGAATATAACCTGTAACATTGTAGTGATAGAGTATGCCGATGATGATGAATCCTATCATTGCTAAGACGAATGGAGCTGATGATACGTCACCAAGGCCTACGATTGTTGATGGATCTGAAATAACGATTCCTGCACCCTTCATACCGATAATGGCGATGAAAAGGCCGATACCGGCAGTGATGCCGTGCTTGAGGTTTTCAGGAATATCGTTAACAAGAGCTTCTCTGAAGTTACAGAATGTCAGGATAACGAAAATAATACCTTCAACCAGGATAGCAGTCAGTGCGATCTTAAAAGGATCCTGAACTCCAGCTTCAGCCATAGGGATGCAGACTGAAAATGCGAAGTAAGCATTAAGTCCCATACCACTGGCCAGTGCAACAGGGTAGTTAGCAAGGAATGCCATAATCAGTGTTGCAAAAGCTGCAGAAACGCATGTTGCAGTGAATATACCTGCTGTGTTCATTCCTGCTGCTGAAAGGATTGATGGGTTTACCGCCAAAATGTAAACCATTGATAAGAATGTTGTGATACCACCGATTATTTCAGTTTTGGCATCGGTACCATGTTCCTTTAACTTAAAAAATGATTCCATAATCTCCTCCTTGGGGTTATAATAACTAACATTTAAATTTTATGATTTTGTAAGATGGATGTCAAACAAAGTCTGTATACAAAATGAAATAAAAAAGTAGATATACTTTCGCATATCTACTTTTATCCTTTTGTCCAAAGTCTATAGCCTTTGCAAATACTATGCTTCTCTCTTCTTCATAACTGAAACTGCTACGAAAAGAAGAACGAATGTAATTGGTGTTGCTATCAGTGCAAGTGCACTTTCTGTTGTGTATCCGATGATACCAGCGATAACGTAACCGATAACTGATACTACAGCAACTGTAAGTGCATATGGGATCTGTGTTGATACGTGGTTAACGTGGTCACAGTGAGCACCAGCTGATGCCATGATTGTTGTATCTGAAATAGGTGAGCAGTGGTCGCCTGCAACTGCGCCTGAGAGGCAAGCTGCGATTGAGATAACCAGCATTTCCTGAGTATCTCCACCTGCGAATACGTTACATACGATAGGGATCAGGATAGCGAATGTACCCCAGCTTGTTCCTGTAGCGAATGCCAGGAATGCAGCTACTGCGAAGATGATTGCTGGGAGGAACATGCTGAGTGCGCCTGCTGATGAAGCAACCAGGTCGTGAACGAAGAACTTAGCGCCCAGAAGACCAGTCATACCTGAAAGTGTCCATGCCATTGACAGGATGAGGATCGGTGCAACCATTGCCTTGAAGCCTTCAGGAATGCATTCAGTGAATTCCTTAAATGAGATAACTCCTCTTACCATATAGTAGCAGAATGTGATGATAAGAGTGATAACGCTACCGATAACAAGACCTGTTGAAGCATCTGCGTCTGCGAATGCTGAAACGAAGCTTACTCCATCAAAGAATCCGCCAGTGTATACCATACCCATGATACAGAATACGATCAGGATGATGATAGGAAGAACTAAGTCACATACCTTGCCATTAGGTGATGTAGGTTCTTCGTCTGCATTACCGAAGGGTCTGCCCTCTGTAGTGAAGAGGTCGCCAGCTAAAGCGTTCTTTTCATGAAGCGCCATAGGACCGAAGTCAATCTTCTTAGCTGTGATCACGATGATCATGAGCAGTGTTGTAAGTGCATAAAGGTTGTAAGGGATTGTATTAAGGAACATTGTGAATCCGTTGATATCACTTCCATCAGGAACTGATGATGTAACAGCTGCAGCCCAGCTTGATACTGGAGCGATGATACATACAGGAGCGGCTGTAGCGTCGATGAGGTAAGCCAGCTTAGCTCTTGAGATGTTGTGTCTGTCTGTTACAGGACGCATTACTGAACCTACTGTGAGGCAGTTGAAATAGTCATCAACGAAAATCAGGATACCCAGGCACATTGTTGCCAGTTGAGTACCAACTCTTGTCTTGATATGAGTTGATGCCCACTGACCGAATGCAGCTGATCCGCCAACCTTGTTCATAAGTGCAACCATGATGCCAAGGATAACCAGGAAGATGAGGATACCTACATTCCAGCTGTCAGCCAGTTTGTAAACCATACCGCCTTCTTCGTTGAACATCATTGTGTTAAGCATGAGTTCTAAATTACCGTTTGCGTAAAGGATGGCACCTGAGAGGATACCGATGAACAGTGATGAGTACACTTCCTTTGTTATTAATGCCAGAACGATGGCAATAACAGGTGGCAGCAGTGATCCAACTGTTGAATATACAGCAGGGCTGTACTTTTCTGGATCAATGTCTGCAGTTGTGAGTGACGAACTGATGATGAGTCCGATAAGAATCAGTACGGCAATCACAAGAAATAACACATTTTTCTTCTTCATTTTCAATACTTCTCCTAATAACTATTGTTAAAAATTCATAAATTAAATGATATAATGTTATGTAGCTATAGTCAAGATTTTTTAGTAAAAAACGGAATTAAGGTGTCAAAGTATGAATTTAGAGTATAAGAGAATATGTCTGGAAGAACTTGACTTTCTTGTTAAGGCCAGAAAAAAAGATGACTCTGAGCTTGAGAAGGTAATACAGAAATTTGTACCTGAGAAATTAAATGTTAATTTGAGAAAAGCATTCTGTAAGGCCTTTGAAATAATACTTAAAAACGGAAGTGGAATTATCAAGTCTACTTTATACGATAAAGAACAGAAGACTACCGATGATGCACTTTTTAAGTCAAAGATCGCAGGACTGTTTGATAAAGCTCTGACATTTGCTGAAGGGGCAGGGTTCGGTATCATTGGACTTGGTCTTCCTGATATTCCTGTTTTCACAAGCATGGTGATAAGAAACATATATCAGAAAGCTGCATTCTATGGATTCGATTATCAATCGGAGACTGAACAGATTTACATCCTTAAGCTTATAGCAGGAGCTAGCGCCAGGGGTAAAGATGTAGAGAAGATGAGCATGGAAGTAGATAAGCTGGCTGATAATATAGATAATAATGGCTTTGTTTATTTCGGTATTCCGCACGAATTTATCAGCGAAGCTTCTGATGCCATTGCTGATGATATGATTTATATGAAATTTGTACAGGGGATTCCTTTTGTTGGTGCGATAGGCGGATTATATAATGCAGCAACCATTAATAAGATAGATAAGTATGCTGAATTTAAGTATCACAAGAGGAGATTGATTAAGGACGGATTGATAGATTAATTAGAAATGGAGAACAATTTAACTAAACCACAGCTGTTTCCATAGGAAGCGAGGTTATTATCTGTATAGGAGTATATATATGGATGAGTCGAAAAGAACGTGATATAATAATATAGTTACTGAAATAATTGAAAGAGGTGAATATATATGCTTACTCAGGCAATCGCATCATTAGTAGTTGTGGCTGTATTTGGCGGTTTGTTTATGATAATTACTGTAGTCAGAAATAAGTTCATGGACAATGTAAATCCTAAGGGTTGCAATGGAATGGCAGAAGGGCGCTGTGAGACTTGCCCATCGATCTGCGATACATATAGAAACGAATTATATAAGAAGGCTTTTGACGAAATTGCTAAGTCAAAGGATAAGTAATTTTAACAATTTGTTTTATTAATAAAAAAGAGTGTGGTCAGTAACCACACTCTTTTAATATACCTTTAAGAATTATTCAGCTGCAGGAGCTGCTGGCTTCTTAGCAGGAGCCTTTTTCTTTCTAAGGTTTACGATAGCGTTAGTAGGACATTCCTTAGCGCAAAGTCCGCAGTTCTTACACTTTTCGTAATCAACCTTAGCCAGGTTGTTTTCAACATTGATTGCTTCGAACTTACAAACCTTAACGCACTTGCCGCATCCGATACAACCAACAGTACAAGCTCTTCTTGTAATAGCACCCTTTTCGGATGACTTACAAGCAACGTGTACCTTGTCCTTCTTGTTTACGATTGAGATTACGTGGTTAGGGCAAGCCTTAGTACAAGCTCCGCAACCTACGCAAGCTTCTGTATCTACCTTAGCTACACCGTCAACGATGTAGATAGCGTCATACATACATTCCTTCTGGCAGTCGCCTAAACCAAGACAACCGTGAGTACATGCCCAATGGCCACCGAAGAACATCTTAGCTGACTTACAATCGTGGATTCTGTCAGCTTCCATGATCTGCTTAGTCTTAGTTGACATACCGTTACACATAACGAATGCAGTCTTAGGTTCAACTTCACCAACTTCAACACCAAGGATACCGCCGATGATAGTTGCAACTGATGAACCACCAACAGGGCAGAGGTTTGGAGCGAGCTCTGGATCTTCGCCTAAAGCCTGAGCATAACCATCGCAACCAGGGAATCCGCACGCACCGCAGTTAGCGCCTGGGAGAGCTTCTGAAATCAGAGCAACTCTTTCGTCAACTGGTACATACATAATCTTTGATGCAATTACGAGGACGATAGCTGCAATGAGACCGATTGCTGCTACGATAATAGCAGGTACAATAATAGCGTTCATTTAGTATCCTCCTTTCTTATGCAAATATTCCATCAACAACGCCTGAGAATCCCATAAATGCCATTGCCAGTACTGAAGCAGCAAGGAGAGTTACAGGAATGCCCTGGAAGCAAGCAGGGATACCTTTGTTTGTTTCCATCTTTTCTCTGAGTCCTGCGAACAGAACCATAGCGAGCAGGAAGCCGATACCAGCACCCAGTGAGCTTATCAGTGATTCGAGGTAGTTATAACCATCGTTAATGTTGTTGATAGCAACACCCAGTACAGCGCAGTTTGTAGTAATCAGAGGAAGGAATACACCAAGTGAATTGTAAAGTGGTGGCATGAACTTCTTCAGAGTCATTTCTACTAACTGTACCAGTGAAGCGATAACGAGAATGAATACGATTGTCTGCAGGTAACCGATTCCGAACTTGTTCAGGATGAACATCTGGATTGGCCATGTAACTGCAGTTGCCATAAGCATTACGAATGTTACAGCAGCACCCATACCAACGGCTGAGTCTAATTTCTTGGATACACCAAGGAATGGACAGATACCTAAGAACTTTGATAATACATAGTTATTAGTCAGGATACATGCCATAAGGATCATTAAAAGTGATTTAATCATTATGCTCCAGCCTCCCTTCTTTCGCATGAATTAGCTTCGCAACCTTCAGCGAAAGCACAACCTTCGCATCCGAAATCCTTCTTCTTGATTGCCTTACCGTTTGAGAAGTAGTTAACTGCTGCTACGAGGCAAGCGAATACGAAGAATCCGCCAGGAGCGAGAAGGAAGATACCAGCTGATGAACCGTGCCAGAACTGGAATCCGAAGATAGTACCAGCGCCGCAGATTTCTCTGATTGCACCCATGAGACCGAGTGCGAGTGCGAAACCGATACCCATGCCGATACCATCGAGTGCTGAGTCAACAACACCGTTCTTTGATGCGAACATTTCTGCTCTACCGAGGATGATGCAGTTTACTACGATCAGTGGAATAAACAGACCGAGTGCAGCATCCAGTGCTGGGAGGTAAGCCTTCAGTAACAGCTGTACGATTGTTACGAATGAAGCGATTACTACGATGTAGCAAGGGATTCTTACCTTAGCAGGAATAATATTCTTTAAGATTGAAATTACGATATTTGAGCAAATCAGTACTACTGTTGTAGCAAGACCCATACCGAGTCCGTTTAATGCACTTGTTGTTGTTGCAAGTGTTGGACAAAGTCCGAGCAGTAATACCAGAACCGGGTTCTCTTTAATAATGCCCTTAGTTAATACACTTAATTTGTTCATTATTTAACACCTCCGCATTCTTCAAACTGCTTCAGAGCCTTAACGATATCGCCGTATACAGCGTTTGATGTAATAGTAGCACCTGAAATAGCATTGATTTCAGCATCGTCGTTGATGTGGCCCTTATCCATGCCAGTCTTACCAACGTACTGAGCTAAATAATCAAGCTTTGTAGCCTTATCACCAAGACCTGGTGTTTCGTTTGAGAAGTCTGTAACCTTAACGCCTGTGATGTTTCCGTCAGCATCGATACCAACGATTGAAACTACATAGCCGCCGAAGCCCTTTGACTGAGTCTGAACTGCCATACCTGAACCGTTATCAGCGATGTAGCATGATGTAACGTCTTCAAGAAGCTTAGCATCTGTAGGTGAGAATGAGTCGCCTTCAGGAAGTACTTCTGCTCTTGCAGCGTTATCTGCAGCAGCCTGGTTTGCATCGATAACTGGTTTTGAAACCTTATATGTGCAAGCGAGGGCGATTGTAGCAACGAGACAGATAACAACCAGTACTACGATTGGTTTAATGTGTTCTTTAAACATTAGTTGTCGCCTCCTTCCTTTGGAGCAGGGAACATTCTACCTTCAACAACTCTGTCGATGTAAGGTGTCAGAATGTTCATAAGCAGGATAGCGAATGATACGCCTTCTGGATATGAAGCGAACAGTCTGATCAGCATAGTGAAGAGTCCGCAACCGATACCGAAGATAATCTTACCAGCTGCAGTTGTAGGTGATGTTACATAGTCAGTAGCACAGAAGAATGCACCGAGCATAACGCCGCCAGCGAAGAGCTGGAAGAGACATCCGCCGATTACATCGCCCTGGCAAGCTCCCCAGATGAGTCCGAGAACTGCAACTGTTCCGAGGAATGCTACAGGAATGTGCCATGTGATAATTTTTCTAGCAATAAGGAAGATGCCTCCGATGAGGAGTGCCAGTGCACTTACTTCACCGATACATCCGCCGCAGTTACCAAGGAACAGGTCCATGTTTGAATAGTTCTGAAGAACTTCTTCTAATGGTACTCCGTGTGACAGTTCACCGAGAGCTGTTGCTCTTGATGTTACGTCAACGCCTTCTTCGTTCATCAGCTTTGAGAAGTGAGCTACAGGCCATGTAGTCATTTCTGATGCGAATGCGATGAACATGAAGATTCTAGCTGTTACAGCAGGGTTGAACAGGTTCTGACCAAGTCCACCAAAGAGCTGCTTAACTACGATGATTGCTGCGAAGCAACCGATAACTGCAATCCAAAGAGGAAGACGTGCAGGACAGTTCAGCGCGATGAGCAGTCCAGTGAGGACAGCACTAAGGTCGCCGACAGTCTGAGTTCTCTTGTTGATCATATTGTAGAGGTATTCGAAAACAACGCTTGCGATAATGCAAACTGCAGTAAGGATAACAGCACGAATACCGAACTGAACGAAACCAACGATAGTTGCTGGCGCCAGTGCGAGAATAACTGTTCCCATTACTTTGGTTGTATTAATAGTTGAGACCTGATGAGGCGCTGATGATACAACCAGTTTTTCATGATATCTGCTTTCCATTATTTACTTGTCGCCTCCTTTACTAAGCCTTTACCCATTTTGTTGTTAAATCCTAATGGTCTCTTAGCAGGGCATACGTAAGCGCAGCTTCCGCATTCCATACACTGCATAACCTTGTACTGCTGGAGCTTAACAACGTTCTTGGTTTCATATGCTTCTGAAAGTACAACAGGCATAAGATTGAACGGACAAGCTCTAGTACACATACCGCACTTGATACAAGCAGTTTCTTCTGGAATAAGAGTCTGCTTTTCGTCGAATGCGAGGATTGCGTTGTTGTTCTTAATAACAGGTAATTCATCTGAGAAGATTGCTCTACCCATCATTGGACCACCCATGAGGATCTTCTTAGGCTCTGCCTTGTATCCGCCACAAGCAGCAATAACGTCAGCAATTCTAGCTCCGATAGGAACGATAATGTTTGTTGGACGAGCAACAGCATCACCATCAACAGTAAGTCTCTTAGTTGTAAGAGGTCTGCCTGTCTTAAGATGCTGACCAACGAAAGCGATTGTTGTTACGTTGGAAAGAATGATGCCGAGCATTGCAGGGAGTTCGCCTGCATTGAGTGTCTTACCAGTGATTTCATAAACCATAACTCTTTCAGCACCCTGTGGGTAAGTTGATCTGAGTACGTTTACGAAAATGCAATCTGCCTTGCCACGAGCCTTGATTTCAGCGTTCAGTGCTTCGATAGCATCTGGCTTATTTTCTTCAACACCGATGTGAGCCTTGCTCAGTTCGAGGTACTTCATAATTGCTTCGATACCATCGAGAATGCTATCAGTGTTTTCAAGCATAAGTCTGTGGTCAGAAGTGATGAATGGTTCACATTCTGCAGCATTAACGATCAGAGTGTCACATTCGTCAAGGTTCTTAGGGCTTAACTTAATGTGAGTAGGGAATGACGCACCGCCAAGACCTACCAGTCCGCTCTTTCTAATAGCTGCAATAAAGTCTTCTCTGCTGTTGATTACAGGTGGCTCTACACCTTCCCACACTTCCTGCTTACCATCTGTTTCGATGATGATAGCCTGATCAAATCCGCCCATAGCTGATCTTACGGTACCGATTTCTTTAACAGTACCTGATACGCTTGAGTGGATAGGAGCACTTACAAATGCATCAACATCGCCGATAGGCTGACCAACCTTAACTGTATCGCCCTTTGCAACCAGTGGTTTACAAGGTGCACCTATGTGCTGTGACATAGAAATGCATACAGTTTCAGGAATTGGCATGATTTCTGTTACGCAACCTGAAGTGTGCTTCTCGTGGCGTACATGAACACTGTTTAAGTGTTTACCTTGATTTGCCATTTCTTCCAGTCTCCTTTTCATTTCCAAAATGTAATAACTAATGATAATGCGATCACCTAAATTGTGCAGTTTCCTACATTTATATATAGAGATTAAAATAGCGTATTTTAATGCAGGATCGCGATATATGACAACCGCAATGAATTAATAACAAAACATTTTAACAAAAACATTCCGTATACTTAATATACAAAAACTATGCCATGCATAAATGAATTTTAAGAAATATGGAATAATCGAGAAAATGTTTATAAATATTCACAAAATGTGCATAAACATACATTGCTATGCAATTAATTTCAACTGTGCAACCTGAAAAGCGGAAATAAATTTCCGAAAATAATTTCCGGCACACAAAAACATGCATCAAATCGTGCGATTAAGCCCATTTTGTGAAGTAAAATAGCGGTTTTCATTGACAATATTATAAATAGGAAAATATAATGAATCAATAGTTTAGGAAACGGAGAATAAAATAATGGAAAATCTAAATGGCAAATGCGTTGTTTTAGGTGTAACAGGTGGTATTGCTGCGTATAAAATCGCGAATGTTGCATCTGCATTGAGAAAAGCAAATGCAGAAGTACATGTAATAATGACTAAGAATGCTACTGAGTTCATTACTCCTCTAACTTTCGAAACGCTTACTGGAAATAAATGTATCGTAGATACTTTCGATAGAGATTTCGAATTTGATGTGAAACATATTTCGTTAGCTAAGAAAGCAGATCTTTTCGTGATAGCACCGGCAACAGCTAATGTGATTGCTAAGATGGCGAATGGCATCTGTGATGATATGTTAACTACAACTGTTCTGGCGGCTAAATGTAAGAAGATAGTTGCGCCTACAATGAACACTGGAATGCTGGAGAATCCTATAACTCAGGATAATATAGAAAAACTTAAAT
>JAQXGH010000047.1 GCA_029006195.1 Bacillota bacterium
AGGTGATAGGTCTTTTGGGACCAAATGGAAGTGGCAAGACGACACTTATAAAATTACTTAATGGACTTATCCAGCCGACATTCGGCCAAGTAATGATTGATGGAGAAAACCCAGGGGTGTACACCAAGTCTATAGTAAGCTATCTGCCTGATAAGACATATTTCGCAAGCTGGATGACAGTTAAAGACATATTTGATTTGTTTGACACATTTTATGATGACTTTGACAGAGCTAAAGCCATGGATATGTGCAGCCTGCTTGCAATAAAGCCGTCAGCAAGGATCAAAACGCTCTCTAAGGGTACAGTTGAGAAAGTGCAGCTTATTCTGGTGATGAGCAGAAATGCACAGCTTTATCTACTGGACGAGCCGATTGCGGGAGTCGATCCGGCTGCCAGAGACTACATCCTTAACACTATCATTAACAACTATAATGAAAATGGCACAATAATCATTTCAACTCATTTGATTTCCGACATAGAAAATATTCTGGACGAAGTTGTTTTTATCAAGAATGGACAGGTGGTTCTGCATGAAGCGGTAGACGACATTAAGGAAAGAGAAGGTAAGTCCATAGATGACGTATTTAAGGACATTTTCAAATTAATTCCTTACCAGCAGGAAGGGGGTTATAGATATGTTGACTAGTCTTATTAAATTCGAATGGAAGTCGATGGCTAGATACCTGTGGATCGTATGGGCAGGGCTGCTGGCCTGCAGCTTACTTTTGGCTGTAACCTACAGGGGATATGACATTTTGTTAAGCGGAGCTGACACACCCTTAATTTATGTAATGCTTAAAGTTATTCCTACCATTGCTTTCTGGCTGCTTTTTACCGCTAATATAATAATTACGATTGTTATGGTAGTGGCTAGATTCTATAGCGGATTGCTCTGTGAAGAAGGGTATCTTATGCATACTCTCCCTGTCAAAACAAGAAACCTGATTTTATCAAAGGGGATCATAGCAACTGCAGCGGTGATTATCAGTATAATAGCAGCTCTCTTGTCTGTTTATATAATGTCAGTCCTTGGAATGGGTGCTAGCACAGGTGATCTCAAATATCTGTTTAGAGATATGTGTGATCTTGGCGGATGGGCATTTGTTGCGGATGTTGAACTATTCCTGATTTTCGTACTTGCGATTATGGCAGAGATATACAAAGCCTACACAGCCATGTCACTTGGTCAGCTGGCAGGAAAGCACAGGATATTATTATCAGCTGGAGCATACATTGGAGTTAACATTGCTCTATCCATAATAATGGCAGTATTGATTTTCGTATGTGAAATCATTTTTGTTCACACTACTTTTGATTTTGAAATCAACTTCGCAGCTGGCAGCGAAAGCTTATATACGCTTTTCTGCCTGGCACTAATACTGGGTCAGTTAATTGAGTGCGGGCTGTTACATTTAATTACAGAAAAACTGCTTACTAAGAAACTTAATCTGGTATAGACATAATTAATACAAGTAAATGGAAAAATATGGTAATTAATTGAATGCGATGCTACCCTAGTTAAAAAGGGGGCGGGAACATGATAAGACGACCATTGCTTTATATGGCAGCTGCCCTGGCGGCTGCTATTATTATTTTGTATTACATGGGGTTTCTTATGTCGGTAGTTACGTTGATTTTGATGATACCGGCATTCGAAATAATGAATAAAAGAAGGCTGGGACTAATTGTAATTACAGGTTTTGCTTTAGGAATAGCCAGTATGGCTATTTGGGAGCGGGTACCAGATGATATGGTGCGGGCAGTAGAAGAAGGGAATGTTAGCCTTTGCGCAGAGGTGGAGGCTTCATCGATAAAAGAAACTCAAGGGGGAGAAGAATATCTTAGTATGGTGGTTGAGCCCAAAATGATTAACGGCAGGCGGGTAAATGCTTCAAGGAGAACGCTTATTAACTGCTACGAGGGAAGCTATAGAGAGTACATTTTGCCTGGAACCTATATAGAAGCATACGGGTCTGTTGCCCTGCCGAGAGTAAAAAGAAATCCCGGGTGCTTTGATTACAGAAGATATCTTAAATCCCAGAATGTTACTACCATAATTACTGGGAAAAGTGTGAGGGTTATACCTGGACGGGGAAGTGCAATAAAGCAATCTCTTTTTTCGGTCAGGGAAAGTTATATTAAAAGTGTGGAGCAAGCAGCCGGCAGCGAGACGGCAGGAATGCTTAAGGCCATAATGTTTGGCGATAAGGGAGGGCTTGATGATGAAACACTTGAAGTCTTTAGAAAGAACGGAACTGCTCACATTCTAGCTGTTAGCGGACTTCACATAGGAATCATATACGCATTTCTTCTTAAAATCTGGGGACTAATTGGAATACGAAAAAACTGGTATTTCTTTTTGTTTTGCGGTTTGTTTTTCTCTTCGTATATCGTCCTCGCTTGTTATTCTCCGTCGGTCATAAGAGCGGTGGTTATGGTTATGCTGCATACTTTTGCCGAGCTTACCAACCGAAAATATGATATAAATTCAGCGGCTTTTCTGGTGACGATAATGGTGCTTGTGAGAAATCCATATATGCTTTTTAACGCTGGTTTCCAGATGTCTTTTCTGGCGGTACTTACCATGATTCTGGTGGCCCCTTATATACGTAAATTCTACGAAGGAGCGCTGCTTTCGGGGTTGGCCATACAGCTGGGGCTTGGCCCATATGTATTGTATAACTTTAATTACATATCGCTTCTAGCTGTACTTGTGAATGTTCCTGTTATAGCGCTAACAGGAATAGCTGTGCCTTTAGGGCTTATTAACATACCGCTTTCTTTTGTAGGAGTTAAAGCGATTGCTAAGGCATTGGGAGTACTCTGCTTTTTTCTTACCTGGTTAAATGACATGACCGCTGTAGATGGAAAGACTGTATTTCTCGTGGGCAGCCCTCCGCTTTTTTTGATTATTTCGTATTACCTTGGACTTCTGATTCTGGCATCCGAAGAAGGTCGAAGAATGATAATTAGACTAAGGGATGTCAGATACATTTTAGGGCTTGTCCTGCTGGTTCTTATTATTTCGTTTTCTGCTTCTAAGTTCATTGATGACGGCTTTAGAAACTGTGATGTAACATTTGTCGATGTAGGGCAAGGTGACTGTATGCACATAAAGGCTGGCGGCAAGAACTTCCTTGTAGATGGCGGAGGAAGTATGGATCATAACATAGGTGAGGATACATTAAAACCTTATCTGCTTAAAAGCGGGGTCAGTCACGTGGATGGAGCTTTTGCAACTCATATGCATACTGATCACTATAGAGGAATATGCGAATTGGCAAGGGAGGGTATGGTTGAGAGGCTCTATGTTTATGAAGGCTGCCGCGTGATGGAAGATAAAATCATAAATGACACTGGCCTTTCACGGAAAAATATAATTTATCTAAACAGCGGCCAGGTGCTTAGTCTCGGAAGGAAGCTGAGAATTGAAGTGCTTTGGCCTGCATCAAAGCCTGATGCTGAATACAGGAGACTTGCTGAAAATGAAGATGAGGAGAATGATTCGAGCCTTGTGTTAAAAATTAATTTTGGTAAAAGCTCTCTGATTGCAACTGGAGATATCGATGAGAATGGCGAAAAACGAGTGATGGAGGAGGCTAGGCGAATAGGTTTATCGTTAGATGCAGATGTTCTTAAGCTGGCGCATCACGGGAGCATATATTCGAGCTCTGATGAGTTTATAGAAGCGGTTACACCAATTATGGCTATTGCACAGGTAGGAAAAAACAATTACGGGCATCCTTCCGAAAAACTGCTAAAAAGCCTTGAAAATACAGGCGTCAGGACCTATAGAAATGATGTGAATGGAGCGGTGGGTATAACTTTTGATGGGGGAAGAATTAAAAGTCTAGTAACACTAATTCATTGAGTATATAATATAATAGATTAGGTATATGTATTTGGACGTTTTGAGGTAGCAATGATTTTTGTAAACGCATATATAACAGCAGCTGTTTTGGTAGGAATTTTGGATATAGTAATAGCTGTTCTGGGTTTTAATAAGAAGACAAAGCTGGGAAGATACTTTGGCTACATCTGCGTCTGCGCGGCTGTAATTGATGTAGCGTATACTCTTAGTGTTACAACTAGAAGCCTTATGTTGTGCTCCGTATTCTCCAGCATATATTTTATTGGAATGGATGTGATCCTTAATACAATGGGCGCATTTACTGTGGTGTTTACTAGATATAAACTATCTAATCTTGGTAAAACTCTTTATAAGCTTAGTGCTGGAGTAATGATACTGGATGTCATTTCCCTCGCGACTAATCCTTTCACTAACATTGCGCTTTCATATCAGTTTAGAGACACAGTAATCGCATGCTATGAATATAAAATGGGAATTCTCTACTATGTCCATCTGGGCTATACCTATATTCTGGTTATTGCCATACTTTTCCTTCTTGTAAAAAAGAGTATCAGTGTTGCCAGAGAATATTCAATGCAGTATATACTCACAACGCTGGGCATTCTTTTCCTGGTAGCGTTTAACTTTACATTCCTCTTCACAAAGGAATTGGGAGTTATCGCTTTCCTGGACTATTCCATTTTAGGTTATGGCATAGTTTTGGCATTTCTTTACTGGTGTACTTTCAAGTACTACAAGAAGGGTATGATGTCAAATCTTAAGAACAGCATTTTTGATAACATAGATAAGGGTATCGTTCTGTTTGACTATGATGACCGTGTAACTTTGTTTAATAATAAAGCTAAGAGTCTTCTGTCAAATATCGAAAATCAAAACAATGTTGAACTGGGAGATTTCCTGGAGAAATGTGATATCAAACTTAACGCTAAGGCTGATGCTTATTCTATGCAGTGTTATGTCAAAGATGAAAATGGAGATACTAAACCTCTTAGATGTGACTATAGATTCTTAACGAGTAAGTCAAACAAGACACTGGGTAGGCTCTTTGTTTTCACAGATGCCGTAATGGATACAGATCTTCTGACGGGTTTTCACAACTGGGACAGCTTTTATAAGCTTTCTAATGACAGCCCTCAGAGCTTCGCATGGCCTGTTGCTGTATCTGTTTGCGATATCGTTGGCCTTTCAATTATCAACGCTACATATGGTAAGACTGAAGGCGATGAATATATAAAAGAACTCTCTGATCTTATCAGACAGGAATTCCCGTATGATGCTTTCCTGGTTAGAGGCAACGATGCAAACATTATCGTTATCTGCCGCAGAAAGACTGAGAAATATATGGTTAAATGCATGTCGAAGGTTCAGGAAAAGTTCAGAGGAAATATGATTTTCTCTGTTGGACATGCTGAAACTAAAGAAGAAAATATTCTCGATATAATATATAAAACAATACAGGGAATGAAGACTAAGAAGCTCTTAAACAAGGATTCACTTCATTCGTCTGTACTGAACTCACTAATTAGTGCGCTTAAGGAGACTGACTCTGATACTGAAGCTCATGTTAAGAGAACTCAAGAACTGGGCCTTAGACTGGGTAAGAAACTGGGGCTCACTCATATCCAGAAGGATGAACTTTCACTTCTGTGTATTATGCACGATATCGGTAAAATCGGTATTCCGCTTGAGATTCTGAATAAGCCTACTAAACTGACAAGAGATGAGTGGGAAATCATGAAGACTCATGTTGAAAAGAGCTATCAGATCGCACTTAGCTCAGAAGAGTTTGCCGGAATAGCAGATGCGGTAAAACACCATCACGAAAGATGGGACGGCAAAGGCTATCCAATCGGACTCAGCAGAGAAACAATACCGCTTCTTTCCAGAGTTATTGCTGTAATAGATGCATATGATGCGATGATAAGTAAGCGTGTATATAAGGATGCAATGAGCAAGTCGGAAGCTCTGGATGAACTTAAGAAAAATGCGGGTACTCAGTTTGATCCGCTCGTCGTTTCCAAGTTTGTTCACATGATCGAAGAGGAAGAGGAAATAGAAGCAGCAGCACCTAAAGACGGTAAAAGCAATAGTGCTTCGGAACAGTCAATGTCTGCCCCAGCAATCGAAAATAGCGGCGAGGGTGACAATGAGGCTGACCTTCTCTCAGAAACTACTCATCCGTTCGAATTCTGCAGATATGTTCTTGATAATAACAACTATATAATCGAAGCTGATGATAATTTCGAAAGATTCACAGGATACACGCAGGAAGATATTAGAAAGATGCATCTTTCACAAATCGATCTTCTGCCGGAAAAGGCGAGAACAGAGTATCTTATGAAACTTAACGAGCAGCTTAGGACAGGACATAACGCTCTCATAGAACACATAATCCAGAGAAAAGACGGAGTGAGGAAGTATGTGATCTGCTACGGACGTCAGTACTATGATCCGCTTGAAAAGGTGGCTAAATCAGAAGTTGTAATTGCCGACAGTGCTGAGTCTTATACTGCTAAAATGCTGGCAAGCGAAGAAAAGCAGAGAGCAGCTGCCAGACTGAACAGATGGGAGCATACATACAGAAAGGATTCATTAACTGGACTTTTGAGTCATGCGGCCTTCGAAAGTGACGTTGAACTGCAGTTGATGGATCAGGATAAGACAGTTATTCTTATCATGGTGGATGTGGATAGGTTCAAGGAATTTAATGATACATACGGACATAGACAGGGAGATGAATTCCTTATTATGGTAGCCAATGCGCTGGATTCTTCGCTGAGAAAGGGTGACCAGGCGTGCAGAATGGGCGGAGATGAATTCGCTGCAGCACTCTACTTCAATAAGGGCGTTTCAGTTGAAATAATACATAATAGAGTAAGACAGCTGTTTGATACAGTTGATATGACTATAAGATCAGCAGAGATGAGTACAAGCGTATCAATGGGCGTAGCAATTGAAGACGAAAATCTCAATACATTCAATAAGCTCTACGATGCTGCCGATAAGGCTCTCTACAAATCAAAGGCTCAGGGCAGAGCTAAAGTATCCATAAACAGCGACTCTTTAACAGATGATAAGATAGAGGATAATTAATGGTTAAAGCAGAAGCACATGCATACGAAAAACTTGGTAAGGACTTAAAGATCGGTAAGATACCAGGTCTTGTTGTATTATACGGCAGCGAAGAATTTTTGGTGCATTTTTACGCGAATGCGATAATAAACAAATACATAAGTGAACCTTGTAAGGATTTAGATCTGGTCACTTTGACAAAGGATAATGTCACTTTAGATGCGATAATAGACAATCTGGAGACCATAAGCCTTATGTCAGAGCGAAAAGTGGTTTTCATACCTGATTTTATCGATAGTAAAGGCAAAGGCCCTAAGGCCCTCGATGGAAGCGCGGCAGATAAGTTCGCTGAGTATGTTAAGACTATACCACAGGGAAGCCTTCTTCTTGTAACTATATCAAAGCAGGAAGATGAACGCGGTGAAGCGGGGCTTAAGAAATTAAAGCTGTTTAAGGCTATGGCTTCAGCCGGCGCCGAATATGAATTCGGACCTCTAAATCAGGGGCAGCTTAGAGGCTTCATCGAAAAAAGACTTAGAGCATCAGGTAAGAAATACAGGAGCGCTGTTCCAGAATTCATAGCAAGAGAGAGCGGATATGGCAGTAAGGCGATAGATTATGGGCTTTACACACTCAATAATGATTTGCAAAAGCTACTGGCCTTTTGCTTAACATCAGATGAAATCAGAGTTGAGGATGCCAGAGAAGTTCTGACATACAATCCTGAAAACGATGTTTTCGCTATGCTGGATGCCATTGGTAGAAACAGAAAGGATGAAGCTTTCAGGCTGCTGCATAATATACTCGAAAACGGCGGCAGTGAATTCCAGCTTTTGGCCCTCATAACTAAACAGCTCGAGCTTATGCTTATGGCTAGAGAGATGAGAGAAGATGGAATGAATCTGACATCTATACAGAAAGCGCTGAAGAAATCTGAGAGAGCTCATGAGTATAGAGTTAAGAAAGCTCTGGATCTGGGAAACAGGTTTACAGTTAGCGATATGAGAAGGATGCTGTCATCGTCATATGATGTTGAAGTCAATATCAAAACAGGACTTATGCCTAGCGAAATCGCTATGGAATTTTTTGTCGCAGGAATATAAATACTGGTTGCAAATGCAATGCACGAATGATATTATATACAGGATGTTTACCTGGAACTTAGTTAACCGATACTCCAGCGGTAACTCAGTCTCAGGCATATATAAAATTTTAGGAGGAAAATATAATGATCACTACAGAAAAGAAAGCAGAAATTATCAAAGAGTATCAGCTGAGCGAAGGCGACACTGGTTCACCAGAAGTACAGGTTGCAGTTCTGACTTACAGAATCAACGATCTGAACGAACACCTTAAGGTTCACAAGAAGGACCACCACTCAAGAAGAGGTCTTCTGAAGATGGTTGGTAAGAGAAGAAACCTTCTGGCATACCTGAAGAAGAACGATCTGGAAAGATACAGAAACCTTATCGCTAGATTAGGACTCAGAAAGTAATTTTAGATTCTGTGGCGGGTACATTTCATGTCCCCGCCTTTTATCGTATTTAACGGGTTTGTAATTTTAATTTAAAATATATTTGGAAGTAAATTTACAGGAGGTAGTTGTAAATTATGAAGTACACAGATTACAAGACATTTAGAACAGCAATCGGCGGAAAGTTACTGGAAGTAGAAATCGGTAAGGTTTGCGAACTGGCTAACGGACAGGCATGGGTTAAGTATGGTGACACAGTTGTTAACGTAACAGCATGCGCATCAAAGGAACCAAGACCTGACATCGATTTCTTCCCACTCTCATGTGACTATGAAGAGAAGATGTATGCTGCTGGTAAGATCCCTGGCGGATTTATCAAGAGAGAGGGCAGACCAAGCGAAAGAGCTATCCTTTGCTCAAGACTTATGGATAGACCGTTAAGACCTCTCTTCCCTAAGGGCTTCTTTAATGATGTTCAGGTAGTCGCTACAGTAATGTGCAATGACAATGATGCTCCAAGCGAAATCGCTGCAATGATCGGTTCATCAATCGCTCTGGCTATTTCAGACATTCCTTGGGATGGCCCTACAGGTTCAGTAGTAGTAGGCATGATCGATGATCAGTTCATCATCAATCCATCAGCTGAACAGAGAGCAGTATCACAGATGCACATGACAGTTGCAGGTACTAAGGATGCCATCATGATGGTAGAAGCAGGCGCTAACGAAATTCCTGAATCAGTAATGCTGGACGCAATCATGTTCGCGCATGAAGAAATCAAGAAGATCGTTGAATTCATCGAACAGATTGTTGCTGAAGTAGGTAAGCCTAAGATGGACGTTGAACTTTACAAGGTTCCAGAAGACATCGACAACGCTGTTAGAGAATATGCAGTATCAAAGATGAGAGCTGCTATCCAGACTGTTGACAAGATGGAAAGACTTGAAAACATGGATGCAGTAGAAAAAGAAACTAAGGAATACTTCGAAGAAATCTATCCAGATAATGGTAAGGATATCGGAAGCGTTCTTTATAACATCACTAAGGAACAGGTTAGAGGCATGATCCTTGATGAAGGTATCAGACCTGATAACCGTAAACTTGATGAAATCAGACCTCTTTGGATCGACCACGGCGTTCTTCCTAGAACACACGGTACTGGCCTGTTCAAGAGAGGACAGACTCAGGTTCTGTCAATCGCTACACTGGGACTCCTCAGTGAAAAGCAGACTATCGATGGAATCACAGATCAGACTGAAAAGAGATATATGCACCACTACAACTTCCCACCTTATTCAGTAGGTGAAGCAGGAAGAATGAAGAGCCCTGGCAGAAGAGAAATCGGTCACGGAGCACTGGCAGAAAGAGCACTTATTCCAGTACTTCCAAGTGAAGAAGAATTCCCATATGCAATCAGAGTCGTATCAGAAGTTCTCTCATCAAACGGATCAACTTCAATGGGTTCAACATGTGGTTCATGCCTGGCTCTTATGGACGCAGGCGTTCCTATCAAGGCTCCAGTTGCAGGTATTGCAATGGGTCTTATCGAAAGAGTAGAAGAAGACGGTTCATCAAAGTTCGCTATCCTGTCAGATATTCAGGGTATGGAAGACTTCCTTGGCGACATGGACTTCAAGGTAACTGGTACAGAAAAGGGTGTAACTGCTATCCAGATGGATATCAAGGTTCACGGTCTCTCAAGAGAAATACTCGAAAAGGCTCTGAAGCAGGCTAAGGAAGGCAGAATGCACATCATGGCAGCAATGCTTGAAGATATTCCTGAACCAAATAAGGAACTGTCACCATATGCTCCTAGAATCCTTACTATCCAGGTTGAACCTGATCAGATCAGAACAATCATCGGTAAGGGCGGCGAAACTATCAATGGCATCATCGATAGAACAGGCGTTAAGATCGACATCAAGGATGACGGTACAGTATTCATCGCATCACCAGATGGTGAAAGCCTTGAAGCTGCTAAGAAGGAAATTGAAATGCTGATTAAGGAACCTGAAGCTGGTGAAGTTTACACTGGTAAGGTTACAAGAATCATGAACTTCGGCGCATTTGTAGAAATTCTTCCTGGTAAGGAAGGTCTTATTCACATCAGCAAGATCGCTAAGGAAAGAATCGACAAGGTTGAAGATGTTCTCAACATCGGAGACGAAGTTGAAGTTAAGGTTATCGAAATCGATAGCCAGGGCAGAATCAACCTTTCAAGAAAGGACCTTCTGTAAAATAAACTAAAAATAAACCCGTAAGTAAGGTAAGCCTCACTTACGGGTATTTTTATTATTGCAAAATGTGATATAATAATTTATGTCTAGACTTTAGACATATTGAACAGAACATGTATGAAAAATAATGGGGATTATTTTATCCAAGAGGAGACGCTATGAAAATTGAACTGGCCCGCGAACAGATCATTAGGACTGGGGTCGAATTATTAGAAAAGGGACTCGTTGCCAGAACTTGGGGCAACATTAGCTGCAGAGTAGATGCAGATGAATCAAGTTATGAAGGTGGAAGTTTTGTAATTACTCCTAGCGGTAGAGATTACAACACGATGAAGGCAGAGGATATAGTAGAAATCAGCCTCAGCAATTACAAGTATACTAGTGACATCGAACCTTCTATGGAGTATAAGATTCACGGAGAAGTGTACAGAATAAAAGAAAATGCTAATTTCGTTATTCACACACATCCGAGCAGTGCATCTGCAGTATCAGCTATGGGTCTTGATGCGGTTCAGCTCAAGAGCGATTACTTTGGCATTGGTAACTTCATTTTATGTGCAGGATACGGTATGGCAGGAAGTATGAGACTTTACGGCAATGTTGCTAAGGCTCTTAAGGAAACTGCAGGTAATGCCGTAATCATGAAGAATCACGGAGCATTATGTTTCGGAGAAACTAAAGAAGAAGCGATGCTGGTTGCGCTCAATCTCGAAAAAGCATGTAGCGAATACATTAGAGGCATCGGCGTTGAGCCATGGGAAAAGGATGATTGGAACTATGAACCATGGATCAGAAACAGTGTAATCGACAAGTATATGATGATCAGAAGCACTCTGCCTGCATATATTGACGATTTCGCTCAGATGGTAGGTCCTGAGCTTGCTATCCTGGAGAGCTGCACTGACGAAGATATAGCTAAGGCAGATGCTGAAAGCAGACCTCTTATGGTAAAGGGAAAAGGCGTGTACACTAACGGTGTAGATAAGGAAGCTATGGCTCTTGTAATTGACAAGAACTGCAGAGCTGCACTGGCAGCTCTGGGCGTTAAACCTCTTGATCCGTTCAGAACACGTTATATGAATAAATTATATACAAAGAAATATTCCAAACTAATAGAGGAATAGGGAAGGATTAAACTATGGCAGATTTTAAGCGTCCTACAATGCTGATGATTCTGGATGGTTACGGTATTAACGATAGAACTGAAGGTAATGCGATCAAACTAGCTAATAAACCAGCTCTTGATAAGATTTTCGCTGAATATCCAGGAACAACACTTGTAGCTTCAGGCCTTGATGTAGGTCTTCCTGCAGGACAGATGGGTAACTCAGAAGTTGGTCATCTCAATATCGGTGCCGGCAGAATCGTATATCAGGACCTTACAATGATTACTAAAGAAATCGAAGAAGGTGGATTCTACAATAACGAAGCTTTCGCCAAGGCTGTAAGCCACGTTAAGGAGAATGGCTCAACACTTCACCTTTTGGGCCTTCTTTCTGATGGCGGCGTTCACAGCCACATTAATCACCTGAAGGCTCTTATCGATATGGCTAAGAAATCAGGAGTAGATAGCCTTTGCGTACACTGTTTCTTAGATGGAAGAGACGTTCCTCCGAAGTCAGCGCTTCAGTACATTGATGAGCTCACTGCTCATATGGATGAAGTGGGTCTTGGCAGAATCGGTGTTGTAAGCGGCAGATACTACGCTATGGATAGAGATAAGCGTTGGGATAGAGTTCAGAAGGCATACGATGCTATGACTATGGGCGAAGGCGAACACGCAGCAAGCGGTCAGGAAGCTGTAAACAAGGCTTATGACAGAGGCGAAACTGATGAATTCGTTCTTCCTACAGTTGTAGATGGTGCTATTCCTGTATCAGACGGTGACAGCATGATCATGTTCAACTATAGACCTGACAGAGCTAGAGAAATCACTAGAACATTTGTAGACGAAGAGTTTGATGGTTTCGCTAGAACTAAGGAACTCAAGGACATTTTCTATGTTTGCATGACTCAGTATGATGCTGAAATGCCAAATGTTACTTTGGCTTATCCGCCTGAAACTCCTGATAACACTCTGGGTGTTTATCTTTCAAATCTGGGAATGAAACAGCTCCGTATAGCAGAAACAGAAAAATACGCACATGTAACATTCTTCTTTAATGGAGGCGTTGAAGCTCCAAATGAAGGTGAAGATAGAATTCTGGTTCCATCACCTAAGGTTGCTACATATGATATGCAGCCTGAGATGAGTGCGCCGGAAGTAACTGAGAAAGTAATTGAAGCGATTGGAACAGATCAGTATGATGTTATCATCCTTAACTTCGCTAATGCGGATATGGTTGGTCATACAGGTGTTATCGAGGCCGCTGTTAAGGCAATCGAAACTCTTGATGAATGCGTTCCTAAGATCGTAGATGCTGTTCTGGCCAAGGGCGGCCAGATACTTATGACAGCTGACCACGGCAATGCCGATGAAATGCTGGATGAAGAAGGCAATATCATGACTGCTCATTCATTAAATGCTGTACCACTGGTACACATTGCAGAAAATCCTGTGAAGCTTAAAGATGGAGGCAGACTCTGTGATATTGCACCAACAATGCTTAAGCTTATGAATCTGGACATTCCTGAAGAAATGACAGGAAAGCCACTTGTATAACAGGGTATTAAATGACACAAAAAACTGGTGGGCCTCAGTGGACTGAGGCCCAGAAAAAAACAATTGAAGAAAGAAACAAGAACATTTTAGTATCAGCAGCTGCCGGTTCCGGTAAGACTGCTGTTCTTGTTGAGCGCATAAAAAAGCTGATAATCGAGGATAAGCAGGATATTAGCGGTTTCCTCATTACAACTTTCACTAAAGCTGCTGCCGAAGAGATGAAGCACAGGCTGGAAAATGCTCTTAAAGAAGAAATGAAGGATGCTGATGCAGAGGAGAAGAATTTCCTTTCAAAGCAGCTTTTCGCACTTCCAGGAGCCAGCATCAGCACATTCCATTCCTTTGCTATCGAGATCATCAGGCAGTATTTTTATTTGACTGATTTAGAGCCTGGATTTAAGATCGCAGATGAAATACAGACAGAAATCCTTATTAAGGAAGCTATGGATGAGCTGTTTGAAATAAGATACGAAGAAAACAGCGAAGAGTTTAAGAACTTCTTAAGAGCTCACAGTAGTGATAGAAACGACAACTCCTTAAAGGATAATATTAAGTCAACATATGAATCCTTACAGAGTATACCTGAGTACTTCGAATGGGCTAATTCCAGGGTGGAACTAATGAACTCGGATAACCCATTTGTTAGTACAGGAACTTTGGAATTCATACTTAAGATGGCGGCAGAGCGCATAAGAGATGCCGCAGATTTAATGCGCGAGGGAGCAAACATTCTCTATACACCAGACACACCTCTTATCTTCGGTAAAGCAAGTGCCAATGCGGAGATGATTGAAGCCTTTGCAAATAAGGTCAAAGGCATGCTTTCAGATGGCATGGATCTGGTGGAAACATATGAATTCATCGGCAAATTCATAGACAATATAACTTATGTCAAGATGGTTGCAACCAAGGCGGAAAAGGAATTCTATGAAGCCTTGAAGGGACAGTCTTCTGCTAGCATTAGTGAAGGAAAGAAACTCATAGAAAGCGTTGCTAAATATTTCGGTTCATCCATAGAAGATATGAATCGTGAAATCAGAGGCGCATATGCAGATACCAAGTATTTCCTGGAAATGATAATGCAGTTTGAGGAAATATTAAAAGAGAAAAAAGCCGAGGAAGGATGCATTGATTTTAATGATGTAATGCATCTGGCAATAAAAATACTGAAAAATGATAAGGCGGCTGAAGAACTTAGAGACAGATATAAATACATTTTTGTCGACGAATATCAGGATAGTAACGATCTGCAGGAGCATATCGTAGAGAGGATAAAACGTAATGATAACCTCTTCATGGTAGGCGATGTTAAGCAGAGTATATATAGATTCAGACTTGCAGAGCCCGAGCTTTTCATGGCTAGGGACCGCAATTACAGAAATTCCGGGGATGAGGCAAGTACGGTAATAGACCTTAATTCAAACTTTAGAAGCAAAAGCTGTGTAACGGAGTCTGTTAACGCCGTTTTTGAAAGCTGCATGGAAGGTTATGATGAGGAGGCCAAACTTCACTGCACTATAAGTGCGGACCCTGGACACAAGACCGAAATACATATACTTGATAATAAAGAAGGCGAGAAAGTTATAATAGCTGACATAATAAGAGAGTGTCTCGGAAGTGATTTCTATGATTCTAAGCGTAATGTAACAAGGCCTATCGGATACAGGGATATCGCAGTGCTTTCCAGAGGAAAGGGTGAAATTGCCAGCCTCGAGCATTATCTTAATAACGAGGGCATTCCAGCATACGGAATGGATGGAGAAAGCTTCTTTGACACTGTAGAACTTCAGGTTTTCATGAATGTACTTAAAGTCATAGACAATATGATGCAGGATATTCCACTGATTTCTGTTATGCGTTCGGTACTGTTTGGTTTCTCCACGCAAGAACTTGCCAAAATCAGAATTGCCTTTAGAGAAGAAAGCTATGCGGGTGCGGTCCTTAAATACATGGTAGAAGGACCTGATGAAGCATTAAAAAATAAAATAGCAGCTATGAATGAGCAAATCGAGAAGTGGAGGATGCTCAGCAGAGCAGTTCCTGTAGCTCAGCTCATTCAGATCCTTCTTTACGATACTGGATTCTATGATTACTGCAGCGGGCTGCCTGCAGGCAAGAAACGAGCATCTAACCTCAGACTCCTTGTTGAGAAGGCTATATCTTACGAAGAGAAGAGCCGCGGTGGTCTTTATGGCTTCCTTAGTTACGCTGATGCTGTCAAAAACAGCAAGAAAACTGAAGTGGAAGCAAAAACCATAAGCGAAAACGAAGATGTCGTGCAGATTATGACAGTGCATAAGAGCAAGGGTCTGGAATTCCCGGTAGTAATACTGATGGGTGCAGGCAAATCGCTTAGCGGCGGAGGAAAAACGAAGCCTTTGCATAAGGATCTGGGAATGTCTCTTAAGCTCTCTGACTGGAAACATCACTGGTATAAGAAAACCGTCCTCCAGACTGCCATAGCTGATAAGCAGAGATATGAAAACCTGGAAGAAGAAGTTAGAATTCTCTACGTTGCCATGACAAGAGCAATGGATAAGCTCTGTATCGTGGGCAATCTGGATGATCCGTCAAAGATAAAGGCTAAGAGCACTAAAACTTCATTCCTTGACCTTATATGTGCGCCTCTTATCTCTAATGATTTGGCAGACGTATTCATACACGAAAACGTTACGGAACTGGATGTTCATCTGGTAAATGATAAAAGATCACCTGAAGAGCTTCTGTTTATGGTTGAAAATGCAGATTACGAAATTAACGAAGAAATCATCAGAAGGCTTGAATATGTCTATCCATATGCTGATGAGGAACACGTTAAAATCAAGTATTCTGTTTCAGAGCTCGGTGTAAGCCATGATCATCAGGAAGCACATATTGCAGAATATAAGGCAGATGGAAGACAGCGAGTAGATGCGGCCCAGGCGGGAACAGCAATGCACCTAATCATGGAAATGATAGATTTTGGCGAAGCCATGGCAAATGGCATGAGCTACATTGAGGAGTTCGCAGACTCGCTTGTATCAAGAGAAATCATGACAACTGAAGAGCGCAGAATCATGAACTGCCAGGGAATAAACGCATTCTTTGAAAATGAAGTCGGCAGAAGGGCTGCTATAGCATTCACCAAGGGAAATTTGAGAAAAGAAAAGGAATTTATCCTCCAAAAAGAAATCTCAGGAAGAGATGTTATAGTGCAGGGTATTATCGACTGCTGGTTTGAAGAAGATGGCGAGATAGTATTAATAGATTACAAGAACAGTAACATGAACAATCGAACTGAAGAAGATATTGTCGATACTTATAGGGAGCAGATCAACCTTTATAAGGAGGCGTTAGAGGAATCAACAGGATTTAAAGTCAAAGAAAGCTACCTCTATCTCTTCGGCCCGGGTAAATTCATTACTATTGAAAGTGTTAAATAATATGGAAGAAAGAAAAACCGTTGTATTAGTAGATTTTAACGATAATGAAGTTGGCGTATGTGAGAAAATGGAGGCACACGAAAAGGGCCTCCTTCACAGGGCTTTCTCGGTATTTCTCTTTAGAGGGGATGAACTGCTTTTGCAGAAAAGAGCATCTCACAAGTACCACTGCGGCGGGCTTTGGACAAATACCTGCTGTTCACATCCTGCTCCATCAGAGAGCGTAGAGGATGCGGCAGTTAGAAGGTTAAAGGAAGAACTTGATATTGATGCAAAGTCTATAAGCGAGATCCATTCATTCGTTTACAGGGCAGCTTTTGATAATGGGCTTACTGAATACGAGTTCGACCACGTTCTTATCGGTGAATATGATGGCGAATTTGCCATGAATCCTGAGGAAGTGGACGACGTGAGATGGGTAAACATAGACAATCTTTTAGCGGATGTCTGCAATAATCCGCAAAGGTACACTCCTTGGTTTATAACGGCTTTAGGCGAAGCTGTAAAAAATTGGAGAAGTGCATAAAATCTTTGATTGACTGAATTATTACATATAGCTCAACATTATTGAACAGCAAATGTGGGTGTGATAATATATACTGCGTGATGCAGTATAATCTTAAAATATGTAGGAGCTTTCATAAATGATTGATTTTCATAGCCATGTGCTTTCGGGAATTGATGATGGGAGCCGCGACATTCAGACATCGATCGCAATATTAGAAACATCGAGAAAACAAGGGGTTAGCTGCATGGTGGCTACACCCCATTTTTATGCCGATAATGACAGAATCGATAGTTTTCTAGAAAATAGGGCTAGAGCTATGGAACAACTTGATGAGACAATTGCTGAATTGAATTTGGAATCGAGGGTGCCTAAGCTTTTTGTGTGTTCAGAAGTGGCTTATTATCCTGGAATAAGTGAGTCAAATGTGATCGAGAAGCTGACATTAGAAGGAACAAATATCCTTCTGCTTGAAATGCCTTTTGGTGACTGGAGACAGTCACAAGTTGACGAGGTTTATAGACTTTGCGAAAAAAGAGGTTTTAAGGTCGTGCTCGCTCATCTGGAACGATTTATGACAAGAGAGAACAAGAAATACATAAAAGAGGTTCTTGATATGTCAAAGAGCCTGCCTGTTTATGTGCAGATAAATGCAGGTCCTCTTACAGATTGGAAGCAGAGCAGGAAGCTGGTTAAGATGTTTGGCAGCGGCGATGCCCATTTTTTAGGTAGTGACTGTCACGGCATGCATCGTAGGCCACCTAACATGGGAGATGGAATGGCGGTGCTTGTGAAGAAGCTGGGAAGAGGCTTCATAGATGAACTGTATAAGAAGAATGTTAGCTTCTTAAGAGAAGCTGGATTGGAATTATAGTGAGTAGCAAAAATAATAAACAAGTAAATAAGAAATCTGTCATAGCACTGATTGCAACTTTGGTAATTGTTGCAGCGGGCCTTGGTATTATGAACTATTTTGAACACAGCGATAATAATGCTCTTGCCAGCGATGACAGAGGACAGGAAATATATGATATTGGCGGACAGAAATGCTATAAGAAACAGAATGTTGAAACCTACCTGCTTATGGGGGTTGATTCAACAGGCTCTGTCAAAGAAGCTGCTCCGGATGCGAACAATCACTGTCAGAGTGATGTTAACACGCTTCTGGTAATTGATAGGGTGGCTAATACTTACTCTACACTGTCCATCAATAGAGACGCTATGGTAACGACGAAGATACTTAATCAGGAGGGTAATCCGGTAGGCGAAAGCGTCCTGCAGCTTGCCCTTGTTCATGCCATGGGTGATGGTAAGGAGAGAAGCTGTGAAATGACAGCGGATTCGATATCTGCGCTTCTATATGATCAGCCTATAGATGGATATGTTTCACTGAATATCGATTCTATCGGTGAAATCAATAAACTCCTTGGCGGTGTTGAAGTAACCGTGAATACTGATCTTACAAGTGAGGATCCTGCTCTTAGAGAAGGCGCTAAAGTACGTCTAACAGATAAGCAGGCAGAAATATTCGTTAGACATCGTAAAGGCGTAGCTGATGGCACAAACGAGAATAGAATGAGCAGACAGAAGGTGTTTATCGAGGCTGCTTCAGATGTCTTTAAGGAAAAGTGCAGAGAAGATGATCAGTTCGCGCTTAAAGCGGTCAAGGAACTTGACGAATATATGGTAACAGACCTTACAAACAGCCAATTCAGCAAAATCGCTAAAGCTGTATTAAAGAATAAGGAAGTTAAGTGCCCTGAAATAACTGGAAAGAGAACTATTTCAGATTATTCAGGATGGGCAGAAGTTAACCTGGATCAGAAAAGTATTGATAAGGCTGTAATAGAACTTTTCTATACGCCTATAGATGATAAATAAGCTATTAGAGAGGGTAACAAAATGAGTGAAAAACAGCAGTTTATTTCAGACAAAATGAAGAACTGGGTAGATGGAGAGGAAATAGATCTTTATGAGCTGTTTATTGTATTTCTTAATCATGCCAAGTTTATAATTGCGTGGCTTTTGGCATGCGCGCTTGTATTCGGAGCGGTTTCGTTCTTCTTGATATCTCCAACATATCAGTCAACGGCCAAGATGTATATTGTATCAGCATCAAAGGATTCAATAGTTGACCTTACGGATATCAATATCGGAACATCACTCACTGCAGACTATGAAGAACTGATTATGAGTGAACCTGTATTCGAGGATGTTATCGATAGATTAGCCCTTGATATGACTGCAGAAGAACTTATGGAGAAGGTGGAAATCAGCAATCCTGCAGATACTAGAGTGCTGTATTTAACTGTAACTACAACTGATCCAAGACTTAGTAGAGATATAGCTAATACTGTAATGAAAGTATCCATGGATTACCTGCCTGAAACAATGAGTACAACAAGACCAAATGTTGCCCAGTGGGCTAGAATGCCAAAGGAAAAGCATGCCCCTAGCAACACTAAAAATACACTGATTGGAGCTATCCTGGGTTTACTTATCGCATGTGCTTGGCTCACTATTAAGTTTATAAGAGATGACACTATCCATACTTCAGAAGACATGGAAGCTTACTTTGGTATTATGCCGCTGGCTAGCATACCTGAAGCTGAAATTGTTATTCATGATGATGGATATGATAATAAGAAGCAGTTATTCGGAAGAAAGAGAGGAGGAAGATAATCATGAGTATCATTAAAAATAAGAGAAAAAGATTACAGATAGCTCTTCCTGAACTCCCGCTTTCTATAGAAGAGGCACTTAACAGACTTAGAATCAATGTTAAGTTCTGCGGTAAGGATACTAAGAAAATTCTGGTTACCAGCAGCGTTCCGAATGAAGGCAAAAGTTTCGTTTCTGTTCAGCTTTGGAGACTTCTGGCGGAAGCTGGTTCAAAGACTGTTATCGTTGATTTGGATATCAGAAATTCAATGACCTCTAAGAGACTCGAAATAAAGTGCATAGATAACGAAGGCAATGAAACTGAAGAACCTGTTGAAGGCATTGACTATTACCTCTCAGGACAGATTGAATACGATGATGTTGTATATAAGACAAATATTGAAAATGGAGATTTCGTGCCATGTACAAATCTTTTAGAAAATCCATCATCGCTTTTTGAAGATAGAAGATTTGAAGAACTTCTCACTAAGCTTGCATCAGAATATCGTTATGTAATCTTAGACTCACCACCACTTGTTAATGTAGCCGACAGCGAACAGATTGCAACTATGTGTGATGGGGCAATCGTAGTTGTTAGAAGTGGTCATACATCAAGAAAGCTAATAAGACAGTCGCTTAAACAGCTCGAAAGAGCTGGCTGCAGTTTGCTTGGCATGGTGCTTAACCGTGAAAATAATCAGGGTAAGGGTTATGGTAAATACGGTAAGTACGGTGGTTATGGATATGGCTATGGCTACGGTCATTATGGAAAAAACAATAAATAATTATCCCTTTTAGGGTGATTATAAGCGATTGATACTCAATCGGAATTCTATGGCTCATGGTCTTTAAGTATCGTGGCGGCTATTATGCCCATGGGCCTGGCATCTAAGGAGGTCGACAATGAAAAGACTTAAATGTATTTTACTGGCTGCCATCGTGGCAGCTATGATGGTACCTTCTTTTTCCTTTGCAGCATTAGCTCAACCAGGAGATGATATCGAAAGCCCTACATGGTCTGATGATATGACAATCTACTTCCCACAGCAGATTTCAAAGAAGTACAATGGCAAGAAGCCAAATATTCCTGTTGCAATGTTCGTAAATGGCAAGTATGAAGGTCTTTATAAGAGTCCTGATGGTCAGATTCTGACAACAGATTCAGCTAACATCGGTTCATACGAAGTATTTATTCCAGGAACTGATTTCAGCTTCATTTACACAATTAAGCCTGGTGATAACGAGGTAACTGTTCTTGACAAGGCTGGTAATGAATTTGCTGACGTAACACTGGCATATGCTTCTGTTAAGAAGGCTTCTAAGACAATAAGGATCGGTAAGGTAAAAAGCCTTTCAGGCGGTAAGGTAACTTACAAGAGCCTGTCTAAGGGTATTACTGTATCATCAAAGGGAGTTATCAAGGTTAAGAAGGGCATGAAGCCTGGTACATACCAGATCAAGGTTACTTGCAAGGCTAAGGGTAACTACGCTACAGGTACAAAAATTATCAATATCATAGTTACTGAATAATATTTAGTAATTCATAAACAATAAGTCTCTCACTGGCCACGCAGGAGAGACTTTTGTGCTATAATGACGGCAGTGAAGACATGAGCCACAAAGAGATAATCGATATCTATAAGAATAGATTAATCGATTTTAGCTTCGGATAACGGAATGCTGTTTGCTGTAACAACAGCGCCCTCATGTTCTCCAAAGGCCTTAATAATACGCTGGCCAATCATTTGGGCTTGCTCATATGTTGCAGCGACAAGCATTACCAGAAACTGATTGCTTGAATATCGGGTATACACATCACCTAATCTTATCTGATTCTGGAGCACGGTTCCAAGCTCATCCATACGATACATATTAGTGTGTGGATCCAAAACCTGACCGTTTTCGTCGGTAATAGAAAGGACTATGAGTGATGCATCGATCTTTTTTCGTCTTAAAGATCTCTCCATGAATCGATAAATATTCTTAAATGATTCATAATCCTGACAAAAAGCGCCTGGCTTTCTGATTTGTTCTGTTAAGTCGCGCTTGATATATGAAACATCGCGGTTCAAACTGCTTGAAACAGCTTCTTCAGCACGGAAGCTGTTCTTTTTTTGCTGTTTAATGAGAAGCAGCTTCTGATCAGCTCTATCAAAGAGACTGTCATATGTATCGCCCATTCTGCATATGGAGCCGGCAATACTGATTCTGAGGTCGTAAACAGTCTGCTGCATCTCGTTAACAAAACGGTTTTCAATATTTCTGCAAACCACATCGATTTCGCTTTGAGTAGAAATGCCGTAAACAAATATTACAAATTCGTCTCCGCCTATTCTTCCAAACACATCGGTTTTTCTTACTGACTGGCGCAGAAGTTCTGAAGCCATCTTTATGCAATGGTCACCTGTAAGATGGCCAAACCTGTCATTTATGTGCTTGAAATTATCTAAATCGCATACAAAAAGAGCACCACCCTTATGCATCGTTTCGATGATTTTGTTCTGTGCGGCGCGCCTGTTCATAATGCCCGTAAGCTCATCGCGTGTTGCTAGTTCATGTAGTCTTAAATTTTCCTGTTCAAGTTCTAAAAGCTGTTTTAATTCCATAGTTCTACATCATATTTTTAACGATATCACTGATAGGTGCGAATGTTTCACTCATGTCCACGATTTCGGGCGCTTCAACTGCTGTTTTATAGATATCTGTTTTTAACTTATCAACCAGTTGTGATTCCTTCATATTCATAAATCCCAGAATATGTGAAGTGTATGTACGGTCGTTCTGGCAAAGCGATACATAATGATTAATAAGATGTTTATGTTCTTCACGAAGTATCTGCTTCTGCCAATCCTCTAATGGTGCTGTCAGCATGAAAGTATCGGCAATGTTTTCTGCAGATTTTACTGCTCTCTTAGCTCCGAGAAGCTGTTTGCTGATTCTTTTGAGATCTTTTAATTCCATCCATGCAGCCATAAATTTATCGACACCGGTAATCTCGCCGTTAGCATTGCGATATCGATAATCAAACAATTGCTGTCTGAATTGGTTTTCTTTAGTATCTGCGTCACTAAGTCCTGCCTCTAGAAATCTCAGTCGCTGCTTAGGGTCTCCTTCGTTAAGGTAGCCATCAAGCCAGTTCTCGTAACTTTTTCCAAACATCTTATCCATTTATAATGATTCCTCCATTATAATTTCCACCGGGATTTCAACGAATTTCTTCGGTGTGATTTTCTTAAATAAATACTCAAATAGAGTTTTGATGATAATATATCCCTGATCTACAGGCTTCTGGTCGATAATGAAATCGATAGAGTGTTCTTTGAGCAGGGTAGCCGAACCATCAGTAAGGTCATGGCCGATCAGCTTGACACTGCGGTTTTCACTTTGAAATGCATCAACGACACCTTCAACTCCGCCGCCTGTAATATATATTCCCTTAAGATTAGGGTGTTTAGTCAGGTATTTAGCAGCTATTTTCTTAGCTTCAGAACGTTTATCCTGGTTTTCTCTTATCTCAACGATACTTATAGCTGAGTGGCAATCATTAAGCCTGTTGATAAATCCGGAAAGTCTATCATCATGACATGATAACTGATGTGAACTCAAAATAATACCGACTTCACCGCCATCAGGAAGGAGCTTTGACATGAGTCCTGCTGCGACCTTGCCGCCCTTGAAATGATCTTGACCGACAAAACACAATTCGTTAATGTTATCAACACGTGAATTGAAGGTTAAAATTGATATTCCTTTTTCCTGAAGTTCAGTTATCTTAGCTCTTACCTTCTTATCGTGAATAGGGAAGAGTGCGATTCCATCCACTCTTTCTCTTTCAAGTTCCTCTAGAATAGAAAGGTGTTCCCTTGTTTCCAGTGTTTCCGGAATATGTGTTATTACTTCTATTCCAAAGGCATAAAACTCTTCTTCCGCCTGCTTTATACCCTTAAGCATATCCTTAATAAAAGGGTTGTGTTCGGGCGTAAGAATTACCCCAATCTTAATAGGGCTCTGGTTTTGAACGAGAGCCTTGCCGATAGGGTTAGGTTTATAATTAAGTTCTTTAATAATGGCGAGAACTTTTTCTTTTGTTTCGACATTCACACCTGGGCGGTCGTGAATTACTTTGTCAACAGTTCCCCTTGATACACCGGCCATTTCGGCGATCGTTTTAATAGTTACACGCATAAATTTCTAGTATTCCATCCAATCTCGTTTTTACTTTAATAATCCCCTTTTTTGGTAAAAATCCAAGCTATATGGTACAATATAACTTAAGTTGTTTTTGTTGTAAATGATTTGGAGAAAAAAATGACAAGAAGAGAATTTGAAATAACAGATATAAATGAAATAGTTAAGATTTTAGAGAAGGCTAAGATAATCCACCTGGGACTGGTAGATGACGGTATGCCATACCTGGTGCCAATGAACTACGGTTTTGAAATAATCGACGGCAAGCTGGTTATTTACATGCACAGCGGACTCAAAGGCTACAAGCTGGATGTAATAAGAAAGAACCCTGTTTGCTGTTTTGAAATAGACTGCGATATTATGCCTTTCGAGGGTAAAGTTGCATGCCAGTATGGAACTTCATATTCATCAGTTATCGGCAGAGGAGAAGTTGAAATCTTAGAAGATGCAGCTGAGAGAATGGATGCAATGAAGAAGTTCATGAAGACACAGACTGGTAGAGATTTTGAATTCACTGATAAAATGCTGAGCGCGGTTGCGATGCTTAGAATCAATGTAGATGAATTTACTGCTAAGCATAGACCTGCACCAGAAACTAGAGCGAATGTGTAACCTGAAAACAGGTGCATAAGGAGGCAAGAATGACTGAACTGTTAGCGCCAGCCGGCAATATGGAGAGCCTTAAGGCGGCAATCTCAAACGGCTGTGATGCAGTATATTTAGGAATGCAGAAATTCGGGGCGCGTGCATATTCCTGTAATTTCAATGAGAACACACTCAGAGAAGCTGTTGAGTATGCGCACCTTAGAGATGTTAAGGTGTTTGTTACAATGAATACTATCGTTTTCGAAGACGAGATTCATGACATGACAGAGCAGCTTAAGGCAGTAAACGAACTTGGTGTTGACGGCATAATAGTTCAGGATCTGGCTGTTTTTGACTATGCGGTAAATCACTTCGCAGATATGGAAGTTCACTGTTCAACACAGATGGGCATCGACGATGTAGAGGGAACCATGCTCTTTAAGGAGATGGGAGCTAAGAGAGTCGTACTGGCTAGAGAACTCAGCATCGAAGAGGTAAAGGACATCAAGAGAAAGGCTAAAATCCCTGTTGAAATATTCGTTCATGGAGCACTATGCGTATCCTATTCAGGAAATTGCCTTATGTCAGGACTCATAGGATATAGAAGTGGAAACAGAGGAAGATGCGTCGGTTCTTGTCGTAAGCCTTATGAAATGATAAATACGACTACCGGTAAATCCCTGGGCGTAAGCTATATTCTCTCCACAAAGGACCTTAATACCATAGACAGAATAAATGATCTTAAGGAAGTGGACTCACTTAAAATCGAAGGCAGAATGAAGGAGCCTGTATATGTTGCCAATGTAGTCGATAAGTATCGTAAGGCCCTTGACGGAGCGGCATCAGGTGAAGATAAGGAAAACCTCAAGAAAACATTTAATAGAACCTATACTAAGGGATATCTCTTTGGCGAAGACAAGAAGGATATCACTAACATAGATAGACCTAACAATTTTGGTTACGAAATCGGTAAAATCACAGGATTTTATAAGGGAAAATATGAAATCACACTTAGCGATGTTCTTAATCAGAACGACATCATAAGAATCGACCATGACGGTGAAGATGTTAATCTCTCTGTAGTTAAGCTATATGATAGAAATGGTGATCTCATAAATAGCGCTGACAGAAAATGCTTCATCAAAATCAAAGAGAAGCTTTCGCAGGGCGATACGGTATATAAGACAAAGGATTTCTACTATTACAAAGATCTGGATGAAATGCTGGATAAGGAATTCAGGAGATTCCCACTTAACATTAAGGTGTACGCTTATCCTGACTCAAAGCTGGTTATAGATGCTGAAGGTCTTGGCTGCCAGTATCTATATGAGAGTGAAGAAATACTGAGTGAAGCCAGAAGCAATCCTACAAGCAGAGAGCAAATTATCAAGCAGTTTGATAGATTAGGTGATACGGTATTTGAACTGGGAACTGTTGAATTCGAAGAGTTCAACGCATTCATTCCGGCAAAGCTGCTTAACAGTGCCAGAAGAGAAATTGCAGAAAAGCTCTCCCAGGAGAAAATCGCCAGCTACCCACATGCGCTTAGAGAAGCTGAGGAGAAACCTGCAATTACTTTCCCTGAAAAGGCGCCTTACCTTACTGCTTCAGTAGTAACTAAGGAACAGTATGACGCATGCAAGGCTTTAGGAATAGAGAATGTATACTTCGATAATATAATAAGAAGAAATCAGAATAACTACGTGGATAGAGAAGGTGAACTTCTCATCGGTGGATATGGCGGAATCTATAGATATAAGGACACTAATCCATTCGTAACAGATTATTCACTGAATGTCGTTAATGCGGCAAGCTGTTATGAGCTTCATAAGCTGGGAGCCAAAAGAATAACGCTTTCATATGAACTTAATAAGAAACAGATAAGTGACCTGCTGGATTCATATTACGAAGCTAATGATGGATATCCGTCACTTGAAATGATAGTTTACGGCAGAGCTCCTCTGCTCTTTACTAAATACTGTCCGCTTAAGAAAATGGGACAGTGTAGCCTTTGCAGGAAAAATTCATATGAAATAAAGGATGAATACGGAACATTCCCGGTACTTCCTAGCGAAGACTGCGCCGTTACAATATTAAACGGTAAGATTCTCAATCTGATGGATGAAATGCCTTATATTAAGGGCGTTGAAGCCTTTAGACTGAATTTCACAATAGAGGACAAGAACGAAGTCACACGTGTAATAAAGGAAGCGAAGAATAAGCTGAGCGGTACTTCAGATAAACTTCTCTTTAACCAGGAAACTGATACTAGAGGCCATTACAATAAGGAAATAATTTAGTAGAAAAGAGGTTAATTTATGATCAAGGTAGAAAATCTTTCTTACGGATTCCCTGCCAAGGATTTATATAAAGACATTTCGTTTACACTTGAAGCTGACACTCACGCAGCCGTCATAGGCAGTAACGGAACAGGTAAGTCGACACTTGCGAACATTATCATGAATCCAGATGATTACCTTTATGACGGTAAGGTGATAAAGGATGAAAATTGCAGAGTGGGTTATGCCAGCCAGTTCAGTACTAGAGATAAGCTGAGTGACCGCACGGTATTCGATTTCCTGAGTCAGAGGTTCATGGAAAATCAGGAAAAAATTGCGGCTGTTTGCGAAGAAATGGCAACAGCTGAAGATATGGATGAAGTGTTTGGCAGATACCAGGCGCTTCTGGATCTGAATGAAGCCATGGATGGCGACAACTACGAGAGCAATATCAGAAAGCAGCTTTATATTGTAGGAATGACAGAGCTTGAGGAAACTAAGCTTTCTGACATCAGTGGCGGTGAATATAAGATTCTCCAGATTATGAGGGAAATGCTTCTCACACCTAATGTGCTCATACTGGATGAGCCTGATGTATTTCTTGATTTTGCTAACCTGAATAGCCTTTGCAAACTTATAAATGAGTACAAGGGCACTATGATGGTTATTACACATAACAGATATCTCCTGAATCACTGCTTTAATAAGATTCTTCATATCGAAAACTGTGACCTTCAGGAATATGACGGTTGTTACTCGGAATATAGATGTGCTCAGCTTAACGAGAAGCTTGAAATCAAGATAAAGAGCATTGAAGATGAAGAGGAAATTCAGCGTACTGAGGAGATGGTAGAGATTCTCCGTGACAGAGCTACTCTTATGGTAAATCCTACTATCGGTAGATCAGTAAACGCTAAACAGACACAGCTGGATAGATTACTGGCAAGACAAATCAAGGCGCCTTTCATTGAAGTTAGAGAGCCTCAAATCGTGCTCCCTGATGTGGAAACCGGCGAAGAAAGACCTGTGCTGACTATCAGCGACTACAAGGTATCTTATGATAAAAATCTGCTTGAAGACGTTAATTTCGAACTTATGGCGGGCGAGAAGGTTGCCATCGTTGGTGCTAACGGAACAGGCAAGACAACGCTGGTGCGTGACATCTTAAATGGCTGTAACCCTTCAATTAAAATTGATGAGAATGTTAAGGTCGCATGCCTGTCACAGCTTCAGGGTGAAACTATGGAGTTTGATAGAACCGTTTATCAGGTAATGCAGGATGCTGATTTTGGCGGGGAGACTGCAATTAAGGCTCATCTTGCCAAGTACTGCCTGGAATGGGTAGACATCAATCAGAAGGTCGGAGAACTTTCTGTTGGTGAGCAGAATCTCCTGCAGCTTGCTATGGTCTCAAAGTCGGATGCGGATATGCTGGTTCTTGATGAACCTAGCAGCCACCTGGATATTTATGCTCAGATGGCTCTCGAAAAGGCTATAAGCGAGTATAAGGGTACAGTTCTTCTGGTCAGCCACGACTTCTATCTTATCGCTAACTGCGCTGACTACGTTCTCTTCATTGAAGATAATACGATTAGACGAATGCGTGCCAGAACCTTCCGTAAGATGGTTTATGACAAGTACTTTGATTCATCATATCTGGAACTGGATAGAAAGAAGCAGGAACTGGAAACAGATATCGCTATAGCATTTAAGAAGAACAGGCTGGAAACAGTGAGAAAACTCTTGAATCAGCTTATGGCGCTTTAAGAAAGATTATTCGAATCAATGGATAAAAATCAGGGCTTCCTTTGGGAGCTCTTTTTTATATTGTACCCCCTAGATTGTGCCGAATTGGTACTTGTGAAGACCAATATGCAGGCATAAAATTATGGTGAAATAATAGGATATCGGTTTAACGGGAATAAGAAGTTTGAAAAAGAATAGAGGTTACGGATAAATAAAAGAGTGTATAACAAAATAGCCATCAGGAGAGGTGGCTTAAGAAAAAATATTAGCAGACCATGTCAGGAAGTCACAGCAGCAGGTTTAGTTGTATCATCCTTA
>JAQXGH010000048.1 GCA_029006195.1 Bacillota bacterium
TGTGAGGTTCCACCTGTTCCCATTCCGAACACAGAAGTTAAGCTCACAAACGCCGATGATATTTGGTTGGTGACGACCCGGGAAAATAGGACTGTGCCGGAATTTTCAGCAGTTAAGTCAGCTTAACTGCTGATTTACTAATTAATGTTGGGCCATTAGCTCAGTTGGTTAGAGCATCCGGCTCATAACCGGACGGTCCTGGGTTCGAGTCCCCGATGGCCCACCATTTACAACTTTATAGGGGTATAGCTCAGCTGGTAGAGCAGCGGTCTCCAAAACCGCGTGCCGTGGGTTCGATTCCTACTGCCCCTGCCAATTCATTAAAACTTAATATCGGGGTGTAGCGCAGTTTGGTAGCGCAACTGGTTTGGGACCAGTGGGCCGCGGGTTCAAATCCTGCCACCCCGACCATATTTTTATTAGTGGGCCATTAGCTCAGTTGGTTAGAGCGTCCGGCTCATAACCGGCAGGTCCTGGGTTCGAGTCCCCGATGGCCCACCATTAAAAAGCAAATTAAAATGTATGCCCAGATAGCTCAGTTGGTAGAGCAGGGGACTGAAAATCCCCGTGTCCTTGGTTCGATTCCGAGTCTGGGCACCATTTTTTTTAAAAAAATATAGATACATAAAAAGGTTCCGGATTTTCAGGAACCTTTTTGATTTTAATTTAATTAGCATTTTCTACCTTGCCAAGTATTATCAGCCCTCATCGTGTTATGAATGGTGTTTAGAATTGTTCTTTTCTTAAAGCTCCATTCGGGCGAAATAAGTGTTGATCTGGGAGCGTCACCTGATATACGGTGAACTGTTATATCGGGTGGTATTATCTCAACTGCTCTGATGAGCAAGTCTACATATTCCTCCATTGTTTCGAATGGAACGAAATCCGGATACTTCTCGGGAAGAAGTGAGCCTCTGACTACGTTCATCATGTGAAGTTTGATGCCGAAAATGTGATCGCCGGCAGAGTTTATTGGCATGCATGCGTGCTTTATGGACTGCATCATCATATCTTCGGTTTCACCCGGAAGTCCAAGTATGAGATGGGAAACTGTACGTATATTACGGCTTGCCAGCCTCTTTATGGCATCGTCATAATCTGCCAAATCGTGACAAAGATTCATTGCCTCGGCCGTTGAATCAAATGCTGTCTGAAGGCCTATTTCAACCCAGAGAAAAGTCTTCTTGTTAAGTTCGTCTAAAAGCTCCAGAACGTCTTCTGGGATGCAGTCTGATCTGGTTGCTATGGCCAAGCCGACAACACCAGGGTGATTTAGCGCTGCTTCGAACTTTTCGCGAAGCTCTGATACTTCTGCGTATGTATTAGTGTGACTCTGAAAGTAGGCTATGTATTTAGCTTCAGGCCACTTGGATTCTAGCAGTTTAATTTGCTCATCTAAAGCCTTGTGGATGGAATCTGCGTTAAAACCGCTGCTTGCCATATCACCGGAGCCGCTTTCGGAGCAAAACAGGCAACCTCCATAGCCTTTGCTTCCGTCTCTGTTTGGGCACGTGAATCCACCGTCTAGTGCGAGTTTTATTATCTTACAGCCGAAGTGCTTCTTAAGCCAGGGGCTGATCATGTTAATTCTTAAGTTTTGACCGTCTGAGGTATCGAATATAATTGGTTTCATAGCGCAATTTTACCACAACTTTAATAGACTGAGCAATTGATAGAAACAGCAATCTGATGTATAATAAGCTGTTAAATAATGCAAATTGGTCAATTGATTCATGGGTAAAAAATATGAAAACTAAACCACAGATGGAATGTATCAATATAGAGCAAAATATCCTGATAGCAGAGGGCGGAAATCTTGAGGTTAAATTAGCTAAACCGACGCTGCTTATCCATAGCTGCTGTGGACCATGCAGTTCGGCTGTGTTAGAAAGGCTCGTTGATGAATTCCAGGTTACAGTTTACTATTACAATCCATGCATCACAGATGAGGAAGAGTATAAACGCAGACGAGAAACTCAGTTGCAGCTTATCGAGAAGTTTAACGCTGATCACATAGGAGAATCTATCGTTGCCTATAAAGAAGGGCCTTACTGCCCTGGAGCGTTCCTTGAACTTGTTAGAGGACATGAGGATGACCCAGAGGGCGGCGTTAGATGTGCTATCTGCTTTAGACAAAGACTCGACAAGGTTGCTGAGACTGCCAGACTTTCTGGGTTCGATTATTTCGGAACCACATTGACAGTCAGCCCTCATAAGAATTACAAGAAAATATCCGAGATAGGTTCAGAAATAGCTCTATTTTATGGCGTTTCTTTCCTTGACAGGGATTTTAAGAAGAAAGATGGATTCAAAAGATCAGTTGAATTATCAAAGAAGTATGGACTTTATAGGCAAGATTACTGCGGCTGTAAATTCAGCAAGTGGTATTAAGTAATGTGCATAGATATAGGAAAGGGGAACAATATGGCACAGTTAATTATTCCAAAAGATTACACTCCACAGATTGACTACATGGAAAGTCAGAGAGCAATCAAGAAGATCAAAGACTTCTTCCAGCAGGAACTGGCATATGGCCTTAAGCTGAGAAGAGTATCTGCTCCACTTTTCGTACTTCCTGAATCAGGTCTTAACGACAACCTTAACGGTGTCGAAAGAACAGTTGGATTCACTATCAAGGACATGGATGAAAAGAATGTTGAAATCGTTCAGTCACTTGCTAAGTGGAAGAGAATGGCACTGGGAAGATATAACTTTAAGGCAGGTACTGGCCTTTACACTGACATGAATGCTATTAGAAGAGATGAAGAAATGGACAATCTTCACTCAGTATATGTTGACCAGTGGGACTGGGAAAAGGTTATCCACAAGGAAGACAGAAATCAGGAATACCTTCATGAAACAGTAAGAACTCTTTACACAGCTCTGAAGAACTTAAATGACTTCGTTAACAGACATTACAACGAATTAAAGACAGATCTTCCTAACGAAATCTTCTTCATTACTTCACAGGAACTGGAAGATATGTATCCAGGACTCACTCCTAAGGAAAGAGAAGACGAAATCACAAGAGAAAAGAGAGCTGTATTTATCGAAAAGATCGGTGGCGCGCTTAAGTCAGGTGAACCACATGACGGTAGAGCTCCAGACTATGATGACTGGGAACTCAACGGCGACATCATCCTTTGGAACGATGTGCTTGATAGAGCAATCGAAATTTCATCAATGGGTATCAGAGTTGATGAGGATGCAATGGACAGACAGCTTAAGATCGCTGGCGCTGATGAAAGAAGAGAACTGGACTTCCATAAGAAGATCTTAAACAAGGAACTTCCTTACACTATCGGCGGCGGTATCGGTCAGAGCAGACTCTGCATGTACTTCCTGAGAAAGGCTCACATTGGTGAAGTGCAGGCTTCAATCTGGCCAGAAGAAATGATCAAGGAATGTGCAGAAAACGATATTTTCCTCCTGTAATTAAACAGATAAAGCGTGCAAATGAAATACATTGATGTTGTAATCGACAATAAAAGTGACAGTACCGATATGCTGTATACATATGCATGTGAAGATGAAAATGTCAAACTTGGAAGCAAGGTACACGTACCCTTCGCTAGAAGTAAAAATCTAAGGGAAGGGTACGTCATCAATACCGTAAGTGAGGACTCTCTTGATCCAGCGGTTATCCCTAAGATAAGAAAGGTGGATCATGTAGATGATGAAATCTCACTTACGGAAGAAATGGTGAGCACAGCGGTGTGGATGCGCGGCAGATACATTTGCAGATACATTGATGCGATACACTGTTTCACGCCAGTTGGATCAAAGGCCAAGCGAGGCGGGCTTGAAAGCGTCATTTCAGATAGAGATGAAGAAGATACTATTAGCAAAACCCTCACACCTGAGCAGGAAGCGGCTCTTGAGATAATAGCCCAGGCTATAGACAGGCATGAGGCTGAAAGGTTTCTGATTCACGGCGTAACTGGAAGCGGTAAAACTGAAGTTTATATCCGCTCAGCTGAAGAGACTCTTAAGAAAGGCAGGGGTGTCATTATCCTGGTTCCAGAAATATCACTGACAGGACAGGTTATTGACAGATTCACTGAATTCTTCGGAGATGATTCGGTGGCTGTGCTTCACAGCAGACTAACACAGAGACAGAGATATGACCAATGGCAGCGAATACACAGGGGGGACGTTAGAATTGTCATTGGGGCCAGATCTGCAGTTTTTGCACCAGTAGAAAACCTGGGTTTGATAGTAGTCGACGAGGAGCACGAAGCAACTTACAAATCAGACTATACTCCTAAATATGACACCGTTGAGGTCGCTATTAAGAGGCTTCAGGATAATAGGAACAGAGGTGTCCTGATTTTAGGAAGTGCAACTCCTTCAGTGGTTTCATATAGCAGAAGCCAGGAGGGGATTTACAAATTAATAAAACTGACTAAGCGATATAATGATGTTCAGATGCCATCAGCTGAGATCATTGATATGCGTCAGGAACTTAAGGATGGCAACAGATCGGTCGTAAGCCGTAGAATGGTAACGGCCATAAATGAGCAACTAAGAGCCGGTAAACAGGTGATGCTGCTCATGAACAGAAGAGGTTATTCGACATTCATATCCTGCAGAGAGTGCGGGTATGTAGCCAAGTGCCCGACTTGCGGGCTTTCGCTCACTTACCATAACTCTGGCAGAATGCTGGAATGTCACTATTGCGGGCATACGGAGCCGGCGCCTGATATCTGCCCGGAATGCGGCAGCAGGTACATCAGGTACTTCGGAACAGGAACGGAGAAGGTCGAGGAAGAGATCAGGCAGCTTTTCCCTGAAAGTACTGTGGAAAGGATAGACCTGGATTCCGTAAAGAAAAAAGGCGAACTCAGTAGGAAGCTTAAAGCTTTTGGAAAGGGAAAAATCGACATCCTGATAGGAACTCAGCTCATTGCTAAGGGTTTGGATTTCAGAAACGTTGGTCTTGCCGGAATCATTTCGGCTGATGTTTCGCTGAACATCCCTGATTACAGATCGCCGGAGAGAACTTTCCAGCTTATAACCCAGGCCGCAGGAAGAGCGGGCAGAGGTGAAGAGCCTGGCAAGGTAATAATTCAGACATATAATCCTGATCACTACGCTGTCACTTTAGCTGCGAAGCAGGATTTTAACAGCTTCTATGAAGCGGAAATGAAATTCAGAAATCTTATGGGTTATCCGCCGCTTTCGGACGTTTTTCAGATTGTGTTTACTGCAAATGATCCGGAAATTGCGGGCAGAGGTGCTCAAAACTGGTATGAAGCCATTATGAGCAGGATGACTGAAGATGAACAAAGAAACGTTTTCAGGCCTCAGGAAGCATATATGAGCAAGATTCGAGACACATACAGATATTCGCTTGTCATCAAATGTCCGAAGGGTCAGAGAAGACATTATGCGGATATTCTTCGTGAGGTCAAAGAATCTGAGAAAACAAAAAAGAACGAGTATATTGCTGTAGTGGACATTAATCCATACAGTTTCAGATAAAGTTTAGGAGGAAAACAAATGGCATTAAGAAATATTGTAGTAGAAGGCGCACCTATTCTCAGAAAGAGTTGCAGGCCTGTTGACGAAGTAAACGATAGAATTCAGATGATTCTCGATGATATGGTAGACACTATGAGAGATGCTATGGGCGTTGGCCTTGCTGCACCACAGATCGGCATCATGAGAAGAATGTTCGTAGCTGAACCTGAGCCAGGTGAAGTTTACTACTTCGTTAACCCTGAAATCATCTCACTTGAAGGCGAACAGGAAAGCACAGAAGGCTGTCTTTCTGTTCCTGGAATGCAGGGTAAGGTAATGAGACCTGAAAAGATCGTAATCAAGGGTCTTGATAGAGAAGGTAATGAACAGCAGTACACATTCGAAGGATTCCACGCAATCGTAATGTGCCACGAATTTGATCACCTCGAAGGGGTTCTTTACATCGATAAGGCAGACGAAGTGTACAGAATTGAAGAATAAATCGGAGAAACAAATGAAAGTAGTATATATGGGAACACCGGACTTCGCGGTTCCTGCAATGCAAAAGCTGCACGATGCCGGTTATGAAATCGCATATGCCGTAACTCAGCCAGATGCTGTGAGCGGCAGAGGAAAAAAAGTGAATTTCCCACCAGTAAAAGAAAAGGCGCTTGAGCTCGGTATCGAAGTTCTCCAGCCTGAAAAGGTAAGAGGTAATGAAGAGTTTATTCAGAAGATCGCTGACGCGGCTCCTGATGTAATCGTAGTTGCTGCATATGGCCAGATCCTGCCGCAGTCAGTTCTGGACATTCCTCGACTTGGTTGTATCAACATTCACGGTTCACTTCTTCCTAGATTCAGAGGAGCTTCTCCTATTCAGGCAGCGATTCTGGCTGGTGATGAGGAAACGGGTGTTACCATCATGCATATGGCTAAGAAGCTGGATGCAGGTAACATGATATCAAAGGCAAGCACGCCAATAGATAAGAAAACTGCAGGCGACCTTCATGATGAACTTGCGGTTTTAGGTGCGGAGCTTTTGCTTGAAACTATTCCTAAATTAGAAAATTGTGAAGGTGAAGTTCAAGATGAAAACCTGGTAACTTACGCTGGAATGATTACTAAAAAGGATGGCGAAATCGATTTCACAAAATCTGCTGATGAAATCGAAAGAATGAGCAGAGCTTTCTGTCCATGGCCAGGAACATTCACTCATCTGGGCGATAAGATGCTTAAGATCTGGAAAGCTGATGCCATTATGGATAAAGATACGGGCAAGGCGCCAGGAACAGTTGTTGAAGCAAAAAAAGATACTCTTGAAATCGCGTGTGGAGAAGGCGTTCTTAAGGTTCTGGAAATACAGGCTCCAGGCAAGAAGCGCGTTACTGCGGGCGAATATTTAAGAGGCAACTCCATTGAAATTGGAACGGTTTTGGGATAAAATATTAAACACGAGGTGATTAAATGTATTATGGTATCGACCCCACAATAATAGTACTTATTCCTGCTATTATATTTACAATATTTGCTCAGGCTAAGGTTAAGAGTGCATACGCTAAGTATTCACAGATTCCTTGCAGCAGCAAGATGACAGGTGCTCAGGCTGCCAGAATGATTCTGGATAAAAACAATATGAGTCATGTTCCTATCGAAGTTATATCAGGTACATTAAGTGACAATTACGATCCAACTAAGGACGTAATGCATCTTTCTAATGGAATCGCTTACAGCAATTCGATCGCGGCAGTAAGTGTTGCCGCCCACGAATCAGGCCATGCGATTCAGGATGGAAAAAACTTCGCATTTTTAAAGTTTAGAATAGCCATGGTGCCTATAGTGAATTTAGCTTCAGCTGCATCATGGCCTATTATAATAATCGGAATTATTATGGCTGGTGCGGGCAGTGTTTTTGGAAACACTGTTTTAGACATAGGAATTCTGTTATTTGTTATTGTCGTTCTGTTCCATGCTGTTACGCTTCCTGTAGAACTGGATGCCAGTCGCAGGGCGCTTCAGCAGATGAATGCACTAGGTATTATTACCGCCGCAGATGAAAGCGGCGCTAAGAAAATGCTTTCAGCAGCAGCTATGACATATGTTGCTGCACTGGCATCATCAATTGCATCACTGATCAGAATTCTATTGATAAGAGGTAGAGATTAATGGATAACAATCGTAAAACAGCTTACCTCGTTCTTGAGGACGTAGAAAACAAAAAATCATATTCAAACCTTGCGCTGAATAATAGAATCGCTATGGTAAGACCATCTTCTCCTGCTTTTGTAAGAGAGCTGGTTTATGGCGTTCTTGAAAGAAAAATTACACTTGATTACTATATCGAACAGCTAGTTAAAAACGGAATCAAGAGCTTAAAGTCAAGAGAACTTACAATTCTGAGAATGGGCATATATCAGCTCACTTACATGAATTCAGTTCCTGAATATGCTGCAGTAAATGAAAGCGTTAACCTGGCTAAGAAGTACTGCAATGGTAAGGATAAGCTCATTAATGGTGTTCTTAGAGAATATCAGCACAGAAAAATCATGATTAAATTACCTGAAGAGGATGTAGACGAAGTTCAGTATCTTTCGGTTAAGTATTCATATGAGCCATGGATCATCGAACTCTGGCTCAAATATTACGATAGAGCTTTTGTTGAGAAGCTCCTTGAGGCAGGTAACAGCAAACCTCCAATGACTATCAGACTTAACTGGCTTAAGGTTATTAAGAAGGACCTTGTTGATGCGCTGGAAAAGAGAGGATTCGAAGTAGAAGACGGAACTCTTTGTCAGAATGCCCTTCATGTTAAGGGAAGCGGACTCCTTGATTCAGACCTCTACGGCCATGGACTTTTCACTCCACAGGATGAAAGTTCAATGCTGGTTGCTGAAAAGCTGAACCCTAAGCATGGAGATTTAATCATGGACGTTTGCGCTGCTCCTGGCGGCAAGACAACTGCAATTGCAGAAAGAATGAATAATACAGGCAAAATCATTGCTTCAGACATTTACAGAAGAAAAATGGAAAATGTAGCAAGAGAAGCTAAGAGACTGGGAATCGAGAATATCGAAATTCGGACATGGGATGCTACAAGAGTTGACTCTGCATATGTTGCTAAGGCTGACGGAGTCCTGGTTGATGCTCCATGTTCAGGTCTTGGTGTTGTAAGAAGAAAGCCTGAAATCAAATACAAAGAAAAACCTGAAAAGATGAATGAACTGCCTAAGAAGCAGCTGACGATTCTGTCATCATCTTCAGCATATGTTAAGGTAGGCGGTACTCTCGTTTACAGTACATGTACTATTAATCCTGAAGAAAACGAACAGGTAGTTGATAAGTTCCTGAGAAAGAACAGTTCATTCAAGAAGATAGAGCAGAAATTACTTCTGCCAACAGAAGATAATACAGATGGATTCTTCATCTGCGTTATGAAGAAAGATAAAGCACTCTAGGATAATAGAAAGTGAAATCAGATTATGATTCAAATTGGATTCAAGTGCAACAGAGGTGTTGTTAGGCAGAATAACGAGGATGCTTGTTTTGTTATGCCTAGCCATGATGTTTACATCGTGGCGGATGGCGTCGGCGGAAACAACTCAGGCGAGATAGCTAGCAGAACAGCTGTTGAAACAATAGCATCATATGTTAAGGAAAAAGAACTTGAAAAATGCGAAACAACTGAAAACATATTTGAGTTTTTGACTGCAGCAATTGATACAGCCAATGCGAAGATTTTCACTAGCGGAATGACGAATCCTCAGCATCGTGGAATGGCGACAACGCTGGTGATGATCTATATAAAAGATAATATCGGGTACATAGTTAATATTGGCGACAGCAGAGCATATGTGTTAAGAAACGGCAAACTATCACAGATTACTGTCGACCACACATATGTTAACGAACTTATAGCCAAGGGCGTTATTACAGAAGATGAGGCTGAAAATCATATACAGAAAAATGTAATAACTAAGGCTTTAGGTGCAGAGAGGTTTGCTGAACCGGATTTCTATCAGATAAACTTAAAGAGTGATGATGTCATAATGCTCTGTTCAGATGGACTTTACGGTGAAGTAAATGAGGATAGAATAACAGACTTGATTATAAATGCAGAAACAATGAACGGACTTACAGCTGACCTTGTTGATGAAGCAAATAGAGCTGGAGGAAGAGATAACATAACTGTTGTTTGCATAAGAGTTTAGGAGGCACAGATGAGCAAAGTTCTCGCAGGCAGATATGAACTGTTTGAAAGAGTCGGAGAGGGCGGAATGTCAGTTGTCTACAAGGCAAAGGACAAATTTCTCAATCGATTCGTTGCGATTAAAATATTAAAACCTGAATTCATCAATGATAAGAAATTCATTGAGAGTTTCAAGCGTGAGTCACAGAATGCGGCAAGCATGTCACATCCTAATATTGTTAACATTTACGATGTAGGAAGAGAGGGAAATATTCATTACATCGTTATGGAACTCATTGAAGGTAGAGCACTCAGTGACTACATAAAAGATCAGGGAGCAATGGCATATCCGAAGGTTATAGCTTTATCTAAGCAAATAGCTGCGGCGCTGTCATTTGCCCACAAAAATCATATCATTCACAGAGATGTTAAACCGCATAACGTAATGATTACGCCAAACGGTACAGCTAAAATCACAGACTTCGGTATTGCAAAGGCTGTAAACGCGGCAACAATTACTGACAACACAGATGGCATTGTTGGATCAGTTCATTACTTCTCACCTGAACAGGCAAGAGGCGGATACGTTGATGAGAAATCAGACATATACTCACTGGGTATCGTAATGTACGAAATGCTCACAGGTAAGGTTCCATTTGATGGGGATAATCCTGTAAGCATCGCACTTCAGCACATAAACGGTGAAATGATACCGCCATCAAAGGTGGTTTCAGGTGTTCCTCCAGCACTGGAACACATCATCATGAAATGTACAGACAAGTATCCTGTTAACAGATATGCATCAGCTGACGAGCTTATCGAAGCACTCAATAATCTGGAATTCGTAGGAAGTGTAGTTGGAAATTCAGTACTTATGGGTAGAGGAGGAGAAGCTTCTAGAACCCCATCAAGACCAGAGAGAGTACAGCGTGGTCCTATTGCTGAAACAGATTATGATGACGGCGACGATATGTATGAAGAATACGACGACGATGAACCAGGACGTTTCTCAGGCCTTAAGAAAAAAATTCTTATCGGTGCAGGCGGCGTTGTTCTTCTCATCCTAGTAATCATGCTTGCAATGTCACTGTTTGGTAAAGAAGAAATAGAAGCCCCTGCATTAACAGGCTTAACATTTGAACAAGCTCAGGAAGTAGCTGCTGATTACAAAATCAAGGTAAAAGAGGGCGCTGAAGTTGTGAGTGAAGAAGTCGACAAGGGCCTTATCGTTTCACAGGACCCAGAGCCAGGAACAATGATCAAAGAAGGTAGTACAATCGAGGTCAATGTAAGTAAGGGCCTTGGAGATGGAAGCGTTCCTGACCTTAAGGGCAAGATGCAGGAAGACTTGGCAGAATACCTCCAGGCAGCTGGTTTCAAACTGGGCAATGTAACAACAGAAGCTAGCGATAAACCTGAAGGTACAGTATTAAGCCAGGATCCAGAAGCTGGAAAGTCCGTTGAAAAGGGTACTGCAATCAACGTAGTAGTAAGTGACGGTTCACTTGGTAAGTCAATCGTTCCATACATGATCGGCAAGTCTCTTAATGAAGCTAAGGCTGCACTTTCAGCCGCAGGACTCAAGTGCGGAGATGTGTCATCAGACTACAGTACATCTGCTGAAGGAACTGTAATCTGGCAGGAATACTCATCAAATACTCAGCTCAAGAAGGGCACATCAGTAAAAATCAGAATAAGCAAGGGTCCAAGCCCAACTTCACCAACGCAGCCGCCAACGCAGCCGCCAACAACACCTTCGGAAGAAACTGAGTAAAGAAAGGCATTGGATCGACATTGAAGGGTACAATAATTAAAGGAATCGCCGGATTTTATTTTGTGAAATCCGGCGACTACGTCTATAGATGTAAGGCCAGAGGCATATTCAAACAAAGAAATATTAAGCCTGCAGTAGGGGACATAGTGGAGATTGAAATCATTGAAGGCAATGATGACAGCCTTATCACGGAGATATATCCCAGAAAGAACAGCTTCATAAGACCGTTTGTCGCTAACGTAGACTGTTTCGCGATAGTAACGGCTGTAACGAAGCCTGCGCCGATATTGCAGACTTTGGATAAGTTCCTGGTCATGGCAGAAAAAGCAGATACAGAGATCATACTCTGTATAAATAAATGTGACCTTGCTGACGAAAACGGCAAGTCTGGGCAGAGAAAAGCAGCTGAGTCTTTGAGGCTTTTGCGAGAAATATACGAACCGATTTATCCGGTAGTATGCCTTAACGGCGAAACTGGAGAAGGTACAGAAAGGCTTAAAGAACTCATAAAGGGCAAGAAAACGGCACTGGCAGGGGCGTCCGGTGTTGGTAAATCGACTATTCTGAATAGACTCATACCAGAGGCCTTTATGGAGACCGGAAGCATTAGCGAGAAGTCACAGAGAGGTAAGCATACGACAAGACATTCGGAACTTTTTGAGATGGATGGAGACAGCAGTACGCTTATCTTTGACACACCAGGTTTCACATCATTTGACATTTTAGAGGCAAGTGAAGAGGAATTACAGTTTCTCTATCCAGACATTGCCGAATTTACAGGAAAGTGCAGATATGATAACTGCAGACATCTTTCGGAACCTGAATGTAAAGTCAAAGAAGCTTTGGAGAAGGGCAAGATCAATAAATACAGATACGAATCATATAAACTTCAGATGGAGGAAATCAAAAAATGAAACAGTTAGCACCGTCAATTTTATCAGCAGATTTTTCAAGACTTGGGGATTCTGTAGCGCAGATCGAAAAAGGTGGCGCTCATTTGATCCACGTTGACGTAATGGATGGACACTTTGTTCCGAACATCTCGTTTGGTGCAGCTGTTATGAAGAGTCTGGTCGGGAAGACTTCAATGCCGTTTGACGTTCATCTCATGATCGAAAATCCGGATACATATCTAGAAGATTTTGTTACTCCTCAGACTGAATATATTTCAGTTCACGCAGAAGCCAGCAAGCATCTTCATAGAACAATTCAGCACATTAAGGCGCAGGGCGTTAAGGCTGGAGTTACACTTAATCCTTCAACTCCGCTTTCAGTTCTGGATTATGTATATGAAGACCTGGATCTGGTTATGCTGATGTCAGTAAACCCCGGTTTTGGCGGACAGAAGTTCATACCTCAGACTATAAGAAAGGCTAAAGATTTAGTTAAAATCAGAGAAGAAAGAGGCCTTGATTTCAAAATCGAAATAGACGGCGGCGTAAACCTCAAAAATATTAAAGAGTTATCAGAAGCCGGCGTAGAAATATTCGTTGCAGGTTCTGCTGTATTTGGAGCAGAAGATGTAGTTCAGAGAACAGAAGAATTCGTGAAGCTGTTAGCTGACGAGTAAAAATGGGAGGTTTTTAAATGAGAGTAGTTTTAGACGGAATGGGCGGGGATTACGCACCAAAAGAAACAGTTAAAGGCGCTGTTCTCGCGTCTGCTGAAATTGAAGATGAAATCTATATCGTTGGTAACAAAGCAGCAATCGAAAAAGAACTCAATAAAAACGGATACAAGGGTGATCAGATCAAGATCGTTGAAGCAAACGAAGTGATCACAATGGAAGACAGCCCAGTAAAGGCTATAAGAAAGAAAAAGGATTCATCACTTGTTGTTGGTCTTAATATGATCAAGAACGGAGAAGGTGATTTGTTTGTTTCTGCAGGTAATACAGGAGCACTGGTCGTTGGAGCACGCCTTATCCTAGGAAGAATCGATGGTATCGATAGACCGGCTCTGGCAAGTATTTATCCTAATATCACTGGCGGAGAACCTAACCTTCTTGTTGACGCAGGTGCAAGTTCAGAATCAAAGGCTGGAAATATGGTTGAATATGGTCTTATGGGAAGCATATTTGTAGAAAAGGTTTGGGGAAGAGAAAATCCTAGAGTTGGTCTTGTTAACCTGGGCGTTGAAGAAAGTAAAGGCACAAGCGTAACAAAGGATGCATTCCAGAGACTTAAGGCCTCAGACCTCAATTTCGTAGGTAACGTTGAAGCTAGAGAAGTTCCTAAGGGAGCATGCGATGTTATCGTATGTGACGGATTCGTTGGAAATGTAATCCTGAAACTTACTGAAGGCGTTGCAATGTCAGTATTTAAGCTGGTTAAACAGACTCTGACAAAGGGAATCAAGAATAAGATCAGCGCACTTCTTATTAAGAAGGACCTCACTCAGCTTAAGAACGCTTTCGATTATGAAGAATACGGCGGAGCACCAATTCTGGGCGTATGCGGACCTGTAGTAAAGATGCACGGATCATCAACATCAAATGCTGTTAAGAATACTATCATCAAGGGCCTTCCTTATGCTAAGGAAAATGTTGTTGATATCATCAGACATGAAATGTTAAAGGTTCAGGAACTGATCGAAGAAGATATCGAAGGTTAATTTACTTAAGGGAAGATAAAAAATGAGTTCCTTAGAAAATAGATTAAATTATACATTTAAGGACAAAACTTTGCTTGAAACAGCACTTACACATAGTTCCTATTCTAAGAGTATTACAGGCGATATGCCATATAATGAAAGACTGGAATTTCTAGGAGATGCCTTCTTTGATGCAATTATAGGTGAAGCTTTATTTGAAGCATTTCCAAAGGAAGAAGAAGGCTTTCTTTCCAGAATCAGAGCTACCATTGTGTGTGAGACCTCGCTGGCAAGACATGCGATGGATTTAGAGCTGGGACAGTATATCAGAATAGGCAAAGGCGAAGAAAAAACAGGCGGTAGAGAAAGACCGTCTATTCTTGCCGACGCTATGGAAGCCATTATGGGTGCGATTTATCTTGACGGGGGCTTCGAAGAGGTTAAAAAAGTGGTGCTGACACTTTTTGAAGATACCTTAAAGGATGCTCGTAATGGTAAATATATCATTACAGACTATAAGACCGCACTTCAGGAATGGCTGCAAAGTAAGGGGATAAATCAGATTAAATACGTGCTTACAGGCGAGGAGGGTCCAGATCATAACAAAACCTTCTTCGTAAGTCTGGAAGTACAGGGTAAAGTTCTCACTGACGGATCAGGTAAGAGCAAAAAACAGGCAGAACAGAAAGCTGCAGAACTTGCCCTTAGGAGATACGATGTTATTTAAGAAAATTGAAATGCATGGGTTCAAGTCATTTGCTGAACCTGTAACTATAGAATTTAATGAGGGCATTACAGGTATCGTTGGCCCTAACGGAAGCGGTAAGAGTAATATCAGTGATGCCATTAGATGGGTACTTGGAGAACAGAGCCCTAAGATGCTTCGTGGCGGCAAGATGGAAGAAGTAATATTTAATGGTACTTCTACAAGAAAGTCAAGAGGTATGGCTGAGGTAACTCTGGTAATTGATAACAGTGATCAGACACTCCCTATCGATTACAAAGAAGTTGCTATCACAAGAAGAATGTTCAGATCAGGAGAAAGTGAATATCATATCAACGGTAATCAGTGCAGACTCAGGGACATCAGAGAACTGATAATGGATACTGGTATTGGTGTAGATGGTTACTCTATCATAGGTCAGGGCAAAATTTCTGATATCATCAGTAATAAAACCGAATCAAGACGTCTTATCTTTGAAGAAGCTGCAGGTATTGTTGCCTACAAATCAAAGAAAGCTGAAGCTGAGAAAAAGCTGGCATCAACTTCTGCCAACATGGAAAGACTTCAGGATGTAATCGGAGAAATTGAAAATAGAATCGAAGGTCTGCGTGAAGACAGCGTCAAGGCTACAGAATATCTGGGTCTAAGAGATCGTCATAAGGAACTGGAAATCAACATTATTCTCAAAAATGTTGAGAATCTGGAACTCAAAAATGAGTACACAAAAGACGATATAATGGAGCTGGCAAGTAAACTGGAAAATCTGGCAGACAGAAAAAAAGAAATTGACGATAAGGTAGCTGAAGGAAACAGCAGAAATGAAGCTTTAGAAAAACTTTCTGTTGAAGCAAGAGAAGCTCTTATCAAGGCAATTGATGAACTTAATGCAGCTGTTAACAAAAGTGAACTCGATAAAGAGAGAATGGCTGCAATCAAGAAAGATGAACAGAGAATTTCTGAAGAAATTCAGGACCTTAACATAAAGCTCGAAAGCGAAAAGGCAAATAAAGAGAATTTCGCAGTTGACAAAGAGCAGATAGACACAGATGCCAAGGCTGCAGAGCTTGCTCTTTCTGAAAAAGTTGGTGATTATAACAGCTTATCAGACGAAATGGCTCAGCTTGCTGAAGAGGTCGATAAGAATAAAGAAATCATGTTTAAATCTTCCTCGCTCATAAGCTCAAGTGAAGCTGAAATAGGCAGCTTGAAGCTTTTGCAGGAAACGCTCGAAAGAAGAAAGACATCGCTTCTTGACGATAAGCTCAAGGGAGAAGACACAAATAGAGAAACTCTCGACGAACTTAATGTAATTAAGCGTGAAAGAAATAATCTGGCAGATGACGTGGCTGAAAGAAAGAGTGAACTTGACGAACTGCGCCAGAGAATAAACGAATATACAGCAGAAGAAAAAGAGCTGGTAAAACAGTCAGAAGAACTAAGAATAGGTCTGGGAAGAACATCGGCAAGAAAGAAGACCATCGAGGAAATGGAAAGCAATTACGAAGGCTATAACTTCGCGGTTAAGCACGTAATGAAATCTGGCCTCGGCGGAATTCACGGGGTAGTAGCAGACCTTATTGATGTGCCTAAGGGCTATGAAACTGCGATTGAAACTGCACTGGGAGCAGCACTTCAGAATATCGTCTGTGAAGATGACGAAAGCGCAAAGAGAGCCATTAGATCACTTAAAGAAAACAAAGCCGGCAGAATGACATTCCTGCCGTTAAGCTCGATAAGAGTTGGCAAGAGCAGAACGCCGGATGCACCGTCCGAAAAGGGCTTCGTAGGTTTCGGACCTGAATGTGTAACCTTTGACGATAAGTACTCAGAAGTTATCGAATATCTCCTGGGCAGAGTTGTTATCGTCGATACAATGGATAACGCAGTTAGAATCTCAAAGAAGCTGCGCGGAATGAGAATCGTTACTCTCGAAGGCGAAATCATAAACGCTGGCGGAGCTATTACAGGCGGTAAATATAAGAATAAGACAGCGAACATACTGGACAGAAAGGCTGAAATCAACGAATTGGCTGATAAAATCCAGACTATGGAAGCTGAATATAATAAGGTTTCAGGAAGACTTGAAACTGTCAGAGCAGAAGGATCAAAGCTTACTGGAGAAATCGGTAAAGGCCAGGATGCACTGCGCCAGGCAGAAAATGAGCTCATGATTCGTGATAACGAAATCAGAATCGCTGAAGGTGCTCTCCTTGATATCAAGACAAGCGGAGATAAAATCGAGGCCGAGCTTGATAGCATTGCTAAGGAGCAGGAAAAGTCGAATCAGCTTATCGGATCATTAAGAAATAAAATCGAAACTGCTAGAAAAGAAAGCGCTGAAGCAGAACGAAATGGTGAAGCGATACTTGAGGAATACGAGTCTAAGAAAGCTGTGTTTGACAAGATCGCTGAAGAAATCACTGAAGCCAGAATTGCTGTTACAAGCTGTGAAAACAGACGTGAGCATGCTGAAGAAATGTTAAAGCGTATCCAGGATGCTGTACTGGAAGTGGAAACAGGCATTGCTGATAGAGAAAACCAGCTGACTTCTATTAAGGCAGAAATGGAAGTTCTCACTTCAGGGCACAGTGATGTGGATGAAAAACTTGCTGACAAGGAAGCAGCAAAGGAAAACGCAGAAGTTTATCTCAGCGATATCACAAATGAAAAGGCTGCACTCTCGGCAGAATTAAGTGAAATCGTTAAAGAAAAAGAAGAAATAGATAATACAGTAACAACTCTTCAGAATCAGAAATATGAACTGGATCTGCGCCAGGCAAAGAACGAAACTCAGCTGGAAAACTACAAGGAAAAGCTGTGGGAGGACTTTGAAGTTTCATATATTCAGGCTATGGAATTCAAATCAGAAGAATTCAACATGGCTACCGCTGTTAAGGAAAACAGGGTAATTAAGAATAGAATAAAGGAGCTGGGAGAAGTTAATGTAGGCGCGATCAAGGAATACGAAACTGTTAAGGAAAGATACGAATTCCTTTCAGGTGAACGTGCTGATATTCAAAGCGCTATGGATAACCTCACAGGCATTATCGGAGATATGGATAAGACTATTAAAGCTAAGTTTAAGGAAAGCTTTGATAACATCGTAATCAACTTCGAAAACCAGTTTAAGAGACTATTTGCTGGAGGTCATGCTGAACTGAGACTTTCAGATGCTAATAATCCTCTGGAATCAGATATCGATATCGTAGCTCAGCCTCCTGGCAAAAAGCTGCAGAATATCAACCTGCTTTCAGGTGGCGAAAAGACTCTGACAGCTATCGCTCTCATGTTCGCTGTACTGGAAGCCAAGCCAACTCCGTTCTGTATTCTGGACGAAGTTGAAGCGGCACTGGACGATGCCAATATCGATAGATTCATAAGCTGTCTCAGACAGTTTAACGGAATACAGTTCGCACTGGTAACTCACCAGAAGTCGACAATGGAACACTCAGATGTTCTTTACGGTGTAACAATGCCGGAAAAAGGTGTATCAAAAGTACTTTCATTGAGCCTGGAAGATAATCTCGATGAATATAGTGCATAACAGGAGAACAAAATGATTGGAAAAAAGAAAGGCTTTTTCGGAAAGCTGGCAGAAAGAATCACAGATGCTGTACTTTTAAGACCAAGCATCGATGAAGAATTCTTTGAAGAACTTGAAGAAATCCTCATTACTTCAGATATAGGAATGGAAACAACAGTTAAAATCGTTGATAGACTTAGAGATGAAGTACAGGAAAATTACCTTGTTAGCCCGGAGAAAATCAAGGATAGACTGGCAATGATTATTGCAGATACTATCAATAAAGGTGAGCAGCAGGAACTCAGCAAAAACAGTCCGCTCATCATCCTTATGATCGGTATCAATGGCGGCGGCAAGACTACAACCATAGGCAAGCTGGCTTATAAGCTCAAGAAAGAGGGCCGAACAGTTATGCTGGCTGCAGCTGACACATTCAGAGCGGCAGCGTCAGAGCAGCTTGGCATTTGGGGCGAACGCGTAGGCGTTAACGTTGTTAGACATGGTGAAGGTGCTGACCCTTCAGCCGTAATCTATGATGCTATCCAGTCTGCAAAGGCTAAAAACATGGATGTTCTTATCTGCGATACAGCAGGTAGACTTCAGAACAAAAAGAATCTCATGGATGAACTTAACAAGATGAGTAAAGTTATCTCAAGAGAATGGCCTGGAGCAACAAGAGAAAATCTTCTCGTACTGGATGCAACTACTGGCAAAAATGCAGTTTCACAGGTTTCAGAATTTGGTGAAGCTGCTGATATAACAGGTATCGTTCTTACTAAGCTGGATGGAACAGCTAAGGGCGGTATCGTTCTCACTATCGCAGATGAATTCAACATGCCTGTTAAGTTCATTGGCGTAGGTGAAGGCATTGAAGATTTAATGGAATTTGATCCAGAATTCTTCGCAAAGGGAATTTTTGAATAAAAAGAAAAGGAAGTAAAAATGAGTAAACCACTAGTAGCCGTAGTCGGCAGACCTAACGTTGGTAAATCAACATTTTTCAACAAGGTCGTTGGACAGAGAGTATCTATCGTAGAAGATACTCCAGGCGTAACAAGAGACAGAATATATGCAGAAGCTGAATGGTGTGGCGTTCATTTTGCACTGATCGATACAGGCGGTATTGAACCTGACACTAAGGACGTAATCCTTTCACAGATGCGTGAACAGGCTCAGATGGCAATGGATATGGCAGATGTTATCCTGTTCATGGTAGATGGTAAGGAAGGCCTTACAGCTGCTGACCGTGAAGTAGGTGAAATGCTTTATAGAACAGGCAAGAAGGTAGTTCTGGCTGTAAACAAAGTAGATAAGCCTAACTTACCGGATGATTTCTACGATTTTTATGAACTTGGACTTGGTGAACCTATCGCGATTTCATCAGTAAATATGCTGAACCTTGGAGACCTTCTCGATGCTATCATCGAAAGCTTCCCTGAAGGTGCAGGAACTGAAGAAGAAGATACGATTAAAATCGCTCTCATCGGTAAGCCAAACACAGGTAAATCATCACTTATCAACAGACTCCTTGGCGAAAACAGAGTAATCGTTTCTCCTATTGCAGGAACAACAAGAGATTCGATCGATACCCCGTTTGAACATAATGGAGACAAATACATCCTCATCGATACAGCAGGTATCAGAAGAAAGAGTAAGGTAAACGAAAACATCGAAAGATATAGCGTTCTCAGAGCTATAGCTTCAATCGAAAGATGCGACGTATGCCTTCTCATGATCGATGCTACAGAAGGTATCACAGAACAGGACAAGAAGATTGCCGGTATGGCTCACGAGGCTGGCAAGGGAATCGTAGTTGTTGTAAACAAGTGGGACCTTGTAGAAAAAGAAACAAATACAATGAACCAGTTCAAGAAGGAAATTGCCAGAGAACTGGGATTCATGTCATATGCACCATCAGTATTCATTTCAGCGCTGACAGGACAGAGAGCTATTCAGGTTGTAGAAATGGCTAAGTACGTTTCAGAAAACAGAGCGATGAGAGTTCCAACTGGTCAGCTGAATACACTGATTACAGATGCGACAATGATGAAGCAGCCACCATCAGATAAGGGTAAGAGACTGAAGATTTACTACGTATCACAGGTTGGCGTAAATCCTCCACTCTTCTCGTTCAAAATCAACTCAAGACCTCTGATGCACTTCTCATACTCAAGATATCTTGAAAACAAAATCAGAGAAGCATACGGCTTTGTTGGAACATCAATCAAGTTCGTCTTCAGAGAAAAGGGAGAAAAGGACGACGAAATCTAAGGGAGGCAGTAAATATGAGTTCAGTAGTTCTGGTTGTAGTTGCGGGAGTAATAGCATATTTTCTGGGAAATATCTCACCTTCAACTATTATGGCGAGAGCAAACGGAATCGATATTAAAAAAGAAGGAAGCGGTAACGCAGGTACAACAAATGCACTGCGAGTTATGGGTAAAAAAGCAGGCGCAATCACATTGGTTGTTGACATATGCAAAGGCGTTGCAGCGGTACTTTTAGGTACACTGATTGCAGGTCAGCTTGGCTCAGTAACGAGCTGCCTTTGCGTATTCATTGGTCATGTATGGCCGCTTATATACAAGTTCAAAGGTGGCAAGGGAGTAGCTACAGGCTTCGGTGCAATGCTGGCAATCGACCCGCTTATGGCAGTGATTATCCTAGCTGTTGTTGTTGTGATAGTTTTGACCACGAAGAGAATGTCAGCAGGATCAATTGTTGGAGGAATCATGTTCCCGATTCTGTCACATTTTATGGCACCACAGTTTTTCTGGGTAGCACTTCTGATGGCTATAATTCTGGTTGTAAAGCATAGTGCTAATATCAATAGATTAATCCACGGAGAAGAACCACCAATGAGCATTTTTGTTAAGACGGATAAAGATGCTGGAAAGGAAGGCAAATAATGAATATAGGCGTAATAGGAGCAGGTAGTTGGGGTACAGCTTTAGCAACAGTAGTTGCTGATAAAGGCAATATTGTTAAAATCTTTGACGTAGATGCTGATCATCTTAAGAGAATGGAAGAAAAAAGAGAAAATATTGATTATCTCCCAGGTGTAGCTTTAAGTGATAATATTGTGATCGTTTACACTACTGAAGAAGCAATTCAGGATGCAGATGTAGTTCTGTTCTCTGCACCAGCACAGCACTTCAGAAGCGCTCTTAAAAATGCGCTTCCTAATATCAAAAAAGATGCTTATATCATCAACGTAGCTAAGGGTATCGAAAAGGGTACTCACAAGAGAATGTCAGAAATAGCTTCTGAAGCCTTTGCAGAAGATGGATTCGATAGAATGGACAGATATGTAGTTCTCTCAGGCCCTTCACATGCAGAAGAAGTTGGCAGAAAGCTGCCTACAACTGTAGCTACTGCATCACAGAATGAAGAATCTGCTAAGGTTATTCAGGACCTCTTTATGACAGATCGTTTCAGAGTATATACAACTACTGATGTTGTGGGTGTTGAACTGGGAGGCGCACTTAAGAATATCATCGCACTTGGTGCCGGAATATCAGACGGCATGGGATTTGGTGATAATGCAAAAGCTGCACTCATAACTAGAGGACTTATGGAAATTACAAGACTGGGCCTTAAGATCGGTGCCAAAGCAGAAACTTTCGCTGGTCTTACTGGAACAGGCGACCTTATCGTAACTTGTACTAGTATGCATTCAAGAAACCGCAGATGCGGTATCCTGATGGGCGAAGGAATGAGCCCTGAAGATGCTGTTAAGGAAGTTGGAATGGTAGTAGAAGGCATGTTTACTGCTGAAGCTGCTTACGAGCTTGCTAAAATAGCTGGAGTTGAAATGCCTATTACAGATGCAATTTATAAAGTAACAACAGGAGAAATGAAGGCAACAGAGGCGCTGATCAGCCTTATGGGAAGAGAAAAGCGTCAGGAACAGGATTACCCTTCAGATAATTAGTAATGTCAGGAAATAAAACCTATAACATAATAACTTTCGGATGCCAGATGAATGAACATGATTCTGAAACGATTTCAGGAATGCTTCAGCAGAGAGGCTATATTGAAGCACCTGAAAAAAACGAATCTGATATCACAATCATTAACACTTGCAGCATTAGAGAGAATGCTGATAAGCGATTCTTTGGCACTCTGGGACAACTTAAGAAGATAAAAGAAAAAAATCCGGAATATGTAACATGTGTTTGCGGATGTATGATGCAGCAGGATCATATTGTTCAGGAGTTAAAGCAGAAATACCCTTGGGTAGATATTATTTTCGGAACACATAACATCTGCGAATTCCCTGATATGCTTGAAGAAGTTTACGAAAGAAGAAGTAAAGCTACTAAGAGAACAAAGAACAGAGATCTCAGAATCCACAGAGTATATGAGGATACTGACAAAATCGCAGAAGGGCTTCCTGCTAAGAGACTTTATAAGCATAAGAGCTTCGTAAATATCATGTTTGGATGTAACAATTTCTGCACTTACTGCATAGTTCCTTATACTAGAGGACGCGAGAAGAGCAGAAAACCAGAAGATATTATCAGCGAAATCAAGGCTTTAGTTTCAGATGGAGTTAAGGAAGTTACCCTTCTGGGCCAGAACGTAAATTCATACAGCGGCGTTGGCGCAGATGGCAAGCAGTGGGACTTCACTGATCTTATATATGCACTCAATGATATAGATGGCCTTGAGCGTATAAGATTCATGACATCTCACCCTAAGGATCTTTCTGATAAGCTCATTAAAGCCTTTAGGGAATGTGATAAACTCTGCAACTACATTCACCTGCCGGTACAGGCTGGAAGCAGCCGGGTGCTGAAGAGAATGAACAGAAGATACACTAGAGAAAAGTATCTGGATCTAGTAAGAAAACTTCGCCAGGCGGTACCAGGTATCGCTATAAGTACAGATATCATCGTTGGCTTCCCTGGGGAAACCGAAGAAGATTTCGAAGAAACATTAACTCTTGCTAAGGAAGTACAATACGATTCAGCTTTTACATTCCTTTACTCAATACGAAAGGGAACACCTGCAGCTGAATATGAAGACCAGATTCCTGAACTTGTAAAGCATGAGAGATTTAATAGACTCCTTGACATAATGAATAACGGTAGTGCGATGAAGAATGCAGCTTATGTCGGAAGAGTCGAGAAGGTACTTGTTGATGGTCTCAGCAAAAAGGACGATAAGATTTATTCTGGAAGAACAGAAGGCTTTAAGCTTGTTGATTTCACAGCGGATGAAAACGCTGGAGAAGAACTGATCGGACAGATAGTTGAAGTTGAGATCACTGATTCTAATACATTTAGCTTAAGAGGAAGACTGAAATAAAATGAATAAGTTAAGAGCAGTAGCACTTACAGTTGTAATGATTACATCATTCACAATGTCAATGACAGGCTCTGCAATGAATTTATCGGTGCCGGGAATAAGCGCTGAATTCAATGCACAGGCAGAAACAGTTGGATGGATGATAACAGGATATATGTTAACGGTTGCTGCACTTAGTGTTCCGTTCGGAAGATGGGCGGATATAACATGCAGAAAGACGGTTCTTGTTACAGGAATCGTCATCTTCGTTTTTGGATGTTTCGGAGCTGTAATGGCTTCCTCAATGCCGATGCTCCTGGTAATGCGAATTATACAGGGCATAGGCGGTGCGATGGTTTTGAGCACGAACACTCCTATTTTACTAAGTGCGTATCCGCCTAACATGAAGGGCAAGGCTTTAGGCCTTTCCATAGGGTCAGTATATGTGGGCCTTTCACTGGGGCCGGTAATCGGAGGAATACTTACTCATAACATTGGATGGAGATCCATTTTCATATTCGCAGGTGGTATTTCTATAATAGCACTTGTGACTGCCGTTTTCGGCCTTCCTAAGGTTGATTCGGAAGGCAAAGGCCGCAAGATGGATTATGCAGGCAGCTGCCTATTTGCTATTTTTATAGTGATGTTTATGCTGGGTCTTTCTAAGATAGAGGGTGGTCTGGTTCCGATTATCATTGCGGTAATTGGATTTGCCATCGGTGTAACCTTTGTATTATTCGAAACAAAGCAAAAAGATCCTGTACTTAATGTTTCACTGTTTAGAAGTAACATAGGATACACGCTAAGCAATGTGGCAGCACTTATGAATTACGCAGCAACATTTGCCATCAGTTATTTAACATCCATATATCTGCAGGTGGTTTTGGGATACAGTTCTCAGTCTGCTGGATTTATCCTGATTTGCCAGCCTTTGATCATGGCTTTATTAACACCTAAAATGGGCAAACTGTCGGATAAATATTCGCCATTTAAAATGTCATCGATAGGTATGGGGCTTTGTGCCATCGGGGCGGCGTTCTATATCTTTATGGGCGAGGAAACAAGCGTTGCTTATATTGCTTTCGCTCTTGCCATTACGGGATTAGGTTTTGCATTCTTCTCATCACCTAATACCAATGCGGTAATGTCATGCGTGGAAAAAAAGGACTACGGCGTTGCAACATCAGTATTAAATACTATGAGAACCGTCGGACAGACAAGCAGTATGGTTATTGTTACGATTATAGTAACGTTCCTTATGCCGGGTGCAGTTCTTACAGATGTCCAGCCTGAAACGCTTGTTAAAGTTATAAATATATCGTTCACTATTTTCACTTTAATGTGTTTTTCGGGTGTGTTTATTTCGTTAAAAAGAAAGAGGGAATAATCGGTTTTCAGCCATATGCATACATGCATAATTGATATATGTTTATGTGCTCGATTTTTGTCGATTTGTAGTATAATAACGACAAGAAAAGCTGTTTATTTCTTAACAAGTTCTAAGGAGGATGAGTTATGAAAATACAATTTTGTGGAGCTACAACTGGCGTGACAGGTTCATGTCACTTGATTTCAACTGAGAATCACAAAATACTCCTCGATTGCGGACAGTTTCAGGGCGGTAGAGCTCAGGAAGAAATGAATGCAGAGGAATTTCCTTTTAATCCTGCAGAGATTGAATACATGGTACTCAGCCATGCGCATATCGATCATTGCGGTAGAATTCCACTTCTCGTTAAGAGAGGTTTTAAGGGCGATATCTACTGTACAGACGCAACTGCAGACTTGCTAGAAATTATGCTTAAAGACAGCGGCCATATCCATGAGAAAGAAGCTGAATGGCAGAACAGAAAGAATGAGAGAGCAGGCAGACCATTCGTTGAACCTCTCTATACAGAGAAGGATGCAGAAGCTGCCCTTAAGTTCATCAAGCCGGTTCTTTACGATCAGCTTATCGAACTGAACGATGAGATGAGAATCGTATTTAACGATGCGGGACATATTCTCGGTTCAGCTATCACAGAACTGTGGGTAACAGAGGGTGAAAATGTTTCTAAGATAGTTTTCTCAGGAGATTTGGGTGTTATGGATAGACCAATACTCAGAAATCCTACAATAATCAAGAAGGCTGATTATGTAATCATGGAAACTACTTACGGCAACAGACTTCATCCGGAGAACTCACTGGATGTTGCAGAGCTGTTTAATATTATCAAAGAAACTGCGCAGCGTGGAGGCAATACTGTTATTCCTTCATTTGCAGTCGGCAGAACACAGGAACTCATCTATGAGCTCAATAAGGTCTATGATGGTGAAGGCGAACTGCACGATGCGCTTAAGGATGTTAAGGTTTACATCGATAGCCCTATGGCATCAAATGCGACAATCGTATTTAAAAGAAATGCTCAGGTATTCGATGAAGAAACTAAGGAATACATCGCTAAAGGTGATAATCCGCTTGAATTCAAGAACCTTAAGTTCACTAGAACAAGCGAAGAATCACAGTGGATTAATATAAATAAGGAACCTAAGGTTATCATTTCAGCAAGCGGTATGTGTGAAGCTGGAAGAATCAGACACCATTTGAAGCATAACCTTTGGGATGAGAAATCAAGCGTTATCTTTGTAGGTTATCAGGCAGAAAGTACTTTAGGCAGACTCCTTGTTGAGGGTGCTAAAGAAGTAACTCTGTTTGGTGAAACAGTAACTGTTAACGCACAGATACATAACCTGGAAGGATTCTCAGGCCATGCTGATAAGAATGGACTTATGGACTGGCTTAGAGGCTTCGAGAAGGAACCTAAGAAAATATTCCTGGTTCACGGCGAGCCACAGGCTAAGATGGACTTCGCGGCATCTGTGGAGGCTGAACTCGGATATAAACCAATTCCTATCGTTGTAAATTCAGAGTATGAGCTTGAAAGCGGTACTGAAGAAGTTGTAAGCATGCAGCAGGCGATGGAAGCTGAGGTTGATGAGAAGAAGATCAATGACACAAGAATGGAACTCTACGATGTTAGAAGACGTCTTGAAGATATAATATATAATGCTAATCTGTCATTTGATAAGGATACTTCACCGGAAAAACTGGCTAGAATCAAGAACATCATTCAGGAACTCGAGAAATCAGCTATCAATTTAGGCGAAACTATTGCTGAATCTGATGAAAACAGCGAAAATATAGAAATTTCAACATCAGATATGAATAAAATAAAGGCAAGCAGAGTTAGAAAAGTCTAAATTATTAAAAATGAGAAAAAATGTTCAAAATCAATAATTCTATGGTAAAATATAATTAATAAAGCTGTTTTCAGAATTGTTGAGGATTAAAGAATGCCAGATTTAATGGGAATAAAATCCAGCGTACAGCAATTTGCCGATGCAATTGGAATTGCGCTGGGTGTAGAAGTTGAAATAGTAGATAATAAGCTTAACATCATAGGTGGTACAGGAATATACAGCAAGATGGTTGGCCAGAAGGAAGAAGGCGGCGATCTTGAGAGTAATTACTTATATGCCAGAGTGCTTAGAACTGGTGTTACTCAGTTTATTGAAGATGCTTTATCTGATGCTGAATATGATGAAGGAGGAGCAGGAGCTACTCTTTCAGGTGAAAGAGCAGAAATATGCACACCTATAAAGGTCAATGATAATATTATTGGGATCATAGGTCTTATCGCATTCAACGATGAACAGATGAATATTTTGTCGGACCCTAACAGGAGTCTGATTCCATTTGTTGAGAAAATGGCGGATCTTCTGGCGGCTAAGTCGGAGCAGCAGAGAAAACTCAAGAAAGTTGAGGTTTCCAGAGATGAAATGTCAACTGTGCTTGAAACAGCGCATGAAGGTATCTTTGCACTTGATAAGAAGGGTTATGTCAAGCACTGTAACCACAGAGCTGCTAGATTATTTGAGACAACTAAGGTTGACTTATTAGGTAAACACATAAACAACATAATGCCTGGAAGTCCAGCCGTTAAGGTACTGGAAACAGGCAGAGGATATACAGAAAATGAAGAAATCTTCAGCTATGGAGATAGACAGTTCCACTTCATCGTTACAGTTAAACCTTTTATGGGTGGGGATGAAGTTGACGGTGTAGTAGTATCATTTAGAGATATTGAAGAAGCTCAAAAGTTGGTGTATAATTTCAACAATAGGGCCGTGAAGAATACTGTAGATGATATCATCGGAAATAGCCGTAAGATAATGACTGCCAAGAGGCAGACTCTCGTTATTTCGAAGAGTAATTCTACAATTCTTATCACAGGTGAAAGTGGCACCGGTAAAGAAATGTTCGCGAAAGCCGTTCATTTTGCTAGCTCTAGGGCTGATAAACCTTTCGTAACAGTAAACTGTGGAGCAATTCCAGAAAACCTTCTGGAGAGTGAACTGTTTGGTTACGAGAAGGGAGCATTTACGGGAGCAAGTGATAAGGGTAAGACAGGTAAGTTTGAACAAGCTGATGGTGGCACGATATTCCTTGATGAAATAGGTGATATGCCACTGCATCTGCAGGTCAAGATACTGCACGTGCTCCAGAACATGCAGTTCGAACGTATAGGTGGCAACAGAGAGATCATGGTTGATGTTCGTGTTATTGCGGCAACAAACAAGAATCTGGAGGCACTTATCTCTGAGGGTAAATTCAGAGAGGACTTATACTACAGATTAAGTGTTATTCCTCTTAGCATTCCACCGCTCAGAGAGAGAAAAGAAGATATTAAATTACTGATGTATCACTTCCTCAGGAAGTACAATACATTCATGAATAGAAAGATCAGTGGATTCTCTAAGGAAGTTGAAGAACTTTATATGAACCATGACTGGCCAGGTAATGTTAGAGAACTTGAGAATGCCGTTGAATATGGAACTAATATGGCGTTCGGTAATATGATCACTATTGATGAAGTTCCAGCTCGAATCCTCAAGAAGGAAGAGGAAATCGTTAAATTCAAGAATCTGGACAGACCTCTTGCTGAGCAGGTTAAAATGTACGAGAAGGAAATAATCACTCGTAAACTTAAGCAGCACAATGGTGTTAAAGACATCGTGGCTAAGGAACTGGGATTGTCCAGAGCAACACTGTATAGAAAGCTCTCAGAGCTTGATATAAAATAATCATTTATTCTATATTGTTTCACAAAAGCATAGAATTCTAAGGAGGAAAATTATGTCATTAAGAGAAGCATTACCAAAAATCGTTACTCCACTGCCAGGCCCTAAGGCTCAGGCTATGATCGAAAGAAGAGCTAAGAACGTTCCAGGCGCTATCGGTACAGCTTACAAGTGCTGCATCGAAAGAGGTGAAGGCGCTATGTTCGAAGACGTTGATGGAAACATCTTCCTCGACTGGATCGCAGGCGTTGGCGTACTGAACATTGGTTACAGCCACCCAGAACTCATCGAAGCAGTTAAGGAACAGGCTGACAAGTTCTTCCACTCAATGTTCAACATCACTACTCACGAAACTTACCTCAAGTTAGCAGAAGAAATGAACAGAATCGTTCCAGTTAAGGGCGACGCTAAGAAGTCATACTTCGTATGCTCAGGTTCAGAAGCTGACGAAAACGCTGTTAAGGTTGCTAGAGGCTTCACTAAGAGACCTAACATCATCGTATTCACAGGTGCTTTCCACGGTAGAACTGCTATGACAATGACTATGACTGCTAAGAAGTCATACGCTGTTGACATGGGTCCTTTCCCTGATGGTATCTACAGAGTAGAATTCCCTAACCTTTACAGAGCTCCTGGTCACATGACTGAAGAAGAAGCAATCGCTTACTATGTAAAGAAGTTAGAAGACGCTCTTATCGAAGTAACTCCTGCTCACCAGTGTGCTGCTATCGTATTCGAACCAGTACAGGGCGAAGGCGGCTTCATTCCTGCACCTATCGAATGGGTTAAGGCTGTAAGAAGAATCTGTGACGAAAATGGCATCCTCATGGTATGTGACGAAGTACAGTGCGGTTGGTCAAGATCAGGTAAGATGTTCGCATCACAGTATTTCGCAGATGCTGGTTGCGCTCCTGACATCATGACTACAGCTAAGTCAATCGCTGGTGGTCTCCCACTTTCAGCAATCACTGCTAGAGCAGAAATCATGGATGCAGTTCCTGGCGGTACTATCGGTGGTACTTATGGTGCAAACGCTGTTTCAGCTGCTGCTGCTATTAAGGTTATCGAAGTTATGGAAAGAGATGACTACCCAGGTAAGGCAATGCACATTGCAGAAGTTTCAAAGGCTAAGATGGCTGCTATGGCTGAAAAGTATCCTTGCATCGGCGATGTTAGAGGTACAGGCGCAATGATGGGTATCGAATTCGTAACTGATAGAGAAACTAAGGAACCTGCTGCTGCATTAGTAAGCGCTATCGTTCAGAACGCTATGAACAAGGGTCTGTTACTCGAAGCTGCTGGTACTTACAACAACGTTATCAGACTTCTGATTCCACTCGTAGTAACTGACGAACAGCTCGAAGTTGGTTTCGAAATCCTCGAATCAGCAATCGCTGAAGAATCAGCAAAGTAGTTTTGGCTTAGTCCACAGTAACTAATTTGTAATAAAAAAGCTTCCCTTTTTGGGAAGCTTTTTTATTGGGAATTAATGAATAACAATTCAATATATAATATGTATAGTTTTGTTTTTTACTCAAATTTACGGTTGATTTATATAGGCTTTTTGGTTATAATACAAGTGAAGTTATCCCCCTGATAACTTCATTAATCTCTAATCCCAATACCCCTTTTAACAAAAGAGACCTTCGGGTCTCTTTTGTTTTATGTTATAATAATTTCATGAAGCACATAGTTGAAGAATTTGAAGAAATCATATACGAAAGCGCGCTCTGGAATTTCTATTTTGACGGAATGAAAGTGGGAGTTTTAGATATCGAAACAACAGGCTTAAATCCATCAAGAAATAAGTTTGTCCTGGGATGTATCTACGATGTTCAGTCACATAAACTCCACCAGATTTTAGCTCAGTCAAGAGCAGAGGAAATGCAGAGCTTAGCTGAATACATAAAGCTCATTGATAATTTAGATGTTGTATTAACATATAACGGCAGGCATTTTGACATACCTTTCATTCAGAAGAGGATGGAGGTATCAAGAAATGCCGTTAATTATATTATGAGGGGTAGTGAAGATTGTTTCTTGCCTTACAATCTGGATCTTTATTTAGTGCTTAATGGGTATTCGCCGATAAAGAAACTGGTTCCTAACATGAAACAGAAAACCATCGAGAACTATATGGGCTTCTGGATGAACAGGGCGGATGAAATCTCTGGTGCTGAAAGTGTCGATCTTTTTAATCATTACGAAGCCACTGGAGATGAAGAAGCTGAGAAGAAGATCCTGCTCCACAACAATGATGACGTAAGGCAGCTTACTAAACTGTCAAAGGCAGTAATAAAAAGTGACTTTCACAAGGCTATGTTCGCGCTTGGTTTTCCTGTTAGAAATTTAATTATCAGGAAGATAAGGTTAGAACGCGATGCTTTAGAAATCAAGGGATTGCAACGCGTTAAGGCTATGAATGGAGTATCGCCAATAGACTATATGGGATATTCGTTCGGTGATTATCCTACTGTATCAAGGTTCAGAAAAGATACGGCTGATTTTTTACTTAGACTTCCTATAATCAGGCAGTCAGGAATGGCGCTTGCTGATATTCGAGCAGCTGGACTTGATGAAGAAGAATTCGGAATGTATCCATCTTGTGGAAGTGGTTTTCTCATTTTAGAGGATGGCAATGGAATCAGACATATGGAAACAAACCATCTCATTAAAGCATTCATAGAGAAATTTATTGATTTCGAACTAAACTAGAAATTTGGATCATAAAAGGAAAGAGATTTGTAATGATAAATCAATTTGTAAATTATCTGATAACAGAAAAGCGCAAGGCAGAAAACACAGTTGCTGCCTACGAGAGTGATGTTAGAGAGTTTGCAGGTTTTGAAGAAGGAAGAGGCGTTAACGACTTGGCAAATTGCACCAGCACAGACGTGGTTGCGTATTTACATGAATTAAGAGCTCAGAAGAAATCTTCTTCTACAATAAACAGAAAGCTATCGTCTATCAGGGCTTTTTATTCATACCTTATGAGTAGAGAAATCGTAAAGGACAATCCTACTTCGGGTGTCAAATCACCTAAGCCTGAACCTAAGGAACTTGAATATTTATCACTTCAGGATATAGATAAATTAATGGAAGCTCAGGACGAAAGTGATAAGGGAATAAGAGATAGAGCAATCCTTGAGGTACTATATGCTACTGGCATTAAGGCTAGCGAACTGATAGCTATGAATGTTGAAGATGCTAACATAAGAATGGGCTTTATCACTTGCAATAATGATTATGAGCATGCGAGAATAGTGCCTCTTGGCAGACCTGCCAGAGCAGCTCTTGAGAAATATATTTATAACGTAAGACCTAAATTGCTGCTTGGCAATGAGGAAGAAAAGGCTATGTTCCTCAATTATCAAGGTGTTAGGATCTCCAGACAGGGGCTTTGGAAGGTCCTTAAGGAGTGCGGCAAGAAAGCTGAACTTGACATAGGGCTTAACCCTAATATTATTAGGAATTCATTTGCCATTCATATGCTGCAGAATGGAGCTGACCTTAAGTCGCTTCAGGAGCTTATGGGGTATGAAGATATTTCGGCTACTCAGATTTATCTGACAGCCATGAAAACAAGGATAAAGGATGTTTATGATAGAGCGCACCCTAGAGCATAAAAATAAAAAATCTGTTATTCGATATTGAGTATATATGCACAATTAGGTATAATGTATTAGTTTTGTAAATAATGGAGATAGAAGGTGTGAAAATGGGAAAACTAAAAGATGTCAATAAAGTATTAATTATCGGTTCAGGTCCGATCGTTATCGGACAGGCATGCGAATTTGACTATTCAGGAACACAGGCTTGTAAGGCTCTGAGAAAGCTTGGATATGAAATCGTTCTTGTTAACTCAAACCCTGCAACAATCATGACAGATCCTGAAATTGCTGATGTAACATACATCGAGCCTCTTAATGTTAAGAGACTTGAACAGATTATCGCTAAGGAACGTCCTGATGCAGTGCTCCCTAACCTGGGAGGTCAGTCAGGCCTTAACCTTTGCTCAGAACTGGCTCAGAAGGGCGTTCTCGACAAGTACGGCGTTAAGGTAATCGGTGTTCAGCTGGACGCTATCGAAAGAGGCGAAGACAGAATCGAATTCAAGAAGACTATGGACAGACTGGGCATTGAAATGGCAAGAAGCCAGGTTTGCTACACTGTTGAAGAAGGCCTTGAAATCGCAGAAAGACTGGGCTTCCCAGTTGTATTAAGACCTGCTTATACTATGGGCGGTACAGGCGGCGGTATTGTAAATAATGAAGAAGAGTTCAGGGCTGTATGCAGCAGAGGTCTGCAGGCCAGCCTTGTAGGTCAGGTTCTGGTTGAAGAATGTATTACTGGATGGGAAGAACTCGAACTGGAAGTAGTTAGAGACTCAGAAGGTAACATGATCACAGTATGCTTCATTGAAAACATCGACCCTGTTGGTGTTCACACTGGTGACTCATTCTGTTCAGCTCCTATGCTCACAATTCCTGAAGATGTTCAGAAGGAACTGCAGAGACAGGCGTATGCAATCGTAAATGAAATCGAAGTTATCGGTGGAACAAATGTACAGTTCGCACGTGATACAGAAAGTGGCAGAATAATCGTAATCGAAATCAACCCACGTACATCACGTTCATCAGCTCTGGCATCAAAGGCAACAGGTTTCCCAATTGCTCTTGTATCAGCTATGCTGGCTGCAGGACTCACACTTAAAGATATTCCATGTGGTAAGTATGGTACTCTCGACAAGTACGTACCAGATGGAGATTACATTGTAATCAAGTTTGCTCGTTGGGCTTTCGAAAAGTTCAAGGGCGTTGAAGATAAGCTCGGAACTCAGATGAGAGCTGTAGGCGAAGTTATGAGTATTGGTAAGACTTATAAGGAAGCTTTCCAGAAGGCAATCAGATCACTGGAAAACGGCCACTATGGTCTTGGCCACGCTAACAACTTTGATTCTCTGACTAAGGAAGAACTCCTTGCTAAGTTAGAATATCCAACAAGTGAGCGTCAGTTCGTAATGTATGAAGCCTTCAGAAAGGGTGCTACAGTTGATGAAATCTTCGAACTGACTAAGATCAAGCACTACTTCCTTGAACAGATGAAGGAACTGGTTGAAGAAGAAGAAGCTTTACTTCAGGCTAAGGGTTCACTTCCTTCAGATGAAGCTCTTATTACAGCTAAGAAGGATGGTTTCTCAGATAAGTACCTCAGCCAGATTCTCGAAGTTCCTGAAGCAGACATCAGAAACAAGAGACTTGCTCTGGGTGTTGAAGAATGCTGGGAAGGCGTACACGTAAGCGGTACAGAAAACAGTGCTTACTACTACTCAACTTACAACTCAGAAGATAAGAATCCTGTTTCATCAAACAAGAAAATCATGATTCTGGGTGGTGGCCCTAACAGAATCGGACAGGGTATCGAATTCGACTACTGCTGCGTACATGCTGCAATGGCTCTTAAGAAGCTGGGATTCGAAACTATCATCGTTAACTGTAATCCAGAAACTGTATCAACAGACTATGATACATCAGATAAGCTCTACTTCGAACCACTCACACTGGAAGATGTACTGAGCATTTACAATAAAGAAAAGCCTCTGGGCGTAATCGCACAGTTCGGTGGACAGACTCCACTTAACCTGGCTTCACAGCTCAAGGCAAACGGCGTAAACATCCTGGGAACTTCACCTGAAATCATCGACCTGGCAGAAGATAGAGATAACTTCCGTGCTATGATGGATAAACTGGGAATCCCAATGCCAGAAGCAGGCATGGCTGTAAACGTTGAAGAAGCTCTCAAAATCGCAAATGAAATCACATATCCTGTAATGGTTAGACCTTCATACGTTCTTGGTGGTCGTGGTATGGAAATCGTATATGACGATGAAATGCTGACAGACTACATGAATGCAGCTGTAGGCGTAACTCCTGACAGACCTATCCTCATCGATAGATTCCTTAATAATGCTATGGAATGTGAATCAGATGCTATCTGCGATGGCAAGCATGCGTTCGTTCCTGCAGTTATGGAACACATCGAAGAAGCAGGCGTACACTCAGGTGACTCAGCTTGTATCATTCCTTCGAGACACATTTCAGATGAACATCTGGCTACAATCAAGGAATACACTCGTAAAATCGCAGAAGAACTTCATGTAGAAGGTCTTATGAACATGCAGTATGCTATCGAAAACGATAAGGTATACGTAATCGAAGCTAACCCTAGAGCTTCACGTACAGTTCCTCTCGTATCAAAGGTATGTAACATCAGAATGGTACCTCTGGCAACTGAAATCGTAACAAGAGAGCTTACTGGTAAGCCTTCACCAATTGAAGGTCTTAAGGAAAATGATATTCCTTACTATGGTGTTAAGGAATCAGCATTCCCATTCAACATGTTCCAGGAAGTTGACCCTGTGCTTGGACCTGAAATGCGTTCAACAGGCGAAGTTCTTGGCCTTGCTGAAAACTGGTCAGAAGCATTCTATAAGTCACAGGAAGCTGTTAACTACGAACTTCCAACTGAAGGCGGCGTTCTTATTTCAGTAAGTGATAAGGATAAGGATGATGCTGTAGAAGTTGCTAGAAACTTCCACGAAGCTGGAATGCCAATCTACGCTACAGGCGGAACATTTGCTAAGATTATCCAGGCTGGTATCCCTGCTGAATTCATCAGAAAGCTTAATGAAGACAGCAACGCTATCCTCGATAAGATCGGTGATGGAACAATCAAGATCGTTGTTAATTCAGCTCGTGGTATCATCTCAAAGAGACATGACCAGTACATCAGAAGAGCTGCTATTAAGAATAAGATACCTTACATGACTACAATGAGAGCTGCAAAGGCTGCAGCACAGGCTATCAATCAGATTAAGGTAAATGGACAGAGCGAACTTTGCTCACTTCAGGAACTGCACGCTAAGATCAAGTAGTCAGAAAACAAAACCCTAAATATATTGCGACTGCAAGGAAAAAATCCTTGCAGTCGTTTTAATATTGAGATATAATAATCAAGCGTGCACAGACACGCGATGTGTAATATAACGGGTGGTCCTCTGATCAGGCCAGTGACATAGATCACAATTTTCCAGGAAGATCAAGAACATGCCGAAGGGAAGGAAGGAACAATAATAATGAACGTATTAGAATCAGTTGCACAGGAATACCTTAAGTCTGACATCCCTGCATTTAACGTTGGTGACACTGTAAAGGTACACGTTAAAATCAAAGAAGGAAACAGAGAAAGAATTCAGATCTTCGAAGGTTTCGTACTTAAGAAGCAGAATGGTGGAATCGGCGAAACATTCACAGTAAGAAGAATCGCTTCAGGCGTTGGCGTTGAAAAGACATTCCCAATGCACTCACCACTGGTAGAAAAGATCGAAGTTGTAAGACAGGGTAAAGTTAGAAGAGCAAGACTTCACTACATGCGCCAGAGAACTGGTAAGTCAGCTAAGATCAAGACTAAGTAAACCAAATGAAATTAAAGAGGAGCTGGTAACAGGCTCCTTTTTGATTTGTATTTCAGGAGGGAAAATATGATTGATAATATTAACTGGTATCCCGGTCATATGAAAAAAACGAGAGAACTCATTCAGCAGAACCTTAAGATGGTAGATGCTGTAATCGAGGTTATCGACGCCAGAATTCCGGTATCAAGCCGTAACCCAATCATTGACGAACTCGTTAAGGGAAAGCCTCGTATCATAGCGCTTAATAAGAGTGATCTGGCTGATGATAAGGCTAATAAAATGTGGATAAAGGCTTTGGAAGTAGTGGTTTCCGAGGGCGAAAATATTGTGGAAACAAGAGTACTCCCAATGGACTGCATGTCAGGCAAGGGGGTAAAGGAGCTCTTTAGAATGCTTGAATCCATGGAAGATGAGAAAAATAAGACAAGAAGCATGAAGAAGCCGTATAGACTTATGGTAGTTGGAGTTCCTAATGTTGGCAAGTCATCTCTCATCAATAGAATGACTGGAAGAAAGAGTGCTAAAACAGGCGACAGACCTGGTGTAACCAAGGGCAAACAGTGGCTTAAGCTTTCTAATGGAATGCAGCTTCTTGATACTCCGGGAATCCTCTGGCCTAAATTCGAGGATCCAAAGGCAGGCCTTAATTTGGCCTTTTGCGGCTCAATTAAGGATGAAATCCTTGATGTTCCTACATTGGGAATGGAACTCATCGGAGCGCTTTCGGATACTTATCCGCAGCTTCTTATGGATCGTTATAAACTGGATGAAATCTGCGAAACTCCACTTGAAAACATGGAAAATATCGCTCAGAAGAGAGGCTGCATTTTATCTGGTAAGAGAATCGATTATGAGAGAACGGGGAAGATGGTTCTTGATGAATTCAGAGCTGCTAAGATCGGTAGAATCACTTTAGAACTGCCGGAATAGGGGAAACTCATGACTAAAGAAGAGAGAATCCAGAAACAAAAAGAACGCCTTGTGGAAATGAAAATCCCGCAGCAGGAGCTTCATGCTAAAGGTTATAAATTCATAGCAGGGGCAGACGAAGTGGGAAGAGGCCCGCTGGCTGGCCCTGTTGTAACTGCTGCGGTTGTGTTGCCGGAAGACTTTGATGTCTTAGGTATTGATGATTCAAAAAAGCTTTCTGAAAAGAGAAGAGATGAGCTTTTTGATGTTATCAAGGATAAAGCGCTGGCATGGGGGATAGGAATGTCTGATCATGATGTTATCGATGAAATCAACATTCTTCAGGCTACAAAGCAGGCTATGGTAAAAGCAGTAGCTGCCTGTGAAGAGATGCTTTTCGAACGCCAGGGTGCGGGAATTGACTATGTGATTTTTGACGCCATGACAGTTGACGGTGTGGATAAACCTCAGGAGGGCGTCATAAAAGGCGATTCCAAGGTGCTCGCGATAGCGGCGGCTTCGATAATCGCTAAGGTAACAAGGGATAGAATGATGGTGGAATATGCCAAAGAATACCCTTACTATGCTTTTGAGAGAAACAAAGGCTATGGAACTAAGGCTCATTACAAGGGCCTTCATGAGCACGGCATATGTCCTATCCATCGCAGAACATTCCTTAAGAACTTATAATAAATCTATTTGCCATCAATATTTTTGTTGTGGTATAATAAACGTGTTATACGACTGACGGATAAGTGGAATTGACCACATGAAGTATAACCGAGGATTACGTCGACCGTCTGGGCATAGTGTCCGGATGATCGACTGTTTTTTTTGCCTCGATTCATTCGGCGGAAGTTAAGCAAAGGTTTTAGCATTTTGTAAAGGAGACGCGAAAATGGAATTTAAGACTGATATTCAGATCGCCCAGGAAGCTGAAATGAAGAAAATCACTGAGATTGCTGCAGCTGCAGGAATCGACGACAAGTATGTAGAACTTTATGGTAACTACAAAGCAAAAATCGACTATAACATTCTTAGAGATAAGGCTGATACACCTGATGGTAAGCTGATTCTTGTTACTGCTATTTCACCAACTCCAGCTGGAGAAGGTAAGACAACTACAACAGTTGGTCTGGCAGATGCAATGAACAAGATCGGCCTTAAGACAATGACAGCTCTTAGAGAACCTTCAATGGGTCCTGTATTTGGTATTAAGGGCGGCGCTGCTGGCGGCGGATACGCACAGGTAGTTCCAATGGAAGACATCAACCTGCACTTCACAGGCGATATGCACGCAATCGGCGCTGCAAACAACCTGCTGGCTGCTATGCTGGACAACCACATTCAGCAGGGTAACGTGCTGGGAATCGACCCAAGAAAGATCACTTGGAAGAGATGCGTTGATATGAACGACAGACAGCTCCGTTCAGTAATCGATGGACTCGGTGGCAAGATCAACGGTATGCCTCGTGAAGACGGCTTTGATATCACAGTAGCAAGTGAAATCATGGCTATCATGTGCCTGGCTAGCGATATCGATGATCTCAAGGAAAGACTCAAGAAGATTATCGTAGCATACACATATAATGATGAACCTGTAACAGCAGCTCAGCTGAAGGCTGAAGGTGCTATGGCAGCTATCCTTAAGGATGCTCTTAAGCCAAACCTGGTTCAGACTCTGGAACATACACCTGCATTCATACATGGCGGTCCTTTCGCTAACATCGCACATGGTTGTAACTCAGTAATGGCAACAAGACTGGCTCTTAAGATGGCTGACTATGTTGTAACAGAAGCAGGATTTGGTGCTGACCTTGGTGCAGAAAAGTTCCTGGACATCAAGTGCAGAATGGCAGGACTGGTTCCATCAGCAGTAGTAATCGTAGCAACTGTTAGAGCTCTCAAGCATCACGGAGGCGTTGCTAAGGCTGATCTTAATAACGAAAATCTGGAAGCATTAGAAGCTGGTCTTCCTAACCTGCTTCAGCACGTTGAAAATATTACTCAGGTATTCGGACTTCCTGCAGTAGTTGCTATCAACAGATTCCCTACAGATACAGAAGCAGAACTTGCACTGGTTGAAGAAAAGTGTAAGGAACTCGGCGTTAATGTTGCATTAAGTGAAGTTTGGGGCAAGGGCGGCGAAGGCGGTATCGCACTGGCAAACGAAGTTAAGAGACTGTGCGATGAAAGCAATTCAGCTGAAACATTCCAGTTCACTTATGATTCAGAGATGGGTCTTGCTGACAAGATCAGAGCAATCGCTAAGAAGATTTATAGAGCTGACGATGTTAAGTTCCAGCCTGCTGCAACTAAGACAATCAAGCAGCTTGAAGAACTGGGATTTGGCAATATGCCTATCTGCGTAGGTAAGACTCAGTACAGCTTCTCAGATAACCAGAAACTTCTCGGCGCACCTAGAAACTTCGAAATGACAGTTAGAGAAGTTAAGGTTTCAGCAGGAGCTGGATTCGTTGTAGCTCTTACCGGCAGCATCATGACAATGCCAGGACTTCCTAAGAAGCCTGCTGCAGAAAACATCGATGTAGATAGCACTGGTAAGATCAGCGGATTATTCTAAGATATAACTGCAAAGGCTATAAGGCATCGGCAAAAAATTGCCGATGCTTTTTTATACTTAATTTATGTTAAGGTCGTATCCGAGACGGGCGTTTTTTTGATAAAATGAAAAAACAGTATTGATTATTATGGAGAAGGAATATCCGCATGAGAAAAGATAAAATGAGAAGATCAATGGCAGCAATACTGGCTGCAGTATTATCGATTACGATGAGCTTTACGACGTCTATAGGCTTTGCACAGGACGGCGTAGGTGTTTCGTATGCTGACGACCCACTTACAAATAAAGAAGTTCAGGAACAGAAGGCTATGGAACCTGAGGTTCTTGATGGCATTAATGAAATCGATGAAAGACAGGCGCTTGAATTTGATAATGCGGCTGATCCTGTGGGCGCTGATGATTCCTCCAGATATGACCCTAGAGGACAGGCATGGTTCAGCAATGTACATATAAAGAATCAGCGTGAAACTGAGCTTTGCTGGGCATGTTCACTGGCTAGCGCTGCTGAAATATCATATAATAAGAACAATAATGGGAATGGTGAAGAGTTGTCAGCTGTACAGTTGGCTTACTTTTGCTGTAACAGACAGAATGACCCGTTAGGCAATACAGAAAGAGACACTAATCATGTAGCTGGTAATTATGCGGCAAATGGCGGAAATCCTATAATTGGTTCAATGTCTCTTGAAACATGGCAGGGTTATGCCAGCGAAACAAGGGTGCCTTTTGAAGATTACACAAATGGCAATAATGGTTTGAACCTGTCTGCAGATATGGCTTATCAGGATGATGTTATTATCAAGGACATGAATAGAGTTCTCAGTCCTGAAGATATGAAGACATTTATCCGTCAAAACGGAAGTGTTATAGCATGCCTTTATTATGGAACTCAGTATATGGATTATAATGGCGGAAGTTTCTCATATTATAGCGGAATGGTTAAGCCTAATCATGCTGTAACAGTAGTAGGCTGGGATGATAATTATTTTGATAAGACAGAGGCTGCTAATGATTTCTATAATAAAAACGCCGGTATTATCAGCAAAGGCGCATGGATTGTCCAGAATAGCTGGGGTGAAGATTGGGGTGACAATGGATATTTTTATGTATCATATGATGAATCTCTAAGCAATATCGTAACTGTTTATGTCGAAGATGCGGATAATTACGACAAGAATTATCAGTATGACGGCAATTCTTCATTAGCATATCACACTGTCAGAAAAGGTGAATCCGTTGCTAATGTTTATAGTGTAGACGAGAAAGAATCTTCTAAGATGGAAATGCTTACGGCTGTAGCTTTTTCAACATATGACGCTAATGAAACATCGTATGATATTGAAATTTACACAAACGTTAGCAACAAGAATAAGCCAACGAGTGGTGACCTTGCCTGCAGTATGTCTGATGTAAATGTAGGTAAGGCAGGGTATCATAAGCTCCTTCTGCCTAATACTGTAATGCTGGAAGGCGGAACTTCATATTCAGTTGTGATCACTGCCAAGAGGACTTCTTATATCGGGGTTGAAACAAATTCTGATTATGGGTGGTTTACTTGCAATGCAGGACTTGATAAGGGCCAGAGTTTTGTTTTCAACAATTCAACTAAAAAATGGAAAGACCTCTATTCTATGGATAGATGTAATAGAATAAAGGCCTTCACTAAAGGCGTTGCTACCGTAAGCCTTAGTCAGACAGATTTTGAGTACGATGGGCAGCCACACTATCCTGCAGTAAACATGATTATGGAAGATGGCAGAATGCTTAAGGAGGGTGAAGATTTCGACGTTTCCTATAGCAATGCTAAATATCCTGGAACAGGTAAATGCACTATCACAGGAATGGGTGATTTTGTCGGTACTATTGAACTGGAATACACTATCAGTGCCGCTACGCAGATAAGGGAGACTGCGAAAAATACAACAAGCCTTACTCTTGAATGGGACAAATGCCCTGAAATGGGATATATGATTTACAGAGCTAAAGGCAGCGGCAAGTTCTCAAAGGTAAAGACTATATCTGATTCGGACGTAACAAGCTGGACAAATACCAAGCTTTCATCTGGTACAACGTATAAGTACAAGATCAGACCTTATGTTAAGGCATCAAAGAAGACTACTTATTACGGCACATACTCAGATATTTTAGTGACAGTAACTAAGCCGCTTAAGTCTGTAATGAACAAACCGACTACAGGAACCAGCCACTATGTTAAGTTTTCATGGAAAAAGAAAACCGGAAGCGGATACGAACTGGTCGTAGCTGATAACGAAGAGTTCGAAAAACCTGAAGTTTATACAATTACTTCTTCAAAGACTTTATCAAAGAAACTTTTAGATAAGGAAAAGGGTGTTAAATATTATGCTAAGGTAAGAGCTTTTAAGACATGTGAAGGCGAAAAAATTTATGGTCTTTACAGTCCTGTTAAATCGATTACATGTAAATAAATAGTGCGAAAAAAATACGCTGTAATCTTAAAATCACAGCGTATTTTTTATTAGAAAAAAGACTGCAAACGATAATATTTTATTGCCTCGATATATGTACACACTACTGTGTTTTTTTGGTATAATAATTTTGTATATCTATGCCTTTTTTTAAGAAAAATGCTGGATTTGCTACAAAATACATAGGAGACGGGGGATGTAACATGAAGATTGAAATTGGATATGGCGAAGAGAAGAAAAATGTAGAACTCCCTGATAAGCAAGTTATTTCGATCGTAAGACCGAATGATGTTGTTCAGGAAGCGTCTGGAAGAGCTGCTGTACTTATTGCGCTTGCCAATCCCGTCGGAACACCTAGACTTAGAGATTTAGCTGAACCAGGCGAGAAGATAGTGATCGTAACAAGCGACATAACAAGACCGATGCCTTCATACGAAGTGCTGCCGCTTATTGTTGACGAACTCAGTGAAGCTGGAGTTACAGTGGATGACATTACGATCGTATTAGCTAGAGGCGATCATAGAACTCATACAGAAGAAGAGAAGAGAATGCTTATAGGCAGCACTCTTTACGGACAGGTAAACTGTGTTGAAAGTGATCCGCAGGACTGCGTTAACATGGGAACTACGAAGCTGGGAACACCGGTGGATATTTCAAGAGTAGTTGCTGAAGCGGATCTTAGAATCTGCATTGGTAATATCGATTTCCACTACTTTGCAGGTTATTCAGGTGGATCTAAGGCTATAATGCCTGGAACATCAACACTTGAAGCAATCGAGATGAACTACTCTAGAATGAATGATCCTGATGCACACATTGGACAGCTTGATGGTAACCCTATCAGGGGCGATATCGATGATGCGGCCAGATTCTGTAAGATAGATTTTATACTTAATGTTGTACTTGATGAGAAAAAGAAAATCGTATATGCAGTAGCAGGAGATTATCTTAAAGCGCACAGGAAGGGATGCGAATTCCTTGATAAGATGTATAAGGTCGAAATACCTGAGCGCGCTGATATAGTAATAGCTTCCGCTAACGGAGCACCTAAGGATATTAATCTCTATCAGACAGAAAAGGTTCTTGAAAATGCCAAGTATGCAGTCAAGGACGGAGGAACAGTAATACTGGTGGGAGCATGCAATGAAGGCATGGGCAATAAGGTATTTGAACAGTGGATGAACGAAGCTGAAAGCCCGCAGTCACTGGTAGACCGAATCGGTAGAGAGTTCAAGCTTGGCGGACATAAGGCAGCTGCCATGGCAACAGTAATGGTCAATAGAAAGGTGAATGTCAGTCTGGTATCAGAAATGGATGCTGATGCTGTAAGTAAGATGTTCATGACACCTTTTAATAATGTGCAAGATGCTGTGGACGCAGCAATTGCGAAACACGGCAACGAAGCAACAATTATAGTAATGCCATTTGGCGGAGCAACTCTGCCAATAGAGTAAATAGAGGAGAGAATAACAAAAATGGAGAACAATTTAGCTAAAACTTATAACCCTAAAGAATTCGAAGACAGAATATACGAAAGCTGGGAAACAAGCGGTGCATTTAAGGCTGAAGTTGATAGAGACAAGAAGCCATATACAATCGTAATGCCACCTCCAAACATCACAGGTCAGCTGCACATGGGTCACGCTCTTGACCATACTCTTCAGGATATCCTGATTAGATGGAAGAGAATGCAGGGCTACAGTGCATTATGGGTTCCTGGTTCAGACCACGCTTCAATCGCAACTGAAGTTAAGGTCGTTAACAAGATCAGAGAAGAAGAAGGCCTGGAAAAGGAAGATCTGGGAAGAGAAGAATTCCTGAAGAGAGCATGGGCATGGAAGGAAGAATACGGCGGCAGAATCACTAAGCAGTGTCGTAAGCTGGGGGACTCATGTGACTGGGAAAGAGAAAGATTCACAATGGATGAAGGCTGCAACCATGCAGTTAAGACAGCTTTCATTAAGCTCTACGAAAAGGGACTTATCTACAGAGGCCACAGACTGGTTAACTGGTGTCCAGTATGCGGAACTTCACTCTCAGATGCTGAAGTTGAACACGAAGATAAGAACGGTAAGTACTGGTACTTCAAGTATCCTGCAGTAAATCCAACTGCTGACTTCGATGGTATCGTAGTTGCTACATCAAGACCTGAAACAATGTTCGCAGATGAAGCTATCGCTGTTCATCCTGACGACGAAAGATATAAGAATGTAATCGGACAGAAGGTTATTCTCCCAATGGTAGGAAAGGAAATCCCTATCATCGCAGATAGCTATCCTGATCCAGAGAAGGGAACAGGTGCAGTAAAGATCACTCCTGCACACGACCCTAACGACTTCGAAGTAGGCCAGAGACATGACCTGCCAATGGTAAGCTGTATCAATAATGACGCAAGCATGAACGAACTGGCTGGCAAGTATGAAGGTCAGGACAGATACGAATGCAGAAAGAACTGGGTTGCTGACCTGGAAGAAGCAGGTTTCCTTGTTAAGACTGAAGAAAAGGTTATCCCAATGGGTACTTGCTACAGATGCCACACTGTAATCGAAGACATGATTTCAGATCAGTGGTTCGTAGCAATGGAAGATCTCGCAAAGCCTGCAATCGAAGCAGTAAAGAAGGGCACATCAAAGTTCATTCCAGAAAGATTTGATAAGACATACTTCCACTGGCTGGAAGAAATCAGAGACTGGTGTATCTCCAGACAGCTCTGGTGGGGACATAGAATTCCAGCATATTACTGTGAAGAATGTGGCGAAATGGTAGTTGCAGCTGATACTCCAGAAAAGTGTCCTAAGTGCGGCGCTACTCATTTCCATCAGGATGAAGACGTTCTGGATACTTGGTTCTCAAGTGCTTTATGGCCTTTCTCAACACTGGGCTGGCCAGAAAAGACTGTAGATTTGGAATACTTCTATCCAACAACAACAATGGTAACAGGCTATGATATCATCTTCTTCTGGGTAGTAAGAATGATGTTCTCAGGCCTTGAATACATGGGCGAAGTTCCATTCTATGACATCTACATCCACGGTCTTGTTAGAGACGCACAGGGTCGTAAGATGAGTAAGTCACTCGGCAACGGTATCGATCCACTGGAAGTTATCGACCAGTACGGTGCTGATGCATTAAGATTCATGCTCTCAACTGGTATCACACCAGGTAACGACATGAGATTCACAACTGACAGACTTGAAAACGCTAGAAACTTCGCTAACAAGCTCTGGAATGCATCAAGATTCGTAATCATGAACCTCCAGGACGAAGAAGGAAACTTCAAGTCAATGGACTTCGATATGGACAAGCTCCAGGACGAAGATAAGTGGATGCTTTCAAGAGTAAACGATGCAGCTAAGTACATCGAAACTGCAATGGAAAGATATGACCTGGCACTGGCAGGACAGAGAGCATACGATCTCATCTGGAATGAATACTGTGACTGGTATATCGAACTCGTTAAGGGCAGACTCTATGGTGACGATGAAGCTGATAAGGCAGTTGCTAGAGCAGTACTGGTTAAGGCTCTTAAGGACATGCTTGCACTGCTTCACCCATTCATGCCATTCATAACAGAAGAAATCTGGAGCTACCTGCCTGCAGGCGAAGTAAGCGAAGATAATCCTAACAATTTCCTGATCAAGAGCCAGTGGCCATGCTATAACGAAGATAATACATTCGCAGCAGAATCTGAACGTCTGGAAATGGCAATGTCCATCATCAAGAGCATCAGAAATATCAGAGCAGAGGCTGATGCAGCTCCAAGCAAGAAGCTGACTGCTGTAATTCTCTACGGTGAAGGCAGAGAAGAAACAGTTAAGGCTGGCGAAAGATATATTAAGAAACTGGCTAATATTACAGAAATTACATTTATCAATGATAAAAAGGATGTACCTGAAGAAACAATGTCAGCAGTAGTTGACGGTGCTGAAGTATACATTCCGCTTGATGACATCATGGATTATGAAGCAGAACTTGATCGTCTCAAGAAAGAAAAGAAGAAGCTTGAAGGCGAAGTTAAGAGAGTTACAGGTAAGCTTTCAAATCCTGGATTTGTTAACAAGGCACCTGCTAAGGTTGTTGAAGAAGAAAAGAACAAGCAGGTTATGTACGAAGAAATGCTGGCTAAGGTTATTGCCAGATTAGAAATCGTAGAAAAGAAAGTAAACTAACATGACAACAGCAGTAGAGAAATTCGAAGAATTTAATAAATTCGGCATCCTTTTAGGACTGGATCGAATCAGAGAACTCCTTAGGAGACTGGGGGATCCTCAAAAGGATGGCAAATACATTCACATCACAGGAACAAACGGCAAGGGCTCAGTATCCAAGTATTTGGAGAAAGGCCTTGCGAGTTGTGGATATAAGGTTGGCCTTTACACATCGCCTTATATCGAGAAGTTCAATGAGAGAATTCAGTGCGGCGGCGAGATGATTTCGGATGAAGATCTGGAGCGTATCGGCAATATGGCACTGGCAAAGGCTGAAGAAATGGTTAAGGACGGCCTTGATTCTCCAACTGAATTTGAAGTTGTAATGGCCACAGCCTTCCTGTATTTCAAAGAGCAGGCACCGGATATCGTAATATTGGAAGCCGGCATGGGAGGAATCGGTGATGCTACAAATGTCATCGATAAGCCTTTAGTAAGCGTTTTCACAAACGTTACTTTTGACCACATGCATGCTCTCGGTAATACTTTGGAAGCAATCGCGACTGATAAGGCGGGCATTATCAAAGAAGGATGCCCTGTTGTATCAAACGTTGACATTCGTGAACCTGCAGTAGTTATAGCTAAGACTGCTTATGAGAAGGGCTGCAGACTTTACGATACATCAAAAATCAAGTGCACTATCGATTGGCAGACTCCTCTGGAGCAGCAGGTGAGCATGGAACTCTGGTATACAGATTACAGTGAGGTTATAACTTCAATGGTTGGTAAGCACCAGGCTGAAAATGTTAAGACTGCTCTGGCTGTAATCGAAGTTCTGAGAAAAGATCAGAAGATAAAGGTTGAAAGAAGCGCTCTATATAAGGGCATCAGAGAAGCTGTTCAGCCTGGACGATTCGAAGTATTAAGAGGCAGAGACGGCGAGAAACCGTACGTTATCATCGATGGCGCACATAACGATGCGGGTGGTGCATCAGTTGCAAATGCAGTTAAGAGCCTGTTCCCGGATAGCAAGACATTAGTTGTTGCGGGAATGGTTTCAAATAAAGAAATCGATAAAGTCGTTTCACATTTCGCTGAGATAGCTGACGGCTTCATCGCTACAGCTCCGGATTATGACGAGAGGAAACTCGAGGCAGCAGACCTAGCGGAGCACATTACAAACGTATTAGAAGAATTAGAGAAGAAGGGCGAAGGTAGAGGCGCCAAGGTAATCGCAGTTGCAGATACTCCTAGCCATAGCGTTGAACTGGCACTTAACGTAAAAGATGATTACGACGTTATACTTTTCGCAGGATCACTGTATCTGATAGGGGAAATCAGAAGCATTTTTTCTAAAAATACTGATTATGACTATGACCGTACACTCAAGTATGGGAATAGGAAATAATCCAAGTTTAGAGGTGAGAATCATGGAAAAATTAGCTGGAAAAAAAGTACTTCTTTACTACAACCCATATTCAGGAAATGGTATCTTCCGTAACAATTTGGATCATATCATCGAGAGGATACAGGATGCAGGGTTTCAGGCAGTACCGGTAAGAATGAATCACGGTATTGTTATCGAGAAAGTATTCGCTACTATGAATCAGGAAGAATACAGCAGAATCATCTGCTGCGGCGGTGATGGCACTATCAACATCTGTGTAAATGCCATGGTTAGAAATGACATTCACCTTCCTATAGGAATTCTTCCTTCAGGCACAGCGAATGATTTCGCATACTATTATGAGCTTCCGTCTGATATTGATATGGCCTTAGACGTTGCGCTTGGAAGTAAGACAACACAGGCCGATGTAGGCAGAGCTAATGGCAGATGTTTCATTAACGTTTGCGCTCTCGGAGCAATGGTTGATGTCAGCCAGAAAACTGACCCTAGAGTTAAACATGCAATAGGATCTTTAGCATATTACATTACAGCTGTAAGCGAACTGCCTCAGATCCACCCTATCAAGGTTAGACTCACAACAAAAGAAAGTGTTCACGATGAAGAAATATACTTCATGACAGTTCTTAACGGTGAATCTGCAGGCGGCTTCAGAAAGCTTTCTCCAGATGCATCAATGAAGGACGGCAAGCTCGATATAATTGTATTTAAGAAGATGCCAATAGTTGATTTTGCTCCGCTCCTCCATCAGGTTATTATCGGAACACATCCAGAAAACAAAAACGTCCTCTATTTCCAGACTGATTATCTGAAGATAGAATCGGACGAAGATATAGCTACAGACTTCGACGGTGAAGCTGGCGAAAAGCTGCCAATCGAATTCTCGCTCGAAAAATTGAGACTCGAAGTTTTTGTCTCAGAAAGGACATGGCATTACGATGACTAATTATATTATCAGGGAAACAGAAGAATACGATAAGCTGGTACCGTTTTTTATCGAAAACGAACTGGAATTCACCGAAGATGATGCTATCGAAGTTCCAACATACATCCAGAAATGCTGGGAAATCATAGAAGGTGAAGACCCTGAAAACGGCAGACTTATAGGAGGTTTCGTTCTTGGCAAGAGAGAAGGCGAATACATCTGCGATGGTATCGCTATAGATAAGGCTTACAGAAAGAGCCATCTGGGAAAGAGCCTTCTGGAACTTGCAATCGAAGAAATCAGAGCAAATGGCGGAAAGAGAATATATCTTGTTGCCAGAGCACCTGAATTCTTCAGAAAACAAGGCTTTAATACAGTTTCAAGGGAAGAGGCACCAAACTTCTTTGAATGCCTCACATGCCCTCAGTATGGTGTAAGCTGCCATCCTGAAGTAATGCTATATAACTTATAAATTTGTAAGGAGATACAATGAGAAGATTATTTACTTTTCTGATTGCTCTGTGTCTGGCGTTTTCAGTGTCAGTTCCGGTATCGTTAATAGACGATGATTCGGGATCTGCAGCTTTTGCAGCAAAGGCTACAAAAGAAAACAAAAACGCTCAGATGGGCCACAGCATCAAAAGGCTCAAAACAAGTAAAGATAATGAAGATGTTGTCTATGCTGCTAGAGTTGTAGCTGTAGGCGAAAACGGCGGAGAGGAATTAACCAAATTTTTCAAAGACTACCAGTCTGGATATCTGGTGGGCATAGATGTCAGCTACTGGCAGGGAAACATTAATTGGGATAAAGTTGCAGGAGAAGTTGACTTCGCTATCTTAAGATGCGGATACGGTAAAAACGTAAAGTCAAAGGACGACAGCACTTTTGAGAAAAATGCCAGAGCCTGCGAAGAAAGAGGCATCCCATACGGTGTCTATCTCTACTCATATGCGAATACTGTAGCTAAGGCTGAAGATGAAGCGGACCACTGCCTGAGACTCCTTAAGGGTCACGAGCCTGACCTTCCGATTTATTACGACCTGGAAGATAAGGAGGTATCAAAGGCTGGAAGTACAAGAATCAAGAAAATGGCTAAAGCTTTCTGCAAGAGAATAACAGAAAACGGCTACAAAGCAGGTGTATATGCCAGCCTCTCATGGTGGCAGAGCAAGCTGGGAACAAGTGCTGATGGATACAGCAAGTGGGTTGCTCAATGGAATACAAGCTGCAGCGCATCAGAGGCACAAATCTGGCAGTTCTCCAGTAATGGCACTGTTCCTGGAATCTCAGGAAGGGTAGATATGAACGAGATGATGATTCCTAAATCAGAAATGGATACCTTCATGGAAGGTGCATACACTAAATTTAGCGGCCAGGCTAAAAACGTTGATGACTATGAAGCCATCGTTCTCGAAAACAATGTAACTGTAAAGATGGGACCTGGAACTGGTTTTAGAACTTCAGGAACCCTGCGGGCTGGAACTAAGATCAATGTAAGTGAAACCTATAACGGATACGCTCACCTGACTGATGGTAAAGGTGTAAATATCAAGAAACTCGAAGGCGGAATCACTGAAGGTGGTACACCTGAATATCAGGGATCATCTACAGAAGATGAGGCTGATAGCTGGATCCCGCTTGATGCTATCGCCTTCTAAGATCACAACCAGTTATCCTAAAGATATTGCTGATGACAATGAATAGCTAGGAGGCAACGACTAATCATGAGAAACAAAATTCTTAAATGGACAATGATAATGGTTCTTTCTGTATCATTGGCTGTTTCACCTGCGGTGGGCGTTATGGAAGCTCATGCTGGCGATGATGGTCAATATCTCAGATCACCTGCTGATACTAATCTGGAAGGCAAGAATGCGATTGCCCTCATGGTGGATTCAGACACTAAGGATGTTCTTCAGGACCCTATGTTCTACAGATATTACGATATCGGGCTTTTTGGTCAGATAAAGAAGAAGACTGTAGATACTGACGAAATGGAGAAATACAACACTCCTTCCGCTGATACTAAAGATATGAAAGCTGAAGTTGTATCAGATATGAACTGCATGGGATGCGGTATATCAGGTCTTGGTAAAGCTGAAGTTCCGTCTAAGTACAAAAACTACAAAAGATACAATTGTCTCGACATTTCAGAGTGGCAGAAGAAGATTTCCGCGTCTAACTGGAAGACTGTTAAGAACGCAGGTGTTACACACGTAATCATACGTGTAGGCGGAAGTTATCTTAAATCAGGAAGCTCATTCTCAGATACATATTATGAGCAGAACATTACAAACGCATACAACGCTGGACTTAAAATAGGTGTTTACTATTTCTCACAGGCTTTAACAACAGCTGAAGCGCAGAGAGAAGCTGAATATACACTTAAGCTTATCAAGCCTTATAAGAGCAAGATCACAATGCCTGTAGTATTTGACTATGAATCAAACGAAAGCGGCAGACTGACAGGATCAAAACTCAAGTCACTTGGAAAGAGCGGTACAGCTACAAAAATCTGCGAAGCTTTCTGCGAAAAGGTAAAGAGTGAAGGCTATACTCCAATGGTATACGCTAACTACACAACTCTGGAAAATTACCTTAATTACAAGACTCTTCAGAGCAAGTACAAAATCTGGCTGGCTAATTACACTACAAAGGGCACTGCTACAACATATCCGGGAGAATATTATGCTTGGCAGTACAGCTCAAGTGGTAGAGTAAGCGGAATAAGCGGCGACCTTGATATGAACTATATCTTCTCAAAGAGCGGCTCAAGCGAAACGTCACAGACAGTAACGCCGCCGGAAACTAATGGAAGCGCAAGTAACGATGAAAGTACTAGCCAAACTCAGAAACCGCAAATAACAGATGTAACTGCTTATAAGGTAAAGGTAAAATCCAAGGTAAATTACAGAACAGGTCCTGGAACTTCATATACTAAAAAGGGATCGTTCAAGAAGGGAAAAATCCTCACAATCAACGGTAAGTGTAAAGTCGGTGATGCAACATGGGGAAGAACTAAAGGCGGAAATTTCCTTAACCTGAAATACACAAAGAAGTATGGATACCAGGTAAAGACAACAACACGTCTTAACTATAGAACAGGTCCTGGAACTTCATATAAAGTAAAGGGAACATTTGCCAAGGGTAAAGTGCTGACGATCGTTTCTAAGAAAAACGGATGGGGTAAAACTAGCGGAGGCAATTACGTCCTGCTTAAATATACAAAAAAGTTATAATACTAAATCTTTAATAACATAATGTATAAAACTTCAATGAATCTAAACGGGAGGTTTGAGAATGGGTTACAAAGAAGAGTATAACAAGTGGATAAACAGTGAATTCGTAAGCGAAGAAGACAAGAAAGTTCTTGGCGAAATGAACGATAGCGAAATATACGAAGCTTTCTACAAGAGTGCTGAGTTCGGTACTGCAGGCATGCGTGGAATCATGGGTCCTGGTACAAACAGATTAAACACTAACACAGTAAGAATGGCTTCAAAGGGCTTAGCTGAATATCTGCAGAGCAGTGATGAGGTGACGGGAACCCCTTCAGTTGCCATCGCATATGATACAAGAAACAATTCAGAAAGCTATGCTATGGAAACAGCTAAGGTTTTGGCTGCAGCTGGAGTAAAGGCATACATTTTTGACAGATACTCACCAGTACCACTTCTTTCATTTGCTGTTAGACATCTGGGTTGCGACGGCGGCGTAGTAATTACAGCAAGCCATAACACTAGAGAATATAACGGTTATAAGGTATATGACAACACAGGATGCCAGATGAGCACAGAACCTGCAGCTAAGATCGCTGCAAACATGGAAGCTCTGGCAGATCCTCTTAACATTGCAACTGCCGCAGAAGATGATGCTAATATCATCAAGATCGGTGACGAAGTAGTTGAAGCTTTCCTTGAAGCAATTAACGGATGCGGAACTATCGAAGAAGATGGATATGATGCAAAGGCTGCAGCCGCTGACCTCAAGGTAGTTTACACATCGATCCACGGTTCAGGTAGAGACTTCGTTATGGCTGCACTGGAAAAGTCAGGCTTCACTAATGTTAAGCTGACTGAGGAACAGGCAGAATTCAACGGCGACTTCCCAACTGTTGCAAAGCCAAATCCAGAAGATTCAGCTGCATTAAGATATGCTGCTAAGATCGCTATCGAAGAAGGAGCTGACATCGTTATCGGTACTGACCCTGACTGTGACAGAATCGGCGTTGGCGTTATCTTAGAAGATGGAAACGTAAGATACCTTTCAGGTAACCAGACAGGTGCACTGCTCGTTAACTATCTTAAGGGACAGGGCACACTGATCACTACAATCGTAACAAGTGAACTTGGTCCTATCGTTGCTAAGGCGAAGGGAATCAATGTTGAACTTACACTTACAGGATTCAAGTACATCGGCGGAATCATGAACGAAATGCAGGCTGCCGGTAAGGAAGATAACTTCTTCATGGGTTATGAAGAAAGCTATGGATACCTCACTGGACTTCATGCTAGAGATAAGGACGGCGTTTCAGCTGCACTGGCTATATGTAAGATGGCAGCTTACTGGAAGGCTCAGGGCAAGTCATTATCAGATGTTTTAGATTCAATTTATGATGAATATGGATTCTGGCTTGACGCACAGGAGTCATTCGTATATGAAGGTTCAGAGGGCGAAGCAGTAATGAAGAAAATCATGGAAGACTTAAGATCTGCAGGCGCTAGCATCTTTGACGAATGGGATGATGAAAACAAGGGTACAGTAGAATACATCGACTATAAGGAAGGTATCGGTAATCTTCCTACAGCTAATGTATTAAAGTACAGATTTGGAGATAGTTCATGGATCGCTGTAAGACCTTCAGGTACAGAACCTAAAATCAAGGTTTACTACTGCATGAGAGGTGCAACTGAAGCTGAAGCAGCTAGAAGAAAAGACGCTGCAGCAGCATGCGTTGGCAAGTTTACAGCGGTTTAAGAGACGTGTCAGCTTGTTGAACTAAAAGATTCCAGCTGATATAATGAAATTTAGCCGTTTAAAGGGAGACACCATAAAATGGGTGATGACAGAGAAAGACAATACAAAGAATACCTGGCGATGAGAGAGCGTGCGGAACGTAATAAGGCGAGAGAGACTGGGTTGCAGGATGAATCGGGTTATTACGTTTCGAACAGACCTCGTTACTCAGAAGAAGAGTACAGACGTCAGGAAATGGAGAGGATGGAGCAGCAGCGTCTTTATGAAGAAGAAATAAGACGTAGAGAAAGGGAAGCCTATATGGCAACCAGAGAAAAAGCCGGTCCATCCCCATCATACCCATCGGGTAATGATGGAGGCAGAAAAAGAAAGAAAGGAAGAAGCGGTTTTAGAATTTTCGCAATGATAGTTCTAATGCTTTTCCTGGCACTTGGCGGACTGGCAGGAGTTGGATATGCCATTGTTAATAGTGTTTTAAATAACATTGGTCATGTTGATGTTGACGTAAACAATATCGGTATTGACCCAGATGTTGACAACGAACTTTCGCAGTATAGAAATATTGCCGTTTTAGGAATAGACTCCAGAGATATGGAAGACGATTCTGATGCCAGAAGTGATTCCATAATAATAGTAAGCATGGATAAAGAGACAAACGAAATTAAAATGTTCTCCGTATTTAGAGATACCATGCTGAATCTGGGTGAAGATGTTGGGTATAACGGACTCGATAAGATAACGCATGCTTACTACTACGGTAAAGCTGAACGTTCACTCTATGCACTCAACAGAAATCTTGATCTTAATATCAAGGAAGTTGTTGTAGTTAACTGGAAGGCTGTGGCAGATACTATCGATGCTGTTGGAGGTATTGATATTAACATCGAAGAAGCCGAAATGAACGAAATGAATAAGTTCATCCACGAAACTTCAAAGAAAACCGGACTCGAAGATGAGGACATCGATATTACAGAAACAGGTGAGCAGACAGTTAACGGAGTTCAGGCCGTAACCTACGCCAGAATAAGAAAAGATGCGATCACAGGAGACTACAGACGTAACGAAAGAATGAAAATCGTAGTTAAGGCAACGTTTGATAAGGCTGTTTCAAACCTTAACTTCGACATGATCAAACAAATCGCTACAGTAGTAATGCCTGAAATTAAGACAAACATAGAGTCAAAGGAACTTATGGAAATGGTTATTCACCTTGGCGATTATAAGATGAATGACACAACTACCGGCTGGCCATATGATGTTGGAGAATGGGTAGGCGACGCCTGGTACGGTCCGCCAAGAACCCTCTATTCAAATGTTGTTAAACTCCACGAAAACTTCTTTAATCAGAAAGGCTATGTTCCTACAGAAGACGTAGAGAATATCAGTTACAACATTTCGTACCTGACCGGGTTATATTAAAGGGAATGAAAATGAGTGACAAACTAACACTTTTAGTAATATTTGGAGGTGCATCATCAGAGCACGAAGTATCGTGCAATTCAGCAGCCTCCGTTCTTACAAACATAAATAAAGAAAAATACGACATTAAAACCGTAGGCATCACCAAAAAAGGCGTATGGCTTTATACAAAGGCGACAACAGACCAGATTGCATCAGGCGAATGGGAATCATTAGAAGATAATAAATTCGCACACATCATCACTGACTACTCAAAGAGACTTAGAGTAGATGATATAGGCGATATGAATATTGACGTAGTGTTCCCGATCCTTCACGGTAAAAACGGCGAAGACGGCACCATGCAGGGACTTCTGGAGCTGGCAGGGATCCCCTTCGTTGGACCGGATTCCACTGCATCAGCATCCAGTATGGATAAGGCTATCACAAAGGCTATTATCGAGCAGGCTGGTGTATGTGATCAGGCTGAATGCTGCATAGTACATAGCGGCTGTGATCTTGATGAGATATCATTTGTAATCGAAGAACATTTCGAAGGCGAATATCCGCTCTTCGTTAAACCTGCTAATGCGGGATCATCAGTTGGTATCAGCAAGGTTAAATCAAGAGAAATGCTGCCTAAGGCACTGGCTGTAGCTTTTGCAGAAGATAAGAAGGTACTTGTTGAGAAGGCAATCGTAGGCAGAGAAATTGAAGTAGCCGTACTTGGCAATTACGGAGCATCTGGAGAAAGTGCTCCTAGAGCATCGCTTATCGGCGAAATCATTTCTGCTAATGAATTCTATGATTATACTGCCAAGTACAATAATGTAGGCTCAGTCACCAGCGTGGTTAAGGACCTCAGTCCTGAACTGGAAACTGCGATCAGAGATACTGCAGTAAGCATCTACGAAGTAATGGGATGCGACGGATTCTCCAGAGTAGACTTCTTCCTTGAAGCGGGGGAAAGCGGTGGTTTTGAAGATGGCAGACTTGTATTTAACGAAATAAATACAATACCTGGGTTTACAAAAATCAGTATGTATCCACAGCTTTGGGATGCAACAGGAATCCCATACAGCGAACTTATAGATAGACTTATCGGTCTGGCTTTAGAAAAGAATTAATATTAGGAGGAATATAAATGAAAGTTACATTAAAAGATGGTTCTGTTAGGGAATATGAACAGAATATGACAGTTCTGGACGTTGCTTTTGATATCAGCGAAGGTCTGGCTAGAAATGTTGTTGGTGGCGAAATCAATGGTGAAGTTGTTGATCTGCGTACAGAAATCACAGAAGACTGCACCCTGAATCTTTTAACTATGAAGGATGAAGCGGGTCTTCAGATCGTTCGTCATACCACTGCACATATCTTAGCAGAAGCAGTTCAGAATCTCTTCCCTAACGCTAAGATCGCTATCGGACCATCAATTGCTGAAGGGTTCTACTATGACTTCGAAGCAGATCCTTTCTCAAGAGAAGATCTCGACAACATCGAAAAGGAAATGAAGAAGATCATAAAGAAGGGAAACAAGATCACTCGTTATACTCTTCCTAAGGATGAAGCAATCGCTATGATGAAGGAAAGAGATGAAAAGTTCAAGGTAGAACTTATCGAAGATCTTCCAGATGGCGAAACAATCTCATTCTATGATCAGGGCGGTTTCGTTGACCTTTGCGCTGGCCCTCATATGCAGAGCACTAAGGGCATCAAGGCATATAAGCTGATTTCATCATCAATGGCTTACTGGAGAGGCGATGAAAAGAGAGAAAGACTTCAGAGAATCTATGGTACTGCATTCGCAACTAAGGATGAACTGGCAGCTTACATGGATCACCTCGAAGACATTAAGATGAGAGACCACAATAGACTTGGCCGTGAAATGGGACTTTTCACTACAGTAGATGTAGTTGGTCAGGGCCTGCCGCTCTTTACTCCTAAGGGAACTAAGATGATCATGAAGCTCCAGAGATGGATCGAAGATCTGGAAGACAAAGAATGGGGCTATATTAGAACAAGAACTCCTCTGATGGCTAAGTCAGATCTTTACAAGATTTCAGGCCACTGGGATCACTATATGGACGGTATGTTCGTTCTTAATCAGGATTCAGAAGATAAGGAAACAATGGCACTTCGTCCAATGACTTGTCCGTTCCAGTACTATGTTTATATGAATGAACAGCATTCATACCGTGAACTGCCTTACAGAATGAGTGAAACATCAACTCTCTTCCGTAACGAAGATTCAGGTGAAATGCACGGCCTGACTCGTGTACGTCAGTTCACTATCACTGAAGGTCACATCATCTTAAGACCTGACCAGGCAGAAGAAGAACTGACAAGATGCGTAGAACTTGCTAACTACGTAATGACAACTCTGGGACTTGAAGGCGACGTTAAGTACCGTCTCTCAAAGTGGGATCCAGAAAACACAGAAAAGTACCTTGGAGATGAAGAATACTGGAACAGCACTCAGCAGTATCTCCGTGATGTAATGGATAAGAATAATATCGCTTACGATGAAGAAGAAGGCGAAGCTGCATTCTATGGCCCTAAGATCGATATCCAGGCTAAGAACGTATACGGCAAGGAAGATACAATGGTTACTATCCAGCTCGACTGTGCTAGTGCAGAAAAGTTCGGAATGTACTACATCGATGAAACTGGTGCTAAGGTTCGTCCATGGATCATCCACCGTACATCAATGGGATGCTATGAAAGAACAATGGCATGGCTCATCGAACACTATGCTGGCAAGTTCCCTACATGGCTTTGTCCTGAACAGGTTAGAATCCTTACAATTTCAGAAAAGGCAGCTGAATATGCAGAAGAAGTCAGAAAGCAGCTGGCTGCAAACGGCGTAGATGTAACAGCTGACTTAAGAAGTGAAAAGATCGGTTACAAGATCAGAGAAGCTCGTATGGCAAGAGTTCCTTACATGCTGGTAGTTGGTGTTAACGAAGCTGAAGAAGGAACAGTTGCAGTAAGAAGCCGTTACGCAGGCGATGAAGGTACAAAGCCAGTTCAGCAGTTTATCGATGAAATCTGCGAAGAAATCAGAACAAAAGAAATTAGAAAGATCGAAGAAGAAAAATAAGCACTTTGATAATTTTATAAGTTGTAGATATGATTGGAAGGATTAATTAGAAGTATGAAAGATAAGCAGAAAAAGCATAGAAAACCTCATATACTGCCAGATTCCATAATTATGAGTATTATTCTGCTCATTGGATTTTTCTGTCAGTTAGTATTTCTGATGTTTGTTCTGGCATTAGACGTACTGCCAATTAAATATGCGGCAGCTGTTATCGGCGCATTATTACTGATAGATATAATCGCTGTACTGCTGCTGAATAGCAAGAAGAAATTAAGCGCAAAACCTATACTGGGCCTAATCATGGTAGTCCTTGTGGCAAACGTATTGTTCGTTGGAGATTACTATCTCTACAATACTTACGATACTTTGCAAAAAATCAGTAAGCACAAAGCTAGATGGGAAATGTACGATGTTATAGCACTTAATGGCGGTAAGTATCAGACAGAAAATGACTTTGACGGTGAAACTATCAATACTATCGCAATGCAGTCAAAGCAGCTTAATGAAGCTAAAGAAACACTCGTCACTAAGGCTGGAGTTGAATACAACGAAGAACCGAATCTGCTCTCAGTTGGCCACCACATTATGGATGAAAACGGAGAAACTCATGACGAGCTTATCCTGGTAACAAATTCTGAATACAAGGTTTTAAGAGGCGCGATTGAAGGTTTTGGAGAAAACACAAACGTAATCTACAAGATAAAGGTTAAGAAGAGAGTTAACGACAGCGCTAACAGAATCGACGTTACTGAAGAATCATTCAACGTGCTTATTTCAGGTAACGACGTATGGGGTTCAATCGATCAGGAAGCTCTTAGTGATGTTAACATGATTATGACTGTTAACCCTAAGACAAGAGAAATCCTGCTCACTTCAATCCCTAGAGACAGTTACATTCCTCTTCATACATATGGACAGAGAGATAAACTTACACATTCCGGAATATATGGAGAAGAAGAAACTAAACATACAATTGAGGACTTCCTGGAAACTCAGATAAACTACACACTTCGTGTTAACTTCTCGATGCTGGTAGATATAGTAAATGCTATCGACGGTGTTGATGTATACAACGATGTTGACTTCATCTCACATCCTAAGCATTGGCACTATAAGAAGGGTAATCTTCACCTTGAAGGCCATAGAGCATTATGGTTTGCTAGAGAAAGAAAGGCATTCCTTGAAGGTGACATGAAGAGAAATGAAAACCAGCAGAAAGTTCTCACTGCCATTATCGACAAGGTATCAAGCAGTAAGGTTATTCTGACAAGATACCCTAAGATCCTCAACTCAGTTGAAGATGAAATGGCTACAGACCTTACAGCTCAGGATCTGAAAAAGCTTGCTAAGATGCAGCTTAAGGACATGAATGGCTGGAAAATCAGCAGAGTTAATATCGTCGGCGGAACAGGAATGGCACCATGCTACAGTATGGGTAACCAGAACCTGTCATGCGTATTCCCAAGCGAAGAATCAGTAGAAGAGGCTAAGAAGAAGATTCACGACGTTATGTATCCTGTTGAAAACAACAAGAAAAAGAATGTCCCTCAGGACGAACAGAAAGACAGCGAAGGTAAAGACAAGAGTACAGATAGCACTAAGGCAGACAATGGGTCTGAAGGAGAAAAATAATGAAGAAGATTCTGAGCAAAAGAGTGGTAATTACAATGTGCTCGCTGGTAGTTGCAATATTGGCTGCTTCAGCTATTTACATTAATGTTAGTAAACCATACGCGATTATTATCGATGGCCAGGAAGTTGCATTGGTAAACAGTGAACTTTCAGCTAAGGATGTTAAGAAGGCTATTATAAATGACTATAAGGCTGCTGATTCAACTGTTCTGAAGTCAAATTTTGACAAGAAGATAAAGGTTGAAAAAATCGATTTCATGGACAGATACGAAGGTGAGTCCGTATTCTCAAAGAAAAAGGTTATAAAGCATCTGGAAGATCTCAATGGTGAAGACGGCGAATTCTTTACTGCAACAGTTGTAGGACAGACAGAAGGTAAGGAAGATTACACTCCTGATACTGTTTACATCAAGAATGAGTCAATGTATGCAGGTGAAAAGAACGTAAAGACTGAAGGTAAGGAAGGCGTACGTCAGGTTACAAGAAAGATCACAACTGTAAACGGAGAAGAAATCGATAACGAAATCACTGAAGAAGAAATCGTCAAGAAAGGTACTGCAGCGGTAATCGAGAAGGGAACTATCGGTCTGCCTGAAGGTGCTGACTGGGAAACTTATGAAGGCGAACCTGTATTTGATGATGGCGGTGACCTTGTTGATATCGCACTTCTCTATCAGGGTGTACCTTACAGATATGGCGGAAACAGCCTTATCACAGGTGTAGACTGCGTAACATTCGTTACTCAGATGTATAAGAAATACGGAATCTCACTTCCAAACAGCCATAAGGGTCTGAGAAAATCAGGCGTTGGCGTTTCATATTCAAATATGAAGCCTGGTGATGTACTTTGTTATTCAAGACACGTAGCTATTTATATAGGAAAAGGTAAGATCATTCATGCTACATCAGGTAAGGGCGTACACATCAGCAATGTTTATAAAGGACAGAAGTTAGTTACAATACGTAGAATCGCAAATTAAATGTTGGCAGTAATACGAAGATTATTAGAAAAAACAAATAACATAAAAAGAAGTTCATATGTATGGAATGCCATGAATGCCATCATTTCAGCTCTTCAGAGTCCAGTGATAATGATGGTAATGACGAGGACAAATGGCGTTGATGACGCAGGTGTTTTCTCGATTGCGTTCGCAGTAGCTACACTGATGCTGTATGTCGGTCTTTACGGACTGAGAAGATTTCAGTCATCAGATATGCATAACAAGTACACATTTGGTGAATATCATGGTATGAGAATACTTACATGTTCAATGATGTTATTTGTCAGTCTTATGTATTGCTTCTACGGACTTTGCTTCACCAATTATACAAGTGAAAAGGCAACTGTAATATTCCTCATCTGCATAGCTAAGTGCTGTCAGGCTTACTCTGACGTATATCATGGATGCATGCAGCAAAAGGGGAGACTGGATGTAGCGACTAAGTCATCATCTGTCAGATATCTGGCAGAAATGGTTCTTTATGCTGTAGCTCTGGTTATTACAAAGAACCTTATCATTTCAACAGCTGTATTCACAGCTGCATCTATATTCTTCCTGCTCATCACATCAGTAAACGCAGGAAAGAATTATTGTTACTATAAGCCTGAATTCAACTGGAAGAAAATCAGGATGCTGGCAATCGAGGGCTTCCCTCTTTTTATCAGCCTCTTTCTGAATATGTATATAAGCAATGCGCCTAAATATGCTATCGACCAGTATCTTAATGACGAAGTTCAGGCAATTTACAATATGATATTCATGCCGGCCTTTATGGTAATGATGATATCGAATTTCATATTCAATCCGATACTCACAACCTATGCAGAGCTTTGGCTGGCTAAGACAAAAGAAGCACTCGCTTCACTTAAAAAGCATATCGCGGGTCAGATGATGGTAGTACTGGGGCTTACGATCCTGGGTCTTATAGTGGCCTATACAATCGCAATTCCTCTGCTTTCACTGATTTTCGGTGTGGATCTAAGTTCCTATAAAATGGAACTTTGCGTTGTAATGATCGGTGGCGGAGTACTGGCTTACTGCACTTTCTTCAGTACAGTATTAACGGTTATTCGCCTTCAGCAGAGCCTTATGGTCTGCTATGTGATCGTGTCATTGGCAGCCAAATTGCTGTCAAAGGTATTTGTTACTAATTTGGGTATTATGGGAGCGGCGTCCATGTATGCGGCGCTTATGATCCTTCTGGCTCTTATGCTCGGAGCAATAACTTTGTGGCGAATAAGAAAAGAAGGAAAACTATTGAATAAAAAATAGAATGGAGAGTAAGATGATCAACTTTAATGTAACACCATATGTTGGTAAAGAGCTTGAGTACATAAAACAGGCAATTGATAATCGCAAACTGTGCGGAGATGGTGAATTCACTAAGAAGTGCAATTCATGGATCGAAGAAAATACAGGTGTGACAAGAGCACTGCTTACAACTTCATGCACACAGGCTTTGGAAATGGCAGCGATCCTTGCTGACATCAAACCAGGTGATGAAGTAATTCTTCCTTCATTCACGTTTGTTTCAACAGCCAATGCATTCGTAATGCGTGGCGCAAAGCTCGTATTCGTCGATATAAGAGAAGATACTAAGAACATCGATGAAAAGCTCATCGAAAACGCAATTACAGAGAAAACTAAAGTTATCGCTCCTGTACACTATGCAGGCGTAGGATGCGAAATGGACACTATCCTTAAGATCGCTAAGGAAAATAACATCACCGTAGTTGAAGACGCAGCACAGGGCGTGATGGCATCATATAAGGGCAAGGCCCTGGGAAGCATGGGAGACTATGGCTGCTTCAGCTTCCACGAAACAAAGAACTACAGCATGGGCGAAGGCGGAGCTATTCTGATCAATGATAAAATCAAAGCAGAAGAAGCTGAAATCATCAGAGAGAAGGGTACAGACAGAAGCAGATTCTTAAGAGGACAGGTAGACAAGTACTCATGGGTTTCAATGGGTTCATCATATCTGCCAAGCGATATGAACGCTGCATTCCTCCTGGCTCAGCTGGAAAAAGCCGCAGAAATAAACGAAAACAGACTGACTAGCTGGAACGCTTATAAGCAAAGGCTGCAGCCTTTGGAAGACAAGGGCGTTCTGAGACTCCCTGTAATTCCAGAAGAATGCAAGCACAATGCTCATATGTTCTACCTGGTAACAGATGGAATCGAACAGAGAAGCCAGCTTATTAAGCATCTCAGAGCTAATGAAATCGAAGCTGTATTCCACTATGTACCTCTGCATTCAGCAAAGGCTGGCCTCGAATTCGGCAGATTTAGTGGCGAAGATAAGAATACAACAAGAATCGCTGAGTCACTTGTTAGACTTCCTATGTACTATGGATTAAAGGAAGATGAAATCGACTACATATGTGAAAAAATAAACGCATTTTATAAATAAAATTTGTCAAAGGTTTAGGGGCAGACCATGAAAAAAGTTATGATTTTAGGCGCAGGAATATATCAGGTGCCTATTATAAAGAAAGCGATGGAAATGGGATTCGAAACCATCGCAGTATCTCCAGATGGAAATTATCCAGGCCTTAAAATCGCGGACAAGGTATATAACATCGATGTTCGCGACGGAGAAGCTATCCTGAAAATCGCACGTGAAGAGGGCATTTGCGGCATTACAACCGACCAGACTGATATCGCTGTCAGAACAGTTGCTTACGTAGCTGAGAAGATGGGTATTCCAGGCATCGGTTTTGAATGCGCTAAGCTTTTCACGGACAAATACCTTATGCGTACAAAGACTACGCAGCTGGGACTTCCAACTATCCCGTTTAAGATGGTAGGAAGCTATGAAGAAGCAGAAAGCTTCTTTAAGGAAATTGGTGGAGACGTAATCATAAAGCCTGTGGATAACCAGGGAAGCAGAGGAATTTTTTTTATCAGCAGCATTGAAATGCTGAAGGATCATTTCGAAGAGTCAAAGGGATATTCGGCATCAGGCAACGTTATTATTGAAAAGCACATCAAAGGTCCGGAATTTGAAGTAGATTCTATCCTCGTTGATTACGAAGAGAAGACACTTATGTATGCCGATACTGACCTTTATGATATACCTGACGTTTTCGCATCGAGAACTAGGCTTTATCCATCAGTTGCTGATGATAAGGTAGTAGAGAAGCTGTTAAAGCTTAACCATGATATTATCACAGGCTTTGGACTTAAGCAGGGCCTTACTCACAGCGAATACATTATGGACGAAGAAGACGGTGAAATTTACCTTATAGAAGCTGCAGCAAGAGGCGGCGGCTCATTCATCTCTTCTGACATAGCAAGACTTCAGACTGGCGTTGACACATCACAGTTCCTCATCGAACTGGCAACTGGAACGGCAAAGAGCATACCTGAGTTTGACAGCTGCCTCTGCCACTGCGGATACGTTACCTTCTATTTGCCTGAAGGCGTAGTAGAAGATGTGACAGGTATCGAAGAAGTTAAAGCTCTGCCATTTGTAAAGAAGCATCTGCTTGATGACATATACGTAGGCCTTGAAACTGAAAGCTTCAGCGACAAATCTGCTAGAAACGTTATAATTTCAGCAGCTGACTCTAGAGAAGGGCTGCTTGCAAACATCGAAAAAATCAAAGAACTTTTACAGATAAAAGTTAAAACAACGGAGGGAACTAAAGGACCAATATGGGAGTAGATAATAAAATTATCTCAGTGGTTGTACCCTGCTATAAAGCAGAGCACCTTTTAAGACCATTAACTGAGAGAATTACATCGACTATTAATGCGAGAGAGGGCTATGACTACGAAATAATCTATGTAAATGATAGTCCGTTTGACCAGGGAACAACTGATATTATCGATCAGCTTTGCGCTGAAGATAAGAAAATAATTGGAGTACATCAGCTTAAGAACTTTGGTCAGGATATAGCTAGAATCACAGGTATGCATTATGCGACAGGTGATGTTGTAATCAACATGGATGATGATGGTGAACATCCACCTGAAGAAATGTTTAAGCTCATCGAGAAAGTCGAAGAAGGATATGATGTGGTTTATGCAGAATTCGTTCAGAAAAAGCATCCATTCCTCAAGAGAATGACAAGCAGAATCAATGCTAAGGTAATGGATTTTCTGGATAACAAGATGAAGGGCGTTGATACAACAGCTTATGTTGCATACAGCAAAATCTGCGCACAGAAGATCACTGAATACAAGAGCCCGTTCCCTGTAATCAGTTCATATGTATATCAGATAACTGATAAGATGGTGATGGTTCCTATCGTTCACAACGAACGTATCGCTGGCGAAACAGGATACACAACTCTTAAGAGAATTATGCTTGAACTGTCAGTAATGACTAGCTTCTCAATTAAGCCGCTGAGAGCTTCTGCTTTTATGGGAGTATTAATAGCTTTACTCGGATTTATTTGGGCAATCGTAACTATCATACGTCACTTCGTAGATCCAGAACTGACTATGGGATACGCATCAATGCTTTCTGTAATGCTTATCCTTGGCGGTCTTATTTTATGTATCCTGGGTCTGATAGGTGAATACCTGGGAAGAATCTATATGATTATCAATGATAAACCACAGTTTGTTGTAAGGAGAGTAGAGAACAGTGCAGGAACAGAAAAAGAAAAGTAGAGTAAAGTATTTTATTCTGATGCACTGCGTTCTTCTGTTTTTATCAATAAATGCAGTGTGTTCAAAACAGGCAGCACAGTATGAATGGCTTTCTTTTAAGTGGTGTTTCTTCTATGCACTGGTAATCTTTTGTCTGGGAGTATATGCCATCGCATGGCAGCTTATTCTAAAGGGGCTTCCTCTGACAGTAGCTTTCTCCAATAAGGCAGTAGCCATATTCTGGGGAATGTTCTGGGGTGCAGTGCTGTTCCACGAGAAAATAACGATTAAAATGATAATTGCAGCGGCGATAATCCTTACCGGCATAATCATAATATCGACGGAAAAGGAGCCTGAAAGCGAGGTGGAGACACATGAATAGCAGCATGGTCATCTACTCAGGCATATTCATCGCAGGTGTAGTCATCTCATCATTCGCACAGATCGCACTGAAGAAACAGGCAATGAAACATTATGATTCATTCCTCCAGCAGTACCTCAATTTCCCGGTAATTGCTGCGTATACAGTTTTCTTCGGAGCTACACTTCTGTCAATCGTAGCATACAAGGTAATCCCACTTTCGCTGGGACCGGTACTTGAGTCGACTCAATATTTCTTTATAGCAGTTCTCAGCTATATCTTCCTTAAAGAGAAGATCAGCAAGAGAAAAATTCTGGGAATATGCCTTATCATATTTGGCATACTTCTCTACGCAATATGGTAAATAAGAGAGGTTAATAAATGGGCTTTATAAGAAAAGAATTCAAAAATGTAATGACACTGTATTATCTGCTGAAATTCGATAAGAAGGTTCCTGCAGACAATGCTGCAAATAAAAGACGCCAGGACAAAAAGGTCCACAAGATGATGAAGAAGGCGTACGAAATCCCGTTCTATCGTAAGAGATTTGACGATAACGGACTCACTCCAGACGATTTCCACTCTGCTGAAGACCTGAATAAGTTCCCGCTCTTAACAAGAACAGAGCTGAGAGAGTGGATGCAGGAAGTTATGGAAGCAAATCCAGAAAAGATGAAGAACTGGATTCCATACAGCACAAGTGGTTCATCAGGCGTACCTCTCAAGTTTGTAATTTCACAGAGAGAAGGCGCTGCATATAATGCTAACTGGATTAGAGTCCTCATGTTTGCTGGTCATAAGCCATTCACAGGTAAGATGCTGACATTCCTGACAACTCACTCAAAGGTTGACCCTAAGAAGGGTGACTCATGGATCCAGAAGCTGGGTATTTTAAGAAGAAAAATCGTTCCTGAACATCTCTATGTTGGCGAGGGAATGAGAGACCTCATTGAATTAGTAAATGACTACAAGCCTGACGTTATCTGCTTCAGAAAGAACGTACTGGTTAGAATGGCTGTATATGCCAAGAAGCATAACATGAAGATTCATCAGCCTATCGCATACACTCCAGTAAGCGAAATGGTAGATGAAATCACTAGAAAGCTTCTGTTTGAAACATTCGGACCTAATATGTTCGATGCTTATGGATGTAATGAAATCGGTAGCTGCGCAGTTAAACTGCCTGGCTCAGATTTGTTCTACATCTACAGCGATACACACGTACTGAACATCATCGATGATGAAGGTAATCTGGCAGAAGAAGGCAGACTCATAGGAACAACTCTCTATAAGTATGACTTCCCTATCATCAATTATATCATCGGAGATACAGCAACATCAGTTCATAAGGATGGACTCCGCTATATTAAGAGCATCAAAGGCCGTACAAATGACCTGGTTCAGCATGCTAACGGAACAGAAACATCAGCTACTGAACTCATGAAGATACCTAACGGAATCACTGGTATCGCTCAGTTCAGATATATCCAGGAATCGATCGATGAAATCAGCATTCTTCTGGTTAAGGACCCTAACGTAAAGAACATTACAACAGAAGAAATCGAAAACTTCTTCTTAAAGAAGGTAGAAGATCTCTACGGATATCCAGAATACAAGCTCAACTTCCAGTGGCTTGATGAAATTCCACCTGATGAAAACGGCAAGATGAGATGCTTCATTTGCAAAGTCCCTAAGCAGGCTTAATTAAAGCAAGTAAGGAAAAAAACAATGAGATATAAACGTTTAATATCAGCAATAATAATTGCGACTCTGTTTGTATGTACATTTGGAACAAACTTATCCTATGGAAAAACTGTCAAAGCAACAGAAGTAACAAAGCATGTTGTGAACGGAACTACACTTTCTGTTAGATGGAAGTCGGTAAGTGACGTAGACGGATATCAGATACAGTATGCAAATAACAGGTTCTTTAACAAAGCCGAAAGCGTAACTGTTAATGATGGCGAAAAGACTTCAAAAGAAATAAAGAAGGTTTCAATCAAATCTCCTTACGTTAGAATAAGAGCTTACACTGAAGATGAAGATGGAAACAAAACCTATTCACAGTGGGCGCATTCATCTAACTGCAGGATGAATAAGAAAGCAAGCCTGACTTCAATAAAGAAGACCTCAAGCAAGAATTCCAAGAAGCTGGAGCTCAGAAAGCTGTCTGGCCAGAAGATGGAAAATTTCGACACAATGCAGGGCGGCGTTGCTTATGGCAATACAGGCTGGTACATAATGTATGACAGAAACAAGTCTAAATGCAAAATCGCCAAAATCAACCTGAAGACGAAGAAGCTCATTAAGGTATCACCTGAGCTCAATATCTCTCACGGAAACGATATAGCGTACAATTCAAATAGAAAGCAGCTGGTAGTTGCTCACGGAGCACCAAACTACAAGCTGGTATCATTTGTTGATCCGGATTCACTTGTGATTCAGAAGACAGTAACGCTGACACTTCCAAAGGGAACTCCAGGTGCATCCAACTCAAATTGCAGTAACTTCTCCGGCATTACAGCTATAGCGTACAACACAAACCATAAAATGTACGTGGCAAGACTCAAATCACAGGGTCATATAGTGCAGTATGATGAAAACCTCAATGCTGTTAAATATGTAAGATTGGATAAAAAAGATAATTATCTCTTCCAGTGCATGGACTCATACAGCGAATATATGCTGGTAGGGCAGAGCCCGGGAAATGGCGGCAAAGAAAACATCATTTCTGTCTATAATTGGGACGGCAAATACATGAGCAGGGTAAGCCTGGGCAGCACATATGAACTTGAAAACGTATATCACAAAAACGGAAACTTCTATGCAGGTTTCTATAGATCCTACTATAAGACCGTTTATGTGGATGGATTCACGATCAAAGTTACGTATGGTAAGAAGAATAAGGTTAAAACGAAACTTAAAAAAACGAAGCTGCTGCGCGATAATTACATATACAAGATAACGAATCTTTAGGATGAATTTAAGAGCGTTGTATCAAATGATGATGCAACGCTCCTTTTATTTTATATTTAACCTTTGCAGGGTGTGGTGTCTTCTTGTCACATCCTAGCTTTATTCGACAATGATCTCAATCTGTTCAAGCGCCTTATTAAGACTATCAACAGCATCATCCAGAGTCTTACCTTCAGTAATTACATGTCCGATTCTATGAGGTCCAACCTTAAACTTATGGACTTCTTCTCCAATTGCATGGTCGAACTGTACTTCAACGACGCCTTCGATGCCTTCAGTACTGTCTGTCTGTGACTTGATCTTGCCGTCCTTATCGCTCATGAGAAGCATACTTGCGTTTGGAACGCCGATGCAGTCTTCAGGAGCTGATCCGTCACCAGCTGAGAAATCTACTTCTTCGCCGAGTGCAGTTAAGAGGATCTTTTCGTAGTAGTTGTATCCGTAGTAGATAGATACCAGTTCAGCCAGGCATGTTGCGCCTGAACGTCCGCCGATTTCCAGAACATAGCACTTGCCGTCCTTCATGATGAAGTCAGCGTTGATAGCGCAGTTGTTAAGGCCCATAGCGTCGATTGCGCGCTTTAACTGAACTCTTGTGTCCTCAACTACTTCTGGTGCCAGATCATATGGTGCGAAGTGGCCGATAGGAACGCCTGTGTCGCCTTTGAACACGTAATCTCCATGTGGGAGGATGAACTTTATCTCTCCGTCCTTTACGAAGGCCTGAGCGCCGTATTCTTCGCCTTCAACGTATTCTTCAACGATGAAGTAATCTGATCTTGTATTTTCGAGAACATAATTTCTGGCTCTTTCGAAATCATCTGTTGATGATACCTTAGTGATGCCTCTGCTTCCTGATGAGTCAACTGACTTGAACATTACAGGAAGTTCAAGATCTGCGATGATCTTAGTGTAATCCTCATCATCAAATGAAATTTTACGGAACTTAGCTGTTCTAACACCGTATTCTTCATACTTTGACTTCATGAGAAGTTTGTCTGTTGCAATCTGTGCTGCTTCAAATGATAAACCTGTAAGGCCTAAAGTATCGCATACACGACCTATTGTAATAACTGCAACGTCTGTTCCTGTGGTGATGATGCCATCGATGTTTTCACGTCTGGCGATACTAAGGATCTTGCCGTAGTCAGTTGTATTTTCGTAATATATTTTATCAGCGAGCTCAAAGCCGGGATAGTTTCCAGGAATGCTGGCTACGATAGTGTAGAGCCCCATCTTTTTAGCCGTATTAATAAGGGGAACCTGATAGATGCCTGCTCCCAGTATTAATATTTTTTTCATTAGGAGTCACCTTTCCTTTCATAAATATTGCGGACAACGAATTGAGGGTTGTTGGTCATTCCCAGATACATTCGTCCGAGATATTCACCGATGAGACCCAGGAACAGCATAATCAGTCCTGAGAAGAAGCAAATTGCAACCATCATGGAATACCAACCAACGGCACTTGTAGGTGCCAAGAGCTTTTTGAGTACAACTGCGACTGCTCCCAGAAGACTAAGAAATGATAAAAACAGTCCCAGATTTCTAGCAACTCTAAGTGGAACGATAGAAAATCCCATAACGTTCGACCAAAGTCCTAAAAGCTTCTTAAATGTATAGCCTGATTGGCCTTCCATTCTGCTATAGTGCTTGATAGGAACACTAGCTATGTTACGAGTAGTTCTGAGGAAGATGCCCTGAAGATGAGTGTAATGACTCTTATACTGGATAGCATAATCCCTAACGAACTTTCTGATGATCCAGAAACTTGATGTCTTAAGATCCTTTGGTTTGCCGATTAAGACTCTGAATGCCATGTAGTTCATCCAGCTGCCGAAATTTCTGAAAGCACTGTGTTTTTTGTCCTGATAGTAACCGTAAACGATGTCATATCCTTTCTCGAATTCCTCAAACATAACAGGAAGCTGAGAAGGGTGAGTCTGTCCATCGTCATCCATTGCGATGAGCACATCTCCTTTAGCATAATTAAGTCCAGCCATTACTGCGTTATGCTGACCTGCGTTTTGTGCCAGTTCAACAACAGTAACGAAATCGTAATCATCAGCTACAGCTCTGAGTTCGCGGATAGTCTCGCCACCATCAGGTGAGAAGTCATCCACTAATACAAACTCATAGGGGACTCTGTTCATCTTGTCAAATTCCTTGCTTGTCATCTCGACAACGCTTCTGATTGTCTTAGCTGATTTATAACATGGAATTATAATTGAATAAAGCATATGTTAAATTACCTCTACTTGCACTTTTCTGTGAACTCAGCAATTGATTCCTCAACTGATCCTTCGAATACAACCTTGCCTTTTTCTAATACAATGGCTCTATCGCACATTGAACCTGCGAATGTAAACTGCTGATTACTTGTAATTATCATTGTAGCGTCAGGTCTTGCTTCCACCTGCTGCTTAATGAGATCGCGGCACTGATCTCTGGATTCGAGGGTGCCAGTAGAAAAATTAAGGTCTATAAGCATTATATCCTTTTCCTGAAGAAAATACATTATTAATGCCATTTTATTGGCCAGTCCCTTAGGCGCCTGCTTGAGAGGAACTCTGAGGAACTTTTTAAGACCTGCAAATTCTACGATCTCGTCAAAGTGTTCTTTAATAATATCTCGCTTGATGCCGAAAACATTGGCTTTAAGGTAGATATTTTCTTCTGCATTCTGTTCAACATCGAGACCAGCGTTTGGCGCGATGAGTTCCATAATGCTGCCGTTAACATTTACAGTTCCTGACGTAGGATTTGACAATCCGCAAATCACTCTGAGGAGTGTAGTGCATCCGGCTTCTGCTCCGCCTAGAACAAGGATTTTCTCGCCTTTTTTTACTTCCATGGATACGTCCTTAAGAGCATGTTTCCTGGATGGATTGCCAAGGCCGAATACTAAGCCTGCGAAGCGGCGCATATTGGTTTTGTATAATAAAAAGTCCTTTGAGACTTTATCTAACTTGATGATAGGTTTATCCATAAAATGCCTCTAATTATAAATTCTTATTACAGGATATCTGGGATATGTTTGATAAATTTCTTATACATGACGATTGATGAGATGATCATTAATACCATCATGATCATGTAACAACCCAGCTTCTCAGGTTCCTGGAAGAACCAGATATGTCTGCAGAATGCATTTCTGTATCCCTCTACAATGAATGTGATAGGGTTAAACATAAGTACAGTTTTAGCTGTGTGGCTGCTGATGCTGTTCACATCAAACAGGATGGCTGAGAGCCAGAAAAGAGCCTGATTGAGTACCTGAAGCAGGTTGTAGAAATCTCTGTATATAACAGAGAATATTCCCGTGGCAATACTCCAGAATATCGAAAATACGACCATTAGAATCGAATAAAATGGAATCTGAAGCCAGTAGATGCTAGGGTAGCAGCCAAATATCAGCGAAATTATGATTCCTATGCCCATCATAATAACGTGAACAAATAAGAAAGATAAAGCTACCGAAGTAGGTATTGTAATGATAGGATAGCTTGCCTTGGAAACGATAGGTTTATACCTTCTGAAGCAAGATGCTCCACCAAGTACCATATCCCGCATGTAGAAGAATGCGATCATTCCTATGGTAAGCCATACGAAATAAGGGCATATCAGGCCCGGAATATCCTTCGAACTCTTAAATCCGATCGTAATAGCAAAGTAGAATACGAAGATATACATAGTAGGCTTAGCAAAAGCCCACACAAAACCAAGGTCAGAACCTCTATAAGTTTTATTGAGGTTTGACTTGGCGAGTTCAAGTGTTTGCTGCCTATATTTGATGTTTGCTTTAACTATTTCTAATAAAGAATGCATTTAATTATTGCTCCATTAACTTATTTGGCGATTCAAATTACTGAACAAAGTATTCGCTCAGGTCGAATTCGCCGATTCCCTCTGAAGGATTGTCTTTTGTGAATCTCTTTATCTGGGCGAGTGTAAGGTACTTTCTCTGTGCCAGTGAGATTTTGTATCCATAATTGTCACCGTAATCAGGTTCCATGATTGTACTGATGATGTTGTAGCTTGGCTGATTCATAGGGATCACGTAGCCACCGTAAGTAAATTTGTAAGTAGCTTCATCGCTTACTGTTGCATTAGCAATTTTACCGCCATACTTGTTTACATCGAGCTTAGTGCCCTTAGGAATCTGGAAATACGTGATGCCAGCCCTATCTAATGTCTTGATTGCATTTTTAATAGTGCTTGCCTTCTTAGGTGTAGCGATTATGTATGCAGTAGGTCTGTTTCTTTCTTTTGTTTTGATAGCTCCGTAAAGGTGCTGGAGGCTTGTTTCATGAATTGTACCATCGAAGTTATATGATGATCTCTCATATGCTATATCGCCCTGATTTCTTACATGCTTATAAGTGAATGTGTTATCGTCTGAATAATGGTGGTTGGCGTTAATGCCGTTTTCTCTAGCTAATGCCACTGTTTTCTTGATAACAGATGCGTTTTCTGAGATAAATCTGCAGGCACTGCTCATTGAGAAGTACTGTGAGTAAACACGTCTTTCGAGATGAGATTTACCTGACTTGATACCAGGAGTTTCAATAGTGAATGCCATAGCATTCATCATGCCTGCATACATTGTCAGCTTGGCATTGTTCTGCTGAGGCGTTTCTTCTGAATTATTTGTGTATTCAAACGGTCTGAGACCTTCGCTAAAGCAGTCATTGAATAAAGAATCACGCAGAGCTACAACCAGTTCATGAACAGAATCATCCTGGTTTGCATTCTGGTTATCGCCGAATTCGATATCATCGAGATTCTTGATGATATTAGCACTTGTATCGACTGAGTCTATTTTAGTGGTACATTCATGGCAGTCAGCGAAAACTTCAGGGTTAAGAGTTCTGATGATACCTTCGATGAAGCGAGTTTCGGCATACTTAAATGTGAATGCGTCACGATTAGGGTCGTCGCCGGATTTGTTGAGTCGTGAGAACTTCTGAGCTCCATAGAGGTTAACGCATGGGATAACGCAGAGGTTCATGTTTTCAGTAAGAGCCTGACCTTCTTCGCCGGCGAACTTAGTGAGTGTATATACAGCACCTTCTGATGCGGCTGGCTCACTTCCGTGGATCTGTGCCTGATACAACATGTTTACTTTATCTGATGCAGCCAGAATATTCAGAGCGTCTTCCAGGCTTGATGCTGATGAAATATCTTCTTTAGTAAGAAGAACTACAGGTACTAAGCCATCTGTGAAAACGTGGAAGTTATCGTTTCCTGCTGCCAGATTGTTTATATAGTTCAGACGAGCTGTGTTTGATGCGAACTGATGCTTTGCCAGACCTTCAGCCATTGAAGGTGTTTCGATTCTTTCATAGTTAGGGAGATATTCTGTAGTAAGCAGAGCTTCGATTTCGTCATTCCAAAGATATACAGTACTTGTAGGTTCGTAGTTTTTACCGCCAAGTTTTGACATTGTAACGTTTATAGCCTTTGATTCATTAGTCAGATCTTCTGCGGTTACGCGAAAAACATATGATTCTGTGTAGTAACCCTTAGCCTTGACTTTATAACTGTAAACACCCTCTGACAGATTATATGTTCCTTTAGTAGTGCTGGATTTCTTCTTCTTAGTGTTCTTGAGAACAGTGCCAGATGCATCCGCCTTGGAGTTAACAGAGATCGTCGCTTTCTTATCTGTCTTAATAGTAACTGCACACTTGGTAGCGGCAAATGTGTATTCAGTTGTTATGCCTATTGCAGTGCAAATCATAGCGATGAAAAGCAATGTGACAAGGGGTCTTATAAAAACTCTGTTAATATGCATTATTATCTCCATAATATATATTTTAGCTATCTATTCATTATAAAATCTCATCAAGATAGGGTCAAGATGGATTGAATTAGAAATTGTTTATCAATTCTTAATGTGTGTTAATATGCAATAAAATCAGCCTGGCGGACATTGAAAATAATGAGGAGTAATGGTATAATTAATCGAAATGTTAGTATTGTTATTGATTTTATAAAACACAAGGTGAAAAAAGATGAACAAGAAAAAATTATTTAGCATAGTTCTCGCTGTAATGGTTATGATGTCAATGTCATTCTCTAGCGTATATGCTTTAGAGGAAATGGGTACTCCATCAGATGAACCTGTTTTAACAGATGATGCAGTAACTGACAGCGAAAAAATTGAAGGTACTGGCGAAGAAGACCCGTCAGTAGAAGCAGAAGATCCTGCAGCAGAAGATCCTGAAGAAGTAGGCTCCGCTCCAATCGGGAAGCTAGAAACTGTTTCAGGTTACAAGGAAATTAAGGTTAAGTGGATTCCTAACGGCGCAGATAATGCACAGTATGTTGTTGAAAGAGAAGGCAACGGTGCAGATTGGACTGAAATCGCTACAGTTACTGGACCTGCTGATGCTAATGGTTACATGAGCTATGTGGATAACACTGGCTTAGTTAAGGAAACTGATTTCAGCTACAGAGTTTATGTTAAGGGCGCTAAGGAAGCAACTCTTTCAGAGGTTGCAACTGATCAGTATGTTAGAACTGCTCACGTAAACATCACAACTAAGGTTAAGAAGACTCTGACTTGCCACTGCTCAGAGCATACAAAGAAGGCAACTATCACAGTTAAGTCAGGAACAAACATCTGCACAACTGGTTATGGTAGCGGTAAGTATCGCTTCTATAAGACTGTAAATGGCGAAGAACATATTTTCTACCTCATGAGAGTAGCTGCTAAGAATCAGAAGACTGACTACACTAAGGAATGGGATTACAGCCCTGAAGAAGCTGAATTCTTCGTTTCAGGAAGATTCGGTTGCACAGTAAACGACAAGGCTCATATGGTATGGGTTAACGAATATTGTCAGCACCTTTACTGGTTCGACAAGAAGTATGATGAAGCTAACAATACATACTACTGGGCTTGCACAGACAACTGGAAGATCTCAACAGGTAAGGCATCAACTCCTTCACCTACAGGTGTTAAGGCTGTAGTAAAGAAGATCTCAAAGAGACATGGAATCAAGTACTGGACTTGCTATTCATCATACAATGCACTTCACGGTGTTAAGTCAAACTGGGGACAGAAGCTTGGCACTCCACAGTCAAGTGGATGCATCAGAAATGCTACATCAACAAGTGCGTATAAGATCTACAAGAACTTACTCAAGGGACAGAGAGTGTACGTTTACTAAGCTCCAGAGTGTGATGAATTAATAACTATAATAATACGTGGGAGGCTAAAACTAGTCTCCCATAATTTATGTATTGAAGGGATTTAATGGTTTATGGCTGGCAAATCAAGTTTTATACAGAGAAGACTGACAGGATGGTACGCATTAAAGCTCACATCAGAAGGGTTTACTAAGGTAAGAAGCAGGGTCTGGGCAAAGAAGGCTATAGACAGCTACTTAAACGATAACAAGTATTCCAAGTCGCAGAAGAAGTGGGCTCTTGATAACGGCTTTATGCCGGGTTATGTTAAGAAATTTGATATTACAGAGAGCAATAAGAATGAATTTCTTTCAGAGAAGGAATATCAGTATGTACAGCCTGTTAACGGACTTTATGACAAGTGGCTTTATAATAATGTTATTGCTAAAATGGTTCTGTTTAATATCAAGGACTATTTCCCTAAGCACTATTATCAGATCCACAATGCTGAAGGTCAGGTTAAGATTTTCGCACTTGATGATTGCCCTGATGTATATACAGAGGATAAGGCCGGCATCATTTCCCTCATAAAAGACGAAAAGAAAGTTCTGGTAAGCTATGTTACAGGTAGAGAAATGTCTGTACTATCTTATGAAGACGGAGAATATAGCTTTCTCGGTAAAACTACAAAGAGCGATGATGATGTCATTAAAATGATATCTAAGTACGCGGAAAATCCTATTATTACAGAACTTCCTGCAGATAAGGCGCAGGGAATAAGAAATGTTGTTAAGGTTACATGCGTTAATAAGGATATGGTTAAGCCAATCGTTTGCGACGCTTTTTATACAGAGCTTCAGTATGAGAAGGATCCTGATAAGATGCATGTTATCGATATCGAAAGGGGTACTTATAATACAGAGAGTGGCCAATGCAGCATTAAGTACTGGGATGAGATAAAGGCTCTTCTTTGCGACACTATCAGGTTCGCACCTCAGCTGGTTTGCCTGGAAGCTGAAATCATTATAAATGAAGATGGCTTTAGGATCATAAATATGGAGAATATGCCTGCGTATTCAAATAGCAGACCGTTCTCGGCTGAATTCACAGCATTTATTAAGAAAAAAATAAGCATTAAGGAGAGAATATACGCTACTTCTAAGGCGAGAAGACAGGAACTGGCTACACGTTTCAGAAGACTCGTGAGAATGAGGTTTACTGCGAAATTCTTCCCTAAGGGGCTTGAAGCTGACCGTTCAACAGTGTGGATTGCTGCTCTTTGGCAGGATATAAGATCAAAGAACGGAATGAGCCTTAAAGAAAAGCTTTGGGCTTATAAGAGAGGCTTCCTGTCATACAGAATTCCTCAGTATGGAATTACTGACAAAAATATCAAAACAAATATCTCAGACTTTGAATATATCTGGCTGAGACACATTAACAAGGAATATAAGACTATCTTTGAAGATAAGATAAGTATTAAATATGTAATGCATGATTTCAGAGAGTGCTTCCCTGAATACTACTATCATGTAATAACATACGGAAACGATAAGGTAATCCTGCCAATGATGGATATCGACAAGAAGGTGGATGCGTGTTACGACGATATTTTCAAACTTGTTGAAGAGAAGGGCATAATTGCGCTTAAGCCAGAAAGCGGTTCGCACGGAAACGGATTCTTTAGATTCGCTTATTCAGATGGCAAGTATTATCTGAATGATAAGGAAGCTACTCGCGATGAAGTAATTGCTATCCTTGAAGATAAAGATAATCAGTACCTTATCACTGAATACATAAATAACCATCCTGATTTTAAGAAGATTTACAGCGGATCAGTTAATACACTGAGAATTATGGTCTTCAAGAAGGATGGCAAAACACCGCAAATCGGTAATACGTATATGAGATTTGGTTCAAAGGCTACAGGCGCTGTTGATAACATGAGTGCTGGAGGCATGTTTGTTGAAGTAGATGAAGTTACCGGAAAGTATGGTGATGCTAAGATTATAACAAATCAGGCCATAAAGCCTTGTCCTTGTCATCCTGACAGTGGCGTTCTTATCGAAGGCGTTATTCCTAACTGGGACTACGTTAAGGATGTTGTAATAAAGATGGCTAAGGTTGTTAGACAGATAGAATGGTTTGGCTTCGATATAGCCATAACAGAAGAGGGAATCAAGATCCCTGAAATCAACAGAAGCCCTGAGTATCCTAAGATCGAAAACCTCAATCAGGAAACGATAGACTATCTGCTCATGAAGCTTGATGAGAAGAAAAAGCTTGTTGGATACGAGAAGTCAAAGAAGACTTTAGTTAAACTGCCAAAAAGATAATAAATAAAAGGGCCTTGCCGATTTTGAAACGGCAGGGCCTTATTTTTAATTGTTTTACCCTTTAATAGCGAGTATATCAAGTCCGTTTCTGCTGGTAGCCAGAACTTCGTCATAAAGCTTCTTGGCTTCCTCAGCATTGCCTTCTGAAGATAATATATCTCCAAGAATCTTCTTGATTTCGCAGTTTGAAGGGAATGTCTTAAGGTAGTTAATACATATTTCCTTAAGGCCTTCAGTTTCGCCAAGTTTAGCTCTGGCAATGAGGCAGTCGGCGCAAGACTTCTGATACTCAGGTGAGATTGCTGATAGACGATTTGATATTTCGTTTTTGTTGTCATCCTGTACAGCAACTGCTAGAGCTGTGATCTTATCAAGAAGATTATCAAGTTCAGGCTGTATGCAGGACTTGTCAAAAATCTTGCGAACTTTGATGGCACTGTAGTATTTGCCTGAAAGAAAAAGAGCCTTTATCCAGTGCATCGCAAATTCATTTAATGCAGCAAGCTGAGGTGATGATGAAGCTGCAATAGCAGGAGCCTTTTGTGTCAACGGAGCCATAGCTTCGAGGAAGCGTTCATATGATCCTTCGTCCAGAATTTCATTAAGTGAATCTCTTTTTGAGTCCATATTGTATTCCAGAAGGAGTCTGCGAGTATCAAAATCTTCAGCGAAAGCATCCAGCGCCTTTTTTGAAGCCAGCCTCTTCATTCCGGCCAGTTTCTTGTTGCTGAGCGTATTCTCAACTTCGTTCCAGTCGATACGCTCGTTGATATAATCCATATATTCGCTAGCGCTGACATCGAAGTCTATGTAGAAATCATGGGTCCTCTGTTCCTGTGATACCGGTAATATATACCAGTCGTAGCCATACTGGTTACGGAGGCAAGCTTCTGGTTTCGCTGGGATAGGAATCTTCATATCCTCGAAATCAACATAGCTTGGTTCGCCGATTTCATAAGTCTTATATTTTCTGATTTTTCTTGCCCAAAGTCTAACCACCATAGTATCGCATTCTTCACGTGGATACTGTTCAAGCTTTTGTGCGAGCTCTGCTATAAGCTCAGCCTTAGGCGTAGTCTTTTCACGTTCCTTAAGAGCGAAATAATCGTCCTTAAATTCCAATATCTGTTCATTATTGATATATACGTTGGTCATAAGTTCCTGATAGAGGAGGGCATTCTTAACGTATTCATCAAGATGTGCGCTTGGAACATAGTCCATAATAAAAATGTCTATGCCTGTTCCTAAAGCTGCGCCTTTCATGAACATACGGCTCTTAACGAATCTGGTATCTGTCGTATATGTGAACTGAGCAAATGGGCGAGTATAGTCAGGGTTATTTTCGTAACAGTTGAATTCTATATTATCCCAAGGAAGCTGATCTGAAACCGCAAGCAGCTTCTTATAGTTATCGATATCCATTACCAGGTCGATGTCATCGTCCCATGGGATAAAGCCCTTGTGGCGGAGAGCACCAATAGTAGTGCCGCCAAAGGCATAGTATGTAATGTCGTTTTCTTCAAGGAAAGCTGCAACCTCTTTAAGGAGATCCAGAAGAATTACCTGGCCTCTCATAAGTCCGCCTTCCTGTGCAAAGGCTACAGGCTCTGCCTCTTTCTTACCTTTCTGAATGTTTTCGTGAGCATCAGAAAGAATCTTGTAATACTTGATTACATTCTTATGGTATTTCTGATATTCCTTATCAAACTTGTCGAATTCTGCCACTGAAGCCATTAAGTTATCAGTATTTACATCAGAAATGGATTCTTTATAATCCTTCCAAGGAATTTCGCTTGCCTTAAATACGCCAGGGACAGGTTTGAATTCATAAATCTTTTTTGTCTTCCAGCCGGCACCATAAAGAGTTTCGAAATACTTCTCGATATTCGATGGCGCATAGAAAGCTTCTCCTTCGATAGTAAGTTTCTCTGGAGAAGCGAAATGTGAGAAACTGAAATTCTTTGATCCGATTTTTATCTTATGTGAGTTATTGCTGTAGCTTCTGGTGAGTTTCTGGAAAATGTCAGCGGTCATAATGAGATTTCGTTTTTGTACAGGTGTCTCAGTATATTCTGACATAATTTTCTTAGCGTTATAACCCTGAACCAGCTTTATATGGCGAATCATCTTAACATCGATATGGATGCAATTGTTTTCGTACTTTGTGTAGTCTTTGAAATTGAAGTCCGTTGTAGTAGGGTTATATATTCTGAGTTCCACTGTATTGAACTGGACATTGTTCAGCATGCTTTCCTGAGCGATAAGACCAGATGTGTCTGCGTCAAGTGCGGCAATGAGTTTACTGGCATCTGATATGTCGATGCATACACTGGCGCGATCAGACAGCATACCGCTTCTGTAGCTTAAAAGTGCAGTTTCTGCATGCAGAAACATAGCGATGCCATTAGCATCGCATATGTCACGTAATCTTTTTAATAATTCAAATTGAGCTGTTTTCCAGTTATTCATTATAGTTACTCTTTCTCGTCAATAATATTAAGGAATTTCTCCAGGCTGTATACCAGCCATTTCTGGTCAGCAGTCATAGTATCTGTACAGTGAGGCCAGAATTCCGGTCTTGTAGGGCCGTTCCATACTGAAAGCCACTGATCCATTGGCCTTGGCATCGGTGTCTTAGGTGGTATTTCGAAACCTTCATAAAGTTTAGAGAATACTTCACGTACAAGATATTTATTTTCGCCACGGCGAACTCTCTCGAGGTCGAGAGGAACGTCCATGATAGTAGTTGCATATGGTGTGAAGAAATCTATGCCAGCAAGATCGCATGCGTTTCTATATGAATTCCATGAAGCAGGAGCTTCGTATATTGAGAGGAACGGAAGTACGTCGATGTATCCGTCCTGTTCGTAATCCATGATAGGCTGAAGGTCCATTTCTGGATCTTTCAGTGCCTTGTGAGGCATTACAAATGACCATCTGTCGATAAAGTCGCCAACAGTCCAGTCCTGAGCCAGAAGGTTACTGTGCCCTCCATATACACAGTCAGCGTTCTCACCAAAGATGAAGAGGTCGCATCCGTCTGCCTTTGCCTGCATTGCTGCCTTGTAAATCTGAACTTCAATGGAGTGAATAGGAGCACCCTTTTGCTTCATGAGAAGTGTGCTCATCTCTTCCATGTCCTCCCAGTATATAGGGACGATCTTATGTTCAAACTTCACGTCTTCGCGTGCTGCCAGATATGCAGCTGCACGTGGGCTCTCATCAGTTACTTCGATTCCTGGAACGACACACTTGAAAGTGTAGACAATAGTGTCTTCGGGAACCAGCTTGAGAAGGATGGCTGAATCGATGCCGCCGCTTAAAGCCAGGGCGCACTTGCGTCCTTTTGTCACTTCCTTTATCTGTCTCTTTAAGGATTCAAAGAGCTCATCGCTATTGTGAATCTTCTCGCGACTTTCTGTTGCGGGATATTCATCCCACTTAGGTAAATATTTTTCTGAAAAGCACTTGTCTCGTTCAGAAATGATTCTGTACATGAGAAAAGAGCTCATGCAGTATTTCTTATCAACTTGCATAAATTTCCTCGCTAAATCTTATTTGCGTACTGCGTTCAGGGCCTTGGTTATCTGTGTTGATGAAATGCCCTTAGTGTAAGGGAAGTAAACGATCTGGATACCTTCCTTATTAAATTCTTCTTCATATTTCTGCCACTTCTCTGTACCATACCAGTCATCACCTACGAAGAGTATCTTGGCACCAAGCTTCTTACACATTGTGAGCTTGTCCATGTCATACTGAGGTACTGCAGCGTCAACATACTTAATGCTGCGGACGATTTCGATACGATCTTCGAATGGAATCATGGCGTGCTTGCCCTTGTAAGTAACAAGATCGTCAGTTGTAACGCCAACTATAAGCTTATCGCACATGCCCTTGGCATTCTTAAGAAGATTAAGATGACCTACATGAAAAAGATCATAAACGCCAGCAGTGTATCCAATTAACATATTGCTCTCCCTTCAATTGTAAATGAGTAATATCTTTAAGTAATATCAGTTTAATTAGTTCTTCTTAGTTAGAACTACAGGTGTTGCTTCGTCTTCATAAATTACGAGGTTGCACTTTTCACCGAAATACATCTTTCCTGTGATGTAAATGCTATCGATTTCGATACCATCTTCAACCTTTTCCCAAGTTCCACCGAAATCTTCGCCAGTTACATTGCCCTTGAAAGTGCCGTCTTCAAGGATAGTGATTTCCAGATTGCCGTAGAGTTCTTCAACGTGGCCTGAACCATCACCTGACCATGTACCGTAGAAGTTGTCCTGTGTTTTATTGAGTTCTTCCTGAGTTTTACCTTCAGCATTTGTATATGTTTGAAGCTGATTAACCTGAGACTGATCTTCGTCTTCTGCCTTATCGCTGCCACATGCAGTGAATGCGAACATAACCGTAAGTGATAAAACGGCAATTAATAAAATCTTTAATGTGTTCTTCATTGTCTTTTCCTTTCTTAGCTATTTAACTTCGTATACGTCTACATCATTATTTGTGAAACAGAGTTCATAATCTTTGTTTTCGAGATTAGGAAGTTTCGTGAAACGCTTTGATACAACAACGTAGTCAACACCGAGCTTGTGTGCATCTTCGCCGCGATCAGCATTATTCACGTCATAAAGTTCCATATTCTTCCCAACCATATATTTACGAACCTCTTCAGCTTCACTGACAGGAACGTTATATCCGGATCCTGAAATGTAAGTGAATCGATTAGCATAATCTGAGTAGAGGAAGAATCTGTTATCCCAGCGGTTGCCGAAACTGTATTTATCAAGAGGAACACTGTAATATCTATCCACTGCCAGGAGTGAATCATATGGAGTGTTCTTACTGATCCATATCATGGCTTCATATTCACCGTGGTTCATGGATTGGTAAATGCTATGCTTGGATTCCATATTAGCTTCCTTGACCGCATCTGTTTCCTGGTCTACATAATACCATCCTAATGTGAACGTAGTGAGGAGAAGTGAAATAATAAAGAATCCTGCCAGAGGTTTTAATAAAACTGACTTCTTCTCTTCCAGATCCTCAAAGAGCCAGAACGAAATGAGCGGTGCCAGGAATACGCAAACATATCCGAAGTATACCTGGCTGTGTCCGCTGTAATTAAGAACGAACACCGCTACAAGTCCTGCGAGACTGGCTGCATAAACCAGAACGCGAGGAACGTCGTAATCCTTCTTCTTAGAGAAGACAAGGAATAATTCTCGTACATATCCGATGGCGAACGGAAGGAAAAACGCCGTCAGCATAAATACCATAAAAGCGATAAACATGGCGCCAAGGCGCACTATCTTAGGAAGGCCCATGCTCTTAAGTGCAGCAGTGAGGCCTGACTTAAAGTACATTACATCTGTGATTTTCGCAAAGGCTATAATCGATGTGCCTCCGCCATTGCTCTGACCCTTGCTGCCAAGGATCGTAACATATATTATTATGAATCCCACAGTCATTATTATCAGAGGGAGGAATGTCTTAAACTTAACGCCCCGTCTCAGGATGAATCCCAGGAAAACAGTAGCCCAGATAGCCATGATAACAACCATGCCCATAGGTCCCTTAATACCTGTTGCCAGCATAATAAGTGCTGTAAGCACCAGAAGGTGAGGTAAGGATCTGTCGCCCTTGTCAAAACGTTCATACCAGTACTTGAACATAATGAGGCATACCATCATGCAGCTGACGCCGTAACCTGTAGCATTCTCATTTCTGAAGATGAAGAAAAATGCCAGTGAGCTGAATTCAGTCTTAGCGATGAATATATTTGACAGCATCAGAGCCAGACAGTAGAGTCCTGCTCTCTGTGACTTAACAGTCATTTCTCTGAAGAGCGAATAGAGAGAAAGTCCGAATGCATAAATTGTAAGGTAAGGTCCACAGCTAAGGAGGACTGAGTACGATGTGAGGCCGAATAATCTCACAGGAATAGCAAAGAGCATTTCTGTGAAAACGTGATAGTTAACAGTATATCCTTGAACCCATGGCAGCTGAAGCGGCCATCCGTGTGCCAGTGAGTTGATCAGGCCCAGATGGTAGGCCTTGTCAGGGTTCATGTAGATTTCATTATCGATATCTGCTGATATGTAAAGGTACTGAGTATTCAGCATTGCGTATGCAAAGGCTAAAACCAGGAAAATGAATAATGCTGTCGATAATTTGGAGAATGAGAAATTGATCTTAGGATCGCAGGTTCTGTTCAGGTATCGAGCAAGCACATAAAGGAATGAAAGTACAGGACCAGCTGCATAAAGAAGCAGGTTAGTATGGATCAGTTCCGTAATGAAGTACATTGCCAGCGAAAAAGCCCAGCCTGTGAAGAAGCTCATGATAAGTGTTGTACTTATATGATTGAGCTTTATTCTCAGCATCCTCAGAATCAGATGACCAGGAAGCTGGACATAGAACAGAATGAAAAGCGCGAATATGATGAGCTGAGGAACGTCTGCATGGTAAACAAATATGCCTATCCCTCCCAGCACAATAATCGCTATTATCGAAAGTATTTTTATTGAATTTTGTAATGAATTACTTTTTAACATTTTCCTTTGATTTTCCTTAAGTTTTGAATATATGTTTACATTTAATTTTACAATATCGCAAATTGTAGGGCAACATTATTTAAATGTGTTAAGAATAGCCCGTCTTCTCCTCTCTTAGGGGTTGAGTTTGTTGAAATTCAGCCATTCTTTTGATATACTTTTTTGAAATAGTGACAAGAGAAGACGGTAAAGCGCTAAGGAGCAAGTGAATGAAGAAAATAAATAGAATTGCTAAAACCATGCTGGCTTTCATGCTGGCTATAGCTGTGTGTGCAGCTTTTGCACCAGTTAGTGCCAATGCTGCGACAAAAACATCTTTGTCAAAATGCAAGATAACTCTAAAATACAGCATTTACACATACACAGGTAAGGCTCGTAAACCTGCTGTAACTATAAAATATAAGGATAAGACTCTGACTAAGGGTAAGAGCTATAAGACTTCATATTCTAACTGTAAGTACCCAGGTACAGCTACAATTAAAATCACAGGAATGGGCAAGTACAAGGGAACTGTTAAGAAGACTTTTAAAATCAGGGTCGGATCTGTTGATAATCTTACGGCTAAATATGTGGGCGGCGAGAATACAGATAAGGATGCATACATCAAGCTGGACTGGGATCCGCCAAAGAAGTGCAGCTATTACAAGGTAACTGTGACGAAGGATGGCAAATCCTTTGGCAAAGGCACATATAACAAGATCAAGGACAGTAATTTCACGCTGAAGAATCTGGGTGAAAAGGGTCAATTTGATTTTGATGTTGTGGCATATGGCGGAGGATCTAAGAAGAAGGCCTCAAAAACAGAAAGTATTTCTGTTTATGCAGGTAAGACAAATCAGAATATCGAAACAGGAAGCTCAAGCTACACATGTAAAATTGGAGGAAGTTCATTTAATGTGAAAGCAAAGGCTAAGACAAGTCTGACATATTCATCCAGCAATACATCTATAATAAAAGTAGATGATGATGGCAATGTAACTCCTGTATCAACAGGCTCAGCGGATGTTAAGATAAAAGCCGCTTCAAATAGTTCATATAACAGTGCAACAAAAAATGTCACAGTTAAGGTAGAGAATATTGATAAGCCTAGCGCAAGTTCAGAGGCTAACAGCTGCAGAAGAAATACAGTAAAATGGAATTCTGTTGAAGGCGCAGATGGTTATTATGTATACGAAACGCTTTCGGGTTCAACAAAGACATACACAATTAAGGACGGAGACGCTACAGAATATGATATAATAGATAGAGCTGTAGGAAGCAAATACTCATATACTGTTGAAGCTTATGTCAAAGTTGGAGACACAACTTTCAAAAGCGGCAAATCATCATCAACATCCTGCACAGCTAAGCCGTCTAAGATAGGGCATGCCATGTCAAACAGAGGCAACCCTGCTGCAGGCGACCAGGATGGCAAGGAAGTCACAACAAGTAACTGGGTATACAGTTCAAGTAGTGACAGCTGGAAGAAGTGGGGATATGTTATCCGCTTCAAAGATAGCGGCAATGCCGAGAAGCTTGCTCAAACTATGGAAGCTGCATGCAGCAATAATAAGATAGGTTACGATAATAAGAAGGAACCGCCTCTTAACGACTACATTGCAGCAGCAGGATATGATATGTCTAAGGTAAAGACTAACTGCGAAACTGACTGTAACTGTCTCGTAGCCACATGTGTAAACTGCGTATTTGCATCTAAAAAAGTTACACAGTACGGTGACTGGTCAAAGAACGTAAATGCATTTGTTAAAACAAATTCGTTTACCGTTTATACAGACAAAGAATATGTTTCAAGCGATAAGTATTTAAGACGTGGAGATATTCTGATGACAAACAATCCATCACGTAACCACGCATGCATAGTACTTTAGCCTATAAACAACGGAGGGATATAATGAAAAAAGTTATTACATATGGAACATTCGACCTTTTGCACTATGGACACGTAAATCTTCTTCAGAGAGCTAAAGAACTGGGCGATTATCTTATCGTTGCCATTTCAACAGATGAATTCAACTGGAATATGAAGCAGAAGAAGTGCTACTTCACATATGAAGAAAGAAAGCGTCTTGTTGAAGCTATAAGATACGTTGATCTGGTAATCCCTGAAGAAAGCTGGGAACAGAAGGTTGAGGACGTTAAGGAATTTAAGGTTGATACATTCGTAATCGGTGATGACTGGGAAGGCAAGTTTGACTTCTTAAAGGAACACTGCGAAGTTGTATATCTTCCTAGAACGCCAGAAATTTCAACTACTCAGATCAAGAAGGATTTACAGAAATAGTTAATTTTAACGTTCAGACGGAGAAATTATGGGAATTAAACGATTAAAGAATGCGTTAAGGGCGGCAAAGACTAACAAAAATTACTTGAATTGTCTTAATGATAAAATTGGCGCTAATACAATAGTTCTTGAGTCAAATCAGGGCAGAGGAGCGGGAAAAGAGCTTTCTGCCCTTTTAACATGTAAAGAATTGCAGGATGTAAGTGAAGACTCCAAGGTGTATATTTCATATGCAGGAAAGGCCAAGAAGGAAATCGAAGCTTTTCTTGAGGAGCTTGAAGTATCAAATGTAACTCTGGTAAAGAGGAATGGTGAAAAGTATAGACAGCTCCTGGCAACCGCAGGCAGGATCATAACTGATAATGCGCTTCCGGCATACTTCATAAAAAGAGAAGGGCAGAGACTGGTAGTGCTCGATACTGTAATGGGATACCCTGAAGGAAGATCACATTTAAGCGAGTCACTTTCACTGGGTCTTATACAAAAGACTATTCTTTCTGCTGATGAAATAGAAGGCGATAGAGATGCTGTGCTTAGAGAATATATGGTAGGCAGTCTGCTTGATGGCTCCGCCAAACTCTATTATGCAGGGGACCTTACAAGAGCTGATATCAGAGCACTTGTGGGCAATGTAATAAAGGGTGACGATGCAGAAAAAATCGCTGTAGCCTTTGAAAATGAAATGAAGCCGGCTGCAGTCCAGTTCTTAGGAGAACTTGGAGATAATGTGGATTTCGTGCAGATCATTCAGGACGGTGCAATAACTTTCGAAGAAACTGTTAGCCAGTATATGTATAAGAGCCGCGGTATGATGGCTGCTAAAGCTAAGGCTTATTATCAGCGTGAGGGTAAGAGGCTGTTTAGTGGCATAAATGTCAGCGAGATCCATTTCCTTTCAACAGAACTCTACGAAAGAATCGAGATGATTCTTCTTAGCGGGTACAAAACTGTATTTCATAAAATACCTATGCTGTTTTACAGAAGGCTTATCGATGTGTTCTTAGACCATCCTAAGAAAATCGATGAAGTTATTTCAAGGTTTGACAGTGTAGTGGAATACGATCAGGATTTTGCTAAAGAAACCTGGGGATCAAATATTTGCTGCGGTGTTTTAGCTAGATTCAAGGGCCTTAACTTAAGTTCAGATGATGAATTCCTGACAATCAATACAGGGCTTATCATCAAGGCACATAAAATCGATGCGAAGTTAGAAAATAAATTCGTAATAGGATCAATGACATACGATAAGCGTTTTGAATACGATGCAGAGGTTAAAGAAACTGGCAGCAGCGTTCAAAACGGCGTGGTATGCACAAATTATTCAGTATCAGTTAAGATACCGTGTGATGATGTTAATGGCTGGTTCATTAAGAATCTGCCGCTGGCTTATCTGAAATTCGGAGATGTAACTCTGTCAGTTCCTGTTATCACTTCAGGATCAATCGGAGCACTTAAGAAAAAAGTATATAACATCGGAAAGACAGGCTGCGCACTTGAACTTAGAGACGACCGCAGGCATGTGAGATTTGGTATCAAGGAACAGAAGGTGTCTGACCAGACAGGGCAGAGAATACTTCAGTGGCTTGCCTTCATATGCCACATCATTACATTCTGGAATAAACCGGTAGTCTTATGCGAAAAATACTGCAAGAACTATGAAGAGAGTGCATCAATACTCTTCGAAAGACTTGTTGATGACGGTTATAAGAACGTAAGATATATTCTTAATAAAGACTCCTTTGCCGGACAGGGGATAGATCCTAAATACAGGAAATATATTGTTGATCAGTTCTCGTTTAAGCATTACTATAACCTTTTCGCGGCCAAGAGTATTATCTCTTCAGAAGCGATAGGACATTCCCTGGAAAAGGGCACATCAAGCTGGCTTTTCAAAAACTTCGTAGAGGACGGCAGCAAGAACTACATATTCCTTCAGCATGGCGTAATGTATATGGTAGCCTTAAGTTCCGAGCAGAGAAGTTTCTTCAGGAAGGGTAAAGGTAAGGGTAAGCAGCGTGTAGTATGTTCATCAAAACTTGAAGCTAATCATTTCACTGATTATACAAACTACGAACAGGAAGATTTATACATATGCGGACTCATCAAATTTGACAGGAGCATCCTCAGTGAAGGTGCTGATAAGATCCTGGTAATGCTCACATGGAGACCATGGGAATTCGTTACAGGAATTAGCGGAATGAAGGAAACCGCTTACTACAAAATGCTCCAGAGAATAGTAAGGAGCATCCCGGATGACTTAAAGGATAAGCTCATAGTCATGCCGCATCCGCTCCTCTCATCTCAGGCTAAGCTCGAAACTGATGATGAAGTGTGGAAATATTACGTTCACGGCAGAAAGTATGATGATATACTAAAAGAAACTAAACTTCTGATAACAGATTATTCGTCAATTGCATATGACGCATTCTTTAGAGGAACAAGCGTTATCTTTGACTGGGAAGAAAAGGATGCCTGCATGAAGGAATACGGATCAAACGGCAGACTTATGCTTACAGAAGACTTGGCATTTGGCGATGTATGTTACGATAGCGACAAGCTTACAGAGTCAGTAATCTATGGATATAATAATCCGCAGAAGGAAGAACACATAAATAATTACAGAAGGATCGTTGAATTCAGCGACAGAGATAACTGTGGCAGATTCATCGAAATGGCCAAGGCGGACGGCATTCTTTAGCAAAGGCTATAGGCTTTGGACAAAAATAAAGGGAAATAAATGAGCATTAAGTATTCAATTGTTAAAATTGGAATAGGCGCTCTTCGTGCATTATATGCACCGATGAAGCTTCAGAAAACCAGAAATAAGGTGGTTTTTATCTCGAGACAGAGTGAGAAACCATCGGTGGACCTGTTAAAGCTTAGAGACTATCTTGAGAAGAACCATCCTGAGGTAGAAGTTAAGCTTATGGTCAGAATGCTTGAGGGTCACAGCAAGGTAGGATATGCATTTCACATGATATCCCAGATGATGAATATAGCTTCATCGAAGCTTGTTGTACTTGATGGATACTGCATTGCAGCCTGCATTCTTAACCATAAACCCGAAACGAAAATCATACAGATGTGGCACGCTACAGCTGCCATAAAGAATTTCGGATATCAGGTGATAAATAAACCTTCAGGCAGAAGCGCAGAAGTTGCGGAGACTATGTGCATGCACAGAAACTATGACTATATCATAGCGCCTTCGGAAGTCACTGGTGAGCATTTCTGTCAGGCTTTTAGAGCTGACAGGGATAAACTGAGATTTTACTGCCTGCCTAGGATCGATGATATTATGGCAGAAGACAGCCAGTTAAATGAGAAAATAAGAAAAGAATATGGACTAGGCGATGATAAGGAGGTAGTGGTATACGTTCCTACTTTCAGGAGAAATGCTGTGGTTGAAACAAAACCGCTTATCGAAAGCCTTGACCCTGAGAAATATGTTCTTGTGATAAAGCTGCATCCGCTTGATGAAACAGAGGTGGATACTGAGGGTACTGACCTCAGGGTTATCGCAGACAGAAAGTATAGTTCATACGAATGGCTTAAGGCTGCTGACAGGATCATAACTGACTATTCAGCGTTGGGAGTGGAAGCGGCTCTGGTTATGAAGCCTCTTTATTATTACGTATACGATATAGATGAATATAAGGAAGATGTCGGCCTTAATGTGGACCCACTGGTTGAGCTTCCGCAGATGTCATCGAAGGATGCAGGAGAGCTTGCCAAGATGATGGAAAGGCCTTATGACTTTGATGCCCTCAGGGCATTCAGAAACCGTTTTGTTTCAGTAGATACAGATAACAGTACAGGGAAACTAGGAGAATTTATCCATGGAATTATTAAAGAAATATCTTAGGAAATTTTTGATGAATCACGCAAGTCTGCGAGTTTTCGTGAGAAAGATTCATGTTGCACTTAAGAAAAAGAAATTTGAGATGGCAGCATCTGGCGCAGAAATAGATAAGAAGCTGGTGATTTTTGAAACTTTTATGGGAAGACAGTACGGCTGCAATCCTAGAGCTATATACGAATATATGCTTAGCGACGAAAGATTCGATGATTTCACTTTCGTGTGGGTGCTTAATGACGAAGGTAAAGTCAAGGAATTCCCTCAGCTTGAAAGAGCTAAGGTAGTTAAGCTTAGATCAGACGAATACTATAAGTACTATGCAACCGCAGGTTATGTTATTACAAATTCAAATCTTGACTACGGTATCGCTAAGCGTGATGGTCAGAAATTCCTGCAGACATGGCATGGAACTCCGCTTAAGAGACTCAGATGCGATATCGAAGCCGAAGAAGGCAATGCTCTGAATTCACTTGAAGAAATCAACCAGAAGAATGATCTGGACGTTAAGAGATATGATTATTTCATCTCACCATCTGCCTTCAGTACAGAGAAGTTCCGCAGCGCTTTTAACTTAACTAATCTGGGACTTGAAGATATCATAATCGAAACAGGCTATCCTAGAAATGACCTGCTCTTTAAGTTCGATGAAGAGTATGCTGCGAAAATAAAAAGTGATCTGGGAATTCCTGATGACAAGAAGGTTATTCTTTATGCGCCTACTTTCAGAGACAACCAGCATGACGGAAGCGGCTACACATATAAGACAGAAGTTGATTTTGATAAGCTTAGAAGAGAGCTTTCTGATGAATATGTAATTCTCTTTAGAGCTCATTACTTTGTTGCCAGTCAGTTTGATTTCGCAAGCTACAAGGGCTTCGTAATAGACGCATCAGGACTTGATGACATCACACCGCTTTATACAGTAGCTGATCTTCTGATTACAGACTACTCCAGCGTATTCTTTGATTACGCTAACCTTAAGAGACCTATGTATTTCTATATGTATGACCTTGAGGATTATGCTGATAATATCAGAGGTTTCTATATCGATATAAACGAACTTCCTGGACCTATCATTCAGGAAGAGGATGAGCTTATCAAGGCAATAAAGGCAGGAGACTGGTCATATGATGATAAGTATAAGGCCTTCAACGAAAAGTACAATTATCTTGATGATGCCTTTGCCAGCAAGAGAGTTGTGGATATTCTGATAGGAGAAGAATAGGATGAAGCTCAGCACAAAGATCAAAAATACATTAACAACTAAAGTGCCGTTCATGAAGAATACTGTTCAGGGAATGGCTGATGCTAAAAACCACAGAAGATATCTGAAGGCAGCGGTAGATCCTGTTGACGATAAGCTTATTCTTTTCATGTCATTTATGGGCAAGAAATACGCAGACAGCCCTAGAGCTATCTACGAATACATGCTCTCAAGTGACGAGTATAGGGACTATAAGTTCGTATGGGCTTTTGTTCATCCTGACAGATATCCACAGGTTGCAGCAAATCCTCAAACTAAGGTAGTTAAACTGAATTCGGACGAACATTACAAAATCTATGCAACATCAAAGTACTGGGTCACTAATTCCAGAGTTCCAGATGTTATAGATAAGAGGGAAGAACAGGTTTATCTTCAGTGCTGGCACGGCACGCCTCTAAAGAGGCTTGGCCTTGATATCGAAGTCAAGGGAGCTAATGCCAGACATTCTGCCAGCGATATGGGTGAAAAGTACAGAATAGATGCCAGGAAATATACATACATGGTATCTCCGTCACCATACTGCACAGAGAAATTCACTTCCGCATTCGGTCTTGACGAGGTAGGAAGGGAAGACATAATCGTGGAAACTGGCTACCCTAGAAACGATGAACTGGCAGAAGTATACGACAGCCAGATCGAAAGCTTAAAGGATAAACTGGGAATCCCGCAGGATAAGAAGGTTATATTATACGCTCCGACTTGGCGCGATAACCAGTACGATGCTACTGTAGGCTATACATATAAAGAAGAAGTGGATTTCACTAGACTACGGGAGAGTCTGGGAGACGATTTCATAATCCTTTTCAGAGCTCACTACTTCGTTTCAAACGCATTCGATTTCGAGAAGTATAAGGGTTTCGTATATAACGTTTCTGATTATGATGAAATCAATGATCTGTACATCGTTTCAGATGTGCTTATGACAGACTATTCGAGCGTATTCTTTGACTATGCTAACCTGAGAAGGCCGATAATCTTCTTCATGTATGACCTCAAAGAATATCGCGATACAATAAGAGGCTTTTACATCTCACTGGATGAACTTCCAGGACATGTAATCGAAACAGAGGACGAACTTATCGAAGAGCTTAGGGCTCTTGATGGCTGGCAGCCTGATGATAAGTACAAGGCCTTCAATAAAAAATTCAACCCTCTCGATGACGGTAGCGCCAGCGAAAGGGTTGTGAAAAGATGCATTGGTTAGTGTTTCTTTAATAATTTCTCAAGCGGTGTTTGCGGCTGATCAGGAAGTCCGATTATCTTGTCGACCTTCATATTGCCGAAACATCTTTTCCACTCGAGTATCCAGTCAGCAGGCTTCTTGCCTGCTGTTTGCATTTTACCAGCTCTAGGGAAGTAGCTGATTCCTTCAGGAAGATCAAGAAGCGACTTAAGATCATCCTTCATATCATTCTTATTGAATACGAGGAAATAGTTAGCTTCGTCAGGGTCAAGATCCTTTACCAGAGCGCTGATATCAGCGCCTTTAGCTGCGTAAATCATAACGTTTGGCTTGCCGTTTGACGGCATATCATATTCTTTACCGCATGGTGTGCCAAAGAATACTCTCTCGCAAAGGCTGGAAGCTGCGTCTTTTGAATCATAATTACAGTACTTCTTAATGAATTCACTATCATCATAATTTTTAGGGCTTCTCGCTTCTTTAATAGCTTCAGCTGCTGTCTTAACCTGAGGGAAAGGCAGAGTGTCTATTGGACTGTAAAGTCCTCTAGTGCTGAGATAGTCATCAGCATCATATGTATAAAGAACGATCTTTCTTCCTGTAACTGCATAATCATAGAATACACTTGAGTAGTCTGTAATCAGACAATCAGCAGCGTTAAGGAATTCATAAGTTTCGTATGTCTTAGGAAATGCCTTAATGTTTTTGAACTGGCTGTAGTCGACCTGGTCTGCTGCCAGAGGGTGAACCTTAGCAAACAGAACTTCGCCTTCGCTTAGACTATCATCCATCTGTTTCAGAACATTTACCAGAGTCTGTCCCATAAGTGCAGGTCTATGAGTAGGCATGTAAACATATATTTTCTTGCCTTCAAGGCCCTGTTCTTTTATTATTTCTTCTCTTCTTTCGTCATCAAAGAATGCTGAGTTTCTAGGGTACCCAGAAAGAATAATCTTAGCTGAGCTGGCGTTTTCAAGCATGTAGTCGTTTACCATATGCTCCATCATATATTCGTTAGGGTAGAGGAGATAATCAGCTATTACAAAGTTCTTCTGAACGTTGCCTGTAGCATGAGGTTCGTGCTTTACCTTTCTGCCCATAACCTTGAATGGAGTACCATGCCAGAGGTTAAGATAAATCTGTTTATTCTTCTTGATAAAGAAGTTCTTAAGTGATGCGTCGCAGATAATATACTTGGCAGTTGAAAGTGCTCTGTAGTATTTATCTGTATCTACAATAAGTATTTCAGGCTTTCTTGGCATTGCATCTAGCTTCTGTCTGATTACCGCTGCTGTTTTCTCGTCTTCTGCTGATACTTTGATATTAAAGTCCTTATACTTATCGTTTGTTAACAGCTCCTTTGCCATATAGAAGACATTGCCATCGATTTCCTTGCCATTTCTGGCTTCAAGGAATACTGCAGATTTATCTACCGGCAGGTTCATGTAATCTGCAAAATTTTTTTTTCTTCTTCTGTGCTGGATGGCAATGAGTATTGTAAGAATGATGCCGATAATAGTTGCGATTATTCCCAGCTTAAGTGATACGTTGTTATACTTAAGCTCAACATCATGCTGTCCCTTTGTAACCTGAACGCCAAGGAATGCCATATTGAGGTTCTCGATCTTATCTACCTTTTCGCCATCAATGTAAACATCCCAGTTAGTGTACTGAGGTATTGAGAAGTAGATGATTCCGTCATCAGTTGCATTAACTGTACCTGATACATGCTTGTCATCATATTCTGCGATTTCATACTTCTCGAGCATTCTCTGCTGTGCGTACTTGTCGTAGTTATCTACAGACATTGCTGTGATGTACATGTCGCCAAGTTCATATTCGCCTTCGTGGTTGATATCGAATGTGAGTGTGCCATCAAAGTTTTCGTAGTATCCCATATTCATATCGAAGTCTTTGATTCCTGGGATGCACTGGTTGCTGTGTCCTGTATGAATTACCTCTTCAAGTCTGCCGTCATTACATGTAACAGAGAATGACTTGTCATTTGTCTTTATGAGTCCGTCAAATGATACTATCAGCTGGCAGTCATGTACAGGATTAACCTTAACTGTGAATGTTGAATGTTCCTTGCTTGTAATGATCTTGCCATCCTTGAATTCGAGACCGTCCTGATCGATGATTTCGAATGGTACATTCTTTGTATCTGTCTCTATGTCAGCTGCTGTTACCTGAGTGATGTTTTCGCTTATTTCAGAAACCATATCGTCAGGAACTACTGCAGCCTGGAGCAGAGCCTGTTCTCGTTCGTGCTTAGTGAGCTTCATGAATTCGCTTTCTGACATGAATTTGTCATAAGCGAATCCGAGCCCTGGATCGTACTTGTTCTTATAAACGTTTACGCCGTCGATGGTATCCATATATGAGAAGCCGTATCCTGCATAAGCGTCTGAACCGGTGATTCCAGCCTTTGCATCATCGCCCATAAAGTACTTGACGCCATAGAGGAAGTCGAGGCCCATACGGTTGTCGTTTGAAATGAGATATACTCTCATGAGGTAACCGTAGTTGTTACCCAGCGCCTTGTTGAATTCCAGCTGCTTGGATGAAGTAAATGAATCGTATACGTAAATGCTCTTTGACTGCCACCAGAGGTTTTCACTGACTGGCATTTCCATTCCGTGATGGAAGTTGATCCAGTCTACCTGGTCAGTTCTATAGAAACCGTCATCCTCCAGCATTGGGTTTACTCTCTGACATGATTTTGAAAGCTGGTCATCAACTTCGCCTATATCGATGAACTTGTTCTGATAAAGGTAGAAACTTACTGACCAGTTGAGTGCCAGTGTACAGCCAATGATGACAAAGCAGGCAATCTGCCTGTAGATGACTTTGATCTTATCGTTTTTGAATCCGATTACGATAAGGAGTGCCAGACCAGCCATGAGGTTGAGTGTAATGAAGAGTGCACCTCTGTTTGAAAGGCCTGTAATATTAATAAAGTCGAATCCCAAAGTCCATACAGCTAGGATTACAAGCCATATGAACATTACAATGAGGTTTTTCTTGTTTCTCAGTTCTTCCACGTCCAGTACTTCTGCAGAAGCCCAGATTGCGAAGAATACCAGCATTACATACCATCTGCCTGTTCCGTAACTGAATCCGTTGAACATTCTGCTGAAGAATGGGAAGAATGTCATTAAAATGAGGATCGCTGTCATGAGAACGCTGGTGTTCTTAAGTGAGAATTTCTTAAAGGCTATTGGCAGTGCCATAAGGGCGAAGATAGGAATACCGAAATATGTATATCCTGTTGTGAGTCCCCATGTCAGGAGCATCTTGCCGTAACGGATGAAGAAATGAACATCATTTACAAGATCCAGAGGACCTGCTGATGAAGAATCTGTTGATGCTCTCATTGTTGCCAGAATGAACTGGATGCAGAACATTGCAGATATCATACCGGCAATGAGGCCATAAATTACGAATTTACCTATAGTTCCCAGATACTCTTTGATCTTGAAATCATCGTGATATGCGAAGTATCTGAGCAGCATAAACAGGATTGCCACGATAGCAGCCATATATGCTAAATATGTATCTCTAATGAGGAAGTAAGCAACTGTAACGATAAAAAGAACCGGTGATTTGCCTCTGTATATCCAGTCGATTGAGAGGAATACAAGAGGGAACATAAATGAAATGAAGATGAATGAACTCTGAATCATCGTTACATTTATGAACCATGTTGAGAAGATGTAGCAAATTGTTCCGGCGAGGCACTTGAAGTTTGAAAGCTTCATTTCAAACAGGAAGTACAGGAATGCCAGTCCTCCAAAGTACAGCTTAAGCAGCAGTGAAAGAGTGATGCCCAGTTCCAGCTTGCTCATAGGGAACAGAGCAGCAAACAGGTTGAATGGGTCTAATCTGTAAAGGTACTGCATGCCCAGGCCTCTTGACCAGTTCCACTGCGGCAGTCCGTTTCCGCTCATTACAGATTCTATAATGTGCTTAATTTCAGCTGTCCAGAAATAACCCTGTCTGAAACCGTCACCATGCTGTATAAATGACTTTCCCAGTAAAATAAATACCGAAAAAACACCTAGTGCTATCACTGCGAATAGTATTGTGTAGTAGAGCGTTAAAACTCTAAATTTCAATGGTTTATCGTTTAAGTTTGTTATCCTCATTTATATTTACCTCCGGAAAAATATTCTAATATATTGGGCATCTATTATCAACCTGTGAATAGACTGGAAATTTTGCCTTTTGAATGTTAAAATGTAGAAAATATTGCAATTAACTGGAGGATGCTATGAAAATTTTAGTAACTGGAGGCGCAGGCTTCATTGGCGCCAATTTCATTTTTCACATGATGGAAGCACATCCTGATTATGATATAGTTTGTCTCGACGCTCTGACCTATGCAGGAAATTTAGCAACACTTGAATCGGTAATGGATAAGCCAAACTTCAAGTTTGTCAAGGGAGACATCGCTGACAGAAAGACTGTTTTTGAGTTATTCGAAGCTGAGAAGTTTAATATTGTAGTTAACTTCGCTGCTGAATCACATGTAGATAGATCAATTGAAGATCCTGGTATCTTCCTTAGAACTAATGTACTGGGTACTCAGGTACTTATGGACGCATGTAATGAATATGGAATCGACAGATTCCATCAGGTTGGTACTGACGAAGTATATGGCGACCTGCCGCTTGACAGACCTGACCTCTTCTTCACAGAAGATATGCCGCTTACAGCTTCAAGTCCATACTCAGCATCTAAGGCTTCAGCTGACCTTCTGGTAATGGCTTATCACAGAACATATGGACTGCCTGTAACAATCAGCAGATGTTCAAACAACTATGGCCCTTATCAGTTCCCAGAAAAGCTGATCCCGCTCATGATCGCCAATGCACTGGCTGATAAGAATCTGCCTGTATACGGTACTGGTGAAAATGTTAGAGACTGGCTCTATGTTGAAGATCACTGCAGAGCAATCGATCTCATCATACATGATGGCGAAGTTGGACAGGTTTATAACATTGGCGGACACAACGAAAAGTCAAACCTTGATGTTGTTAAAATCATCTTAAATCAGGTTGGCAAGCCTGAAGAACTGATTACATTCGTAGGCGACAGGAAGGGCCATGACCTTAGATATGCGATCGACCCTAAGAAGATCCACGAAGAATTAGGATGGCTTCCTGAAACTATGTTTGTTGACGGAATCAAGCTTACAATCGATTGGTATCTCGAAAACGAAAGCTGGTGGAAGAATATCATCAGCGGCGAATACCAGGATTACTATGACAAGATGTACAGCAACAGATAGGAATTAATATGATATTCGGTGTAATTGTAGCGGGGGGAATAGGCTCCAGAATGGGAGCTGAGATCCCTAAGCAGTACATAGAGGTTGGAAGCAAACCCATTATCATACACACTATGCTGAGCTTTCTCAGATGTAAGGATGTTGATAAACTTATTGTCCTTACGCCAGCAGACTGGATTGATTATACTAGAGAGCTTTGTGATAAGCATCTTGATGATCCGGATAAAGTTTGTGTGATCAGTGGCGGTGCTACAAGGAATGATACTGTTGAAAATGCGCTTAAATTCATAGATGAAACCTATGGCTTAGACGAAGATACTATAGTGCTTACTCATGATGCAGTAAGGCCTATGGTAACTGAGAGGATTATTCAGGATAATATTGAAGCGGTGAGAAAGCACGGTGCATGTACCACTGCAATTCCTGCAACTGATACTATTCTGGAAGCAGAGGATGGGTTTGCCAGAAGCATACCTGACAGATCCAGGTTATTTAATGTACAGACGCCTCAGTCGTTTTGGGCTAAGGAGTTAAAGGAAACTTACGATTCGCTTTCATCAGAAGAGAGATTGTCGCTTACAGATGCTGCTAAAATTTACGTAATGAGAAATAAACCTGTAAGCATAGTTGATGGAGAAGTTTACAATATTAAAATAACTTACCCAAGTGACTTGGTTCTTGCTGAAAATATGTTACAATAACATAACGTAAGCGATATAGACATAATAAATAATATCGGGCTTATTGCCCGGATTTTTATGGGGCACTAGCTCAATGGATAGAGTACCAGACTTCGAATCTGTCTGTTCTGGGTTCGAGTCCCAGGTGCCTCGCCAATAATTACTGAACCCATTGGATACCCAATGGGTTCGATTTCCATTTATAATCATGAGGAAATAATTTGAAGAAAAATAGTAACATCACAACGCTTAAACTGGCATTAGCGATAATAGTTATGTTAGTACTCGTATTCTTAGGAATACAGGTCCTGGGCATTTTCGCGTTCACAGGTAGTGATAGCGATAATGTTAGAAATCTTAAGATGGAGCAGGATGGCTTCAAGCTTAACATTTCCTGGGATGAGAGCAAGTACGACAATTACAATGTTATGCTGTTTAGCGGAATCGGCAGACCTTATCATTTCCAGACAAGTGATAATGAATGCACCATTGGAAACATCAAAATAGGTGAACAATACAGAGTTATCGTATCGGCAATAGACGATAACGGTAATATGGTGGGCACAGTTCAGAAAAAGCTTAAGGCCAAGAAGCTTGTACAGGAAATAGGTACTAAATACGACGAGCTTGAAGGTTTTGCGAAAGATAAAGTGAAACTTGGAGTGAAGTGTCACGGTGATGTTACATACAAGTCTAATAACGAGAAGGTAGTTACTGTAAATGAGAAGGGAAGAGTCAGAATGATAGGCGAAGGTAAAGCGTTTATCACTATTAAGACGTCAGGCACCGACAATTACAGAGCTGCCAAGAAGGTTGTCGATGTGTTTGTTTACCCTGGACAATTGGACGCTGCTAAACTGACCATTATGGATAAGACTAATACCACTTGGACTTTGAGCTGGACAGATGTTAAATATGCTGATGGCTATAAGCTTATGAAGTATGACGTTGCCAAGCAGAGGTTTGAAGAGTATAAGAACTTCGACAAAGATAAGACATCGGTGGAACTTGTAAGAAATCAGGCTAAATATCAAATAAGAGCTACTGCAGATGTAAACGGTAAGGCTGTCAAGGGTAAGGCATCTAATATTGTAGAGATTGATTCAACTGTAAAGACTGCTAAGAGTTATTCATCAAATCACATCCTGGCAACACTTGACCATTCTAATCTTGAAACTGTAGCAAACATTTCAGGGACAGGCAGCATGAGCGTTCCTCAGTCCATGTGCTGGAATGGCTCTGAGCTTATTGTGTCCTATGTTACAACCAGCGGATCCGCCGGTGCTTTCTTGTCTTACTCTAAGAAGGGCAATTACAAAAGAGGAGAAAGAGCTTCCGGAATGGGTTATGCCAACGGATGTACATATAATCCTAACACTGGCAAAATCTATGTGGTTAAAACTCACAAAGGCTACAAGACCAACTCCTGCAGCACCTATAACGAGAGTGACTTTTCGAGCAAGGGATCCTTTAATCTGCCTAAAGTTACTTCAGGAATTGCATATGACGCAAGCAATAACAAGTACTACCTGTCAAAGGGTAACGAAATATATGTCACAGATGAAGACTTCAATGTTAAGAAATTCATCTGGAAGAAAATCAGATACAACCATGCACAGGATATTGGCGCTTATAACGGAGCGGTGCTGGTATGTACATGGGTAAGTGGAAACACAAGCTATATAGACGTTTACAGAACGTGTGATGGTGCATATCTGGGAAGTTATTCTGTACCGATCGGAGAAATAGAGAGTGTTGTTTCTATTGATGGATATCTCTATATTCTGATGAACACCAAGGGTTCAAGAAACGATCATATATATAAGACAAAAAACAGAATATATTTCGATTGATATAGTACCTAGTAATGGAGTATAATTATTAAAAGTGTGTCTAAAAGTGGGCACATGAATTTTTAATGCAAGAAAGGGTAAGAAAATGAGAGAACAGGTTCTTGATATTTTAACAGAAATTAGAGGCGACGTGGATTTTGAAAACGAAACTAAGCTTATCGATGATGATATTCTCGCATCTCTTGATATCGTTGCTATCGTTGGAGAATTCAATGACGAATTCGATGTTGAAATTTCAGTAGAAGATTTAGTTCCAGAAAACTTCAATTCAGTTGACGCTATGGTGGAACTCATCACAAAGGCACAGGAATAGTATAGTAACAAATGGCATTTACATCATTTAATTTTTTGATATTTGCCTTAATTACAGTCTGTGTATATTATGCGACACCTAAGGGTTGGAAATGGCTGGCACTATTAGTTGCCAGTTATGCTTTTTATTTGCTGTCCAGCCCTAAGACTTTCGTATTTATATTACTGACTACTATAGTTACTTTTTTCGGGGGCAAGGGCATTGGCAAGATAAATGCCGAACATAAGGCATATCTTGACGCGAATAAGACTAATCTTTCAAAAGACGAAAAGAAGGCACTTAAGGTTGAAACTCAAAAAAGAAAGAAAAAGATCGTTGCAGTCACACTCATATTTGATTTTGGCATTTTAGCTATACTCAAATATTTCAGAGTGTATATTGAAACGCTGGGATTTGGGGATACATTTAATCTGGGAATCCTTATTCCTTTAGGCATTTCATTCTACACTTTTCAGTCTGCAGCGTACATAATGGATATTTACAGGAGCAAGATAGAACCGGATAAAAATCTGGCGAAGTTTGCTCTATTTACTGCGTTCTTTCCTCAGATCATACAGGGACCTATCAGCAGATATGATCAGTTGGCGCATCAGCTGTATGCTAATCACAAGTTATCATATGTAAACCTGCAAAGAGGTGCTCAGCTTATGATGTGGGGTTTCTTTAAGAAACTCATAGTAGCTGATAGAATCGCAATTCCATGTTCACAGATTTTTGATAACTACCATGATTATCATGGCGGTATCATTTTCATGGGAATGCTTTTCTACACTATTCAGATTTATGCGGATTTCAGTGGAGGAATCGACATCGCGCGTGGCGTTGCTAGATGTATGGGCATAACAATGACTCATAACTTCAGAAGGCCGTATTTCTCAGTCAGTCTATCTGAATTCTGGAACAGATGGCACATTTCATTAAGCCACTGGTGTAGAGACTATATATTCTATTCAATAGCAATGTCAAAGTTCTTTGGCAAGCTGGGAAAGAATTTGAGAAGCGTTCTTGGCGATAGAGTTGGCAAACTGTTCCCTGTTATCGTGGCTCAGTTTGCGACATTCCTGACTATCGGTATCTGGCATGGCGCGGAATTCAAGTACATAGCTTATGGCCTTTACAACGGCATTGTAATCGTATCGGGGCTTCTGCTTGAACCATATATTGAGAAGCTGCAGGATAAACTTCATATTGATGTTCAGTCAAAATGGTGGAAGGGGTTCAGCATCATCAGAACTTTCTTCATCGTGCTTTTCGGCAGAATTTTTCCAAAGGCTACATCCTTCACAGCTGCAATTGCTATGTTAGTATCGATGTTTAAGCCAATGGGATTTGGCGCATTCTACGATACGCTGATGGATCTCGGCATAAATGGTGTCGATTACATTATTCTTATAGTGGCATGTGTGATCTGGTTTATCATAAGTCTTAACGAAGAACTTGAGGGCAAGGTATATGGTCAGCTTGCACGTAAGCCTAGAGGTGTCAGATGGGCAGTTTATCTGCTGGCTTTAGCGGCAATAATGATATTCGGAATATATGGTCCAGGCTATGACGCTAGTGCATTCATATATAGAGGATTCTAAAAATAAAAGTTTGAGGTAATAAATAAAATGAGTGAAAACACTACAAAAAAGAAGTCAATAGGATTAATAATCGGATTGATCCTGATGCTGGCAGCAGAAGTAGTATTTCTGTTTTCATTAATGAGTCTGGATGTACTTCCAGGGAAATATGTGGCACTTGTAGTAACACTGCTTGTTGTCATTGATGCAATCGTAGTAGTACTGCTCCTTAAGGGAAGCGGCAAGAAAAGCTTCAGTATAATAGGTATTGTAATTTGCCTGATAATGATTCTGGGAATGGCCTTTGGAACATATTACGCATACAACACTTATGTAACTTTGGCTAAGATAAGTGAATATAAGGCTCATTGGGAAGATTACGATGTAATCGTTGCCAAAGACAGTATCTACAAAGACGCTTCAGATATAAAGGGAATGACTGTTTATGCATTCGATAACCAGTCAAAAATGTATACTGAAGCTAAAGAGAAGCTCATCACAAAATCAGATGTAAATTACGAACTTCTGGAAGACTGCGACAAGGTTGGCCAGATGATCGTAGGAAACGACGGTAAAATCACAGATAATGTTATTTTCATTAGTGATAATAATTATCAGATGCTTTGTGATGCTGATAAAGTGTGGAAAAAGGAAACACAACCTCTCTTTACAATTAGGGTAGCAAAGAGAGATAATGATAATAGGGAACAGATTGATGTTACTAAGGATCCGTTCAATATCTGTATTTCAGGTATCGACATGTGGGGAAGCATCGATCAGGTGTCACGTAGTGACGTTAACATGATCGTAACTGTTAACCCTCAGACACATGAAATCCTGCTTTCATCAGTTCCTCGTGACTCATATGTTACACTTCATTCATTCCAGCAGCTTGATAAGCTGACTCACTCAGGTGTATATGGAATTGATGAAACAGTTACAACAATGGAAGACTGGCTTGATATAGACATTTCAAGATATGTCAGAGTAGACTTCTCAATGCTTGTTGATATCGTAAATGCAATCGGTGGAGTTGATGTATATTCAGATTATGAATTCAAGTCATCAATTTCACATTGGAAGTATAAGAAGGGATGGAACTATCTGACTGGTAAGAAGGCGCTTTACTTCGTTAGAGAGAGACATGCCTTTGAAGACGAAGACCAGCAGCGTATTAAGAACCAGCAGAAGGTAATGAAGGCTTGCATCAAGAAAATGACTACCAGCAAGGCTCTCCTTACTAAATACACTGACATCCTTAAGGCTGTTGACGGTGAAATGGAAACTAACATCAGCGAAAAGGAAATGGCAGCACTGGTTAAGATGCAGCTGAATGAAATGCCTAAGTGGAAAATCAGAACACAGTCAGTTCAGGGCGACCTCACAATGAAGGGCACATATAGCATGGGCTTTGGCAGAGACCTTCTCGTTTCAATTCCTAGAGAAGAATCTGTTCAGGAGGTAAGCGATAACATTCATAAGACTTTATATCCTATCGATAAGTAATCTTAAGGAGGGTAAACATGAAAGGTATAATATTAGCAGGAGGCAAGGGTACACGTCTTTACCCAATGACTAGAGTTGTATCAAAGCAGTTATTACCTATTTATGATAAACCGCTGGTTTATTATCCTATTTCAGTACTGATGCTGGCAGGAATTAGAGAAATACTTGTTATTTCAACACCTGACGACATCGATAATTACAGAGCTTTACTTGGAGATGGAAGTGACTGGGGTGTATCATTCCAGTACAAGATTCAGGACAAGCCTCGTGGCCTGGCTGACGCATTTATCCTGGGTGAAGAATTCATCGGCGATGATAGCGTATGCCTGGTTCTGGGAGATAACGTATTCTTCGGACAGGATCTTCAGGGTTCACTTAAGAAGGCTATTGCCAGAGTTGAATTAGGCGAAGGCGCAACAGTGTTCGGATATCCTGTTAAGGATGCCAGAGCTTTCGGCGTAGTTGAATTTGATGATGAAAGAAACGTTGTATCTATCGAAGAAAAGCCTGAACATCCTAAGTCAAACTATGCTGTTCCAGGACTTTACTTCTATGATAACGATGTAATCGAAATTGCTAAGAACGTTAAGCCATCAGCAAGAGGTGAAATCGAAATCACTTCAGTAAACAATGCATACCTTGAAAAAGGAAGACTTAAGGTCGTTCTTATGGGTAGAGGAATGGCTTGGCTTGATACAGGAACTCCTGACGGAATGCTTAAGGCTGCTGAATTCGTTGAAGCAGTTCAGGCTAGACAGGGATTCTATATTTCATGCCCAGAAGAAATAGCATGGAGAAAAGGCTTCATAAGCGATGAACAGCTTAAGTCACTGGGCGAAAGCCTTAAGATGACTGACTATGGACAGTACTTATTATCACTTTTAGACAGAATATAACAGCAAACAAGAAGGAGACCTACGTAACAAAATGAAAAAAATAGCTAGTATGTGTTTGACATTATTAATTTTTTCGGTTTTACTGGTGCAGGCTCCAGCATTTGCAGAAACTATTGAAGAAGACAATATTTCAGAAATCTCTCTCATTAATGTGGGGGATTTCTTTACTTTAAAAAAGGGAGAATTAAAAAATTTAGAATGTGATTCTTCTGAAGTTACATGGACAACAAGTAACCGTAAAGTTGCAATTGTTGATAGTGAAGGCAATGTGAAAGCATTAAAAAATGGTAAGGCTGTAATTACATGTGCTCTTGAATCTGATCCGTTAATTAAGGATACTGTGAGCATCAGTGTTGGTACTAAAGTTACAAGCATTGCCATTAAAGAAAAAAACGAATTCATTAAAGTGGGGACTGTGAAGAAGGTATCTTATTCAGTTTATCCAAAAAAGGCCAGCAATAAATCTCTAGTATGGGAATCATCTAACCCTGACGTCCTGGTAACAGGACCAGGGAATACTATCACTGCCTTATCTGTTGGAACAGCCACAGTAACCTGTAAGTCAACAGATGGGACAGAGGTTTCAGCATCATACGAATACACAGTGTATGATATTCCGACTAATGAAGAGTGCACATTCTTGGCGCATAGAGGAGACATGCAGTCCGCACCTGAAAATTCAATTCCAGCTTTCCAGTCTGCCATTGACAGAGGATACAAGTATATCGAATTTGACATACAGCAGTCATCTGCAGACCTCACAGATCCTGAAGATCCATTGATTATCGTAATGCACGATACAACGCTTAAGAGGATGACAGGTAAAAAGGGAAATGTATGTAGACTGACTAGAGCGAATATTTCCAAATACAAAATAACAAAAGGCAAGAATATCAAGAAGCTTGGCAAAAGACTGCCGATACCTACTGTAGAGGACGCATTAGATGTTATGTTCAGCGCGGATAGAGAAGTGGTTCCTTGCATTCATTTTAAGGAACCACTAAGTAATCATCCGGGATTCACGAGGGAAGGCATACAGAAGGTACTTAACTTATGCAAAGGCCACAAAATCAAGATTCTCTGCAGAAACATAGATGACCTTAGAACCATATCTGAGTTAAACGATTCGGAAGACGTTGAGCTTTGGGTATCATCTATGGCGCTGGGTCAAGTAAATGTAGAACATGTACTGGACGAATGCCAGGACCTTGATATTAAGGGCATAACATTCAGTCAGAAAAACCTTTTAGCTCACCCTGAATTTATTAAGCAGGCGCATGATAGAGGTTGCCAGGTGGACGTTTTTGGTATTGCCAATATGTCTCAATACCTTAAATTCAAGAAGATGGGCGTAGATAGAATGACTTGTAATGTTAAGATTTTCCAGGATGCCAAAGTACTTCGGCATTAACCAAAGGACACAATCCAGAAATCACAAATTACTTATTCAGAGCTATCAGCTGCTTTCTGATGATCTTACCATTGAATGTACGCGGTATTTCTGCGATTTCTTCAATGAACTTCGGCTGCTTATTAGCGTCGATAACTTCTGAGAGGAACTTCTTAAATTCCTTCAGGTCATAGCCGTTTGCTACAGCATCTTCTGAGAGAGTTATGTAGAGCTTAGGAGCCTGACCGGTGAGGGGATCGTCTACAGGAATGCAAGCACAGTCTGCGATCCAATCGTTCTTGATGATTTGGCTTTCGATTTCTTCTGGTGAAATCTTAACTCCACCGAAGTTGATAACGTCATCCTTACGTCCGAGCATATATACGTAACCGTCTTCATCGATGTATCCCAGGTCCTTAGTGTAGATATAGTCGCCATTTGGCATTGCTTCCTTAGTAAGTTCAGGAGCATTAAAATATTCCTTCATGTTTATGGAGCCTTTGCTTGCCAGGAATCCCAGATTGTCAATTGACGATTCGATTTCATTTCTGTCTTCGTCAACAACGATAAAGTGTGCATTTACAGCTGGTTTGCCTATGCAGCCAGGAGCCTTCTGAGCTTCGTTAAAGTCCATGAGGCATGAGCAGCCAGCTTCAGTACTTCCATAGAAATTGTAAAGTCTTGTCTTAGGAAGAATTCTTGAAAGGTGCTCCTTATCTTCTTCTGACAGAGGAGCTGAGCCCAGCTGGATGTAGTCCATAACATCTGCATATTCGCCGATCTTATCCTTACTAAGCTTGAATATAATTGAAAGCATGCTCGGTGAAAGGTCCATTGAGGTAACGCCAAATTCGTTCATCATCTTGAACACCTTCTTGAGGAGCATGATACCGTCTACAAATACTACTGAAGAGCCGTTTGCCATGTTGGCATATGTTCTTCTGAGGCCGTGTGAGTGGCTTGTAGGCATAGGAATCATTTCGATGTTGTCAGGCTTCATTTTAACGCCTGTGCAAACGTTCTCGGCGATAGCAACGTCGTTACCGTGTGTCAGAACGATGCCTTTGCTCTTTCCTGTAGTTCCAGTTGAGAACAGGATTTCTGAAACGTCTTCTGCCTTAGGGAAGTCGATAACTTCCAGGTCGTCTATTGAGCCGTAATATACACCGTTTCTTTCGCATCCAAGTGAGAAATCTACAGCGCTGTTAATGTCCATATGTGGAATGTCCAGACCTTCTGCCGGTTTCTTGGCAACGTGAAGGCATGCTTTAGTATCTTCTGCGATTTCCAGAACTCTGCTTAAGGCTGCATTCTTCTCGAGCGGAACGAATATGCCCTTGAGGAGCTGAATAGCAAATTCAAAAATCATATAGTTAACACTCTGGTCACACTCTACTACTACGCAGCTGCCCTTTGAAACTCCTCTTTTGTCAAGTTCCATGCTGAGTCCGCAAACTGCATCCCATATTTCTTTATAGCTAAGCGCCTGCTTCTCATCAGCCAGACAAAGCTTGTCAGGATTATTCTGAGCGTTACGCGCCAGATTCTCTATTATTGATGGGTAAAACATTGATTCCTCCCTTTAATATCGGCTGATTTACAGCCTAATATTTATTTATGCCGCATTATTATACTATAAATTAATAATTATGAGAAGGAATAAAAAATACACTTTACAAGAAAAAGTTCCATATATATAATGTGTTAGATATAATCAAAAAGTTATATATTAATAAATGATTATAAATATTATAGGCGAGGAAAATAATAATGAACACAAAAGTAAATCCTTTTAACCCGGCAAGCAGAATGAGAGTAATACACCTTTTAATAGGGCCTGCTCTGTTTTTTATCTGTTACTTTTTGCTGCCAGAGACATTCTTTGCTACGGCAGCTGCTAGAGGTGCTATAGGTACAATTGCATGGATGGCATACTGGTGGATAACTGGGCCTGTAGATTTTGCAGTAACAGGATTCCTGCCTATCGCACTCAATGCGATTTTCCAGATGTGCGATATGTCTCTAGTAATTTCAAATTATGCAGATGAAATCATTTTACTTCTTCTGGGTGCATCAATTATTACAGCAACATGGGAAGTAACAGGACTCGATAAGAGAATCGCATCCATGTTTCTGATGCTCATAGGAAGTAATCTCAGAAGTCAGATAGTATTCTGGTTCCTGCTTACTACGATCCTTTCCAGCGTACTTCCGAATGCGGTTGTATGTGCAGCAATCACTCCAATTGCCGTATCAATGCTTAAGTACATCGGAATTCATGAAATTGGCGAGGATAAAATCAGTTCCATGATTCTTATGACTATAGCTTATGGCGCTGGTGTTGGCGGTTTGGCTTCACCACTTGGAGGAGCTATGAATCTGGTTACAGTACAGTATCTGCAGCAGATCACTGGACAGGAATTCATTTACTGGCACTGGGTTATTAGATTCCTGCCTATTATGCTGGTTCTCGTATTAAGTAATATTCTTTACCTGATTTTCTGTGTTAAGAAGGGTGAAAATCTGGGTGGCTCAAAGGAATATTTCGAGCAGCAGTACAAGTCAATGGGTAAGATGTCATTTGAAGAAAAGTGGGCTCTGGGACTCTTCGCAGTTGCAACTATTCTGGCGTTCACAAGACAGCTTTATCAGGCATATCTCCCTGGACTTAAGCCTGCATACGTTTTCATCGCATGCGCTATTATATGCTTCATAGTAATGAAGCCTGATGGAAACAGACTCATTAACTGGAAGTCAGCTCAGCAGAAGGTTATCTGGGATCTGCTCTATATCTTTGCCGGCGGTCTGGCTGCAGGAACTCTTATCAATGAGAGTGGTGCAGCTGATGCTATCGGAAAGGCTATGGACTCAATGGGTCTTACTGGCGGCTTCTTCACAATTTTCATTATAATAACAATCACATTACTGATGTCAGATATGACAAGTAATACAGCTACAGCAGCTGTTGCAATGCCTATCGTAATCAGTATCGTTCAGGGAATCGGCCTTAATCCTATTCCGTTCATCTACGTTGCTACGATCGGCGTTAACGTATCATACATGCTGCCTACATCGATCAGAGCTATTCCGGTTGGATACGGACTTAAGCCAAGCTTCATGATGAAGAAGGGTATAGGAATGACTGTAATGGTAATTATACTCATGTCAGTTCTGGCTTGGGCAATGGTTAAATACTGGCCAGCATTTAGCACTATCTAAAATCGCGATCTAATGTTGACAGTTTATTGACATAACAATATACTTATGAATGTCGGATAATTATAAAGACAAGTTTATGAAAAGGCATACTTATGGACAATAAATCATCAGGCGAATATTTCAAAGCTATAGCTGAAGTTAAGAGTATTTCGATTGCTGCAGAAAATCTGGGGATTTCTCAGCCTGCGCTAAGTGCTTATCTCAAGAAAAAGGAGAAGGAGCTGGACGCTAAGCTTTTTGATAGAAGTAAGCAGCCGATCGAACTTACAGAGGTAGGACAGGCATATCTTGATTACCTCAATAAGCTTCAGGGCCTTCAGTCTGAACTGAATCAGAACATTGCAGATATTGAAGGGTTAAAGAAGGGAAAGCTGCGTGTAGGTGGAGCCAGCTTCTTTAATGTTGCCTATATTCCTAGAGCTGTTGCAGAGTTTGCTAAGCTTTATCAGGGGGTAGAAATCGAAATAGTCGATGGCACAGTACCAGAACTGACCACAGCTGCCCATAATGGTATTCTCGATCTCTTTATAACGCCTATAGCGGATGAGGATGATAGATTTGAATACGAGAAATTGCTTGATGAGAAGATTTATATCGCTGTTCCTAAAGAATGGGATATAAATAAGAAGATTAAAGGTCAGAAGCTTACTAAGAGTGAGTTTGAGGAACTTTGCGAAAACACATTTGTTGTCCTTAAGAATAGTCAGCACATTGGCAAGAAGATGGAAGCTATATTTAATTATTATGGATGCAGACCAGCGCATACAATAACAGCAGAGCAGACAATGACGACTTTGGCTCTGACACAATCAGGCGTTGGCGTATCTCTCATTACCGAGAGCAGTATCAATAATGTTAAACTTAAGGAACTTCCGGCTCTCTATATTGCTAACGAAGAAATCTGTACAAGAGCCATGTTCATAGCACGTCCGATGAATAAGTATCTGTCTAAAGCCGCAGCGGAATTTATAAGGATTCTTAAGGCGGTCAACAAGAAATAGAGGACTATGTTATGTCAGAAGATAAAAAAGCTAAATTAAAAAAGAGAAGAATCAGGAAGACGCTACTGGCTGTATTGTTCCTGGTCTTAACATTCGGAATGTTTACATATTTGAATCATGTTTTCTCAATAGGAGAATCGGATTCAAATAAGCAGATATTTAACGCATTCTATGATGAAGAAAAAGATACGATAGATGCGATTTATCTGGGAACAAGTGCGGCAAACAGATATTTCATAAATCCTTTGGCTTATGAAGAAGAGGGAATGTCTGTATTCACAGTTGCTACGATGGGCATGCCGATGTTCTATATGCCTGAACTTATGGATGAAGTTCAGAAGACCCAGGACCCTGATTTATATATAATAGAAATGCGATGGCTCCTTAAGGACCGGGATATGATCACAGATGCTCACATAAGGCGTGTTACGGATAGTCTTAAGTTATCATCTAATAAGAAGAAAATTATCGACAAGACATTTGATTATATGGACGGCAGTAAGGGTATGCTAGGTGATATAAGTGATAACAAGCTTGATTACTATGTGCCGATAATAAAGTATCACAGCAAGCTTTCACAGGGCGAGATGGCAAAGGCTGATTTCATCCCTTGGAACGTGAATAATAAGACTAAGGGATATGTTATGTCTGCAAGTACCGTTAAGAGGGTAAATCAGTTTCCGGCAAGGCTTTCTGATGAGAAGGCGCCTCTGTCAGATATAGCGCAGAGAGCGCTTAATGAAGTTCTGGACTACTGTGATAATAATGGTAAAGATGTGTTGTTCGTTCTTTCACCATATTCTGTTCAGAAAGGCCAGATGCCTAAATTCAACACTGCTATAGAAATAGTAAGTGAGAGAGGTTATCCGGTAGTAAACTTCAATTCAGAAGAAATGTATGAAGAACTTGGTATCAACTGGGACGAAGATTTCTATAACAGTAAGCACGTTAATTACTGCGGAGCTGAGAAATACACAAAGTGGCTTACAGCATACTTAGCAGAACATTATGACCTTACAGATCACAGAGGAGATGCCAAGTATGAAAGCTGGGAAGAAAGCTATAAGACATACAAGGCATATGTCAAAGACGGTATTCAGGTTCTTGGCCACAAGGATAAGCCGGGTGGAGAAGTGAAGGTTATTTATAACAACCTGGCAGAAGATGACGACGAAGAAGAATAATTAATATAACTAAAAAGCGCTTTCCGAAAATGGAAAGCGTTTTTTAGTTTCTGAAATTTTGTATTTTGTAGCTTTTGTTATAATTTCTATATTAGTCGAGAGCTTCCTTAACTGATACTTCAACCTTCTTGTCATAGCATGCGAAAGTCTGTTCAACTTCCTTAGCATCTGACTTAGGAGTGATAAGGCTGATGATTGGAACTATGATAAGTCCGCCTACCATAGCCAGTACGCCTGATCTGATTGATGAAGCGAAGAGGTAGCTAAGAACTGGACCCCAGCCTGAAATGTCAACTGCGAAGAATGAGATGTACAGCTGAAGGATTTCTACTGCGCAGCCCCAGATGAAGCATACGAGAGTTGCTGTCTTAGTAACGCCCTTCCAGTAGAGACCATAGAGGAATGGAGCCAGGAATGCACCTGCCAGAGCACCCCATGAAACACCCATCATCTGAGCGATGAATGTGATTTCAGGATGTGCATCCTTAACTACAGCGATGATAGCTGAAATCAGGATAAAGAACAGGATGAATATTCTCATTACTGTAACCTTGCTCTTTTCGTTCATTGTACCCTTAGTAGCTGGGTCGATAACGTCCAGAGTGAATGTTGAACTTGATGTCAGTACCAGTGATGAAAGTGTTGACATTGATGCTGAAAGTACCAGAACGATTACAACTGCGATTACGATTGAAGGCAGTGTAGCCAGCATTGAAGGTACGATTGTATCGAACAGTGGAGTTACGCCGTCTGCCTGATACTTGATCTGGTCAGCATAGAGTCTGCCGAATCCACCGAGGAAGTAACATCCGCCAGCAACGATGATAGCGAATATAGTTGAGATAACTGTTCCTTTATGAATGTCGTCTTCGTGCTTGATAGCGTAGAACTTGTTAACCATCTGTGGAAGTCCCCAAGTACCCAGTGAAGTAAGGAGTACTACGAAGAGCAGAGCCAGTGGGTCTGGGCCGAGGAATGCTGTGAAAGCACCGCCTGTTTCCCAACCGTCACGTGGAATTGCTGACAGAGTCTGAGTTGCCTGTACCAGACCGCCATTAGCCATGATAACTGATCCGATTACTGCAGCAATACCGAAGAGCATGATGATACCCTGAATGAAGTCGTTGATTGCTGTAGCCATATATCCGCCGAATACTACATACATACCAGTCAGTACAGCCATCAGAGCGATTACTACCCAGTAAGGAATATCGAATACAAGGCCGAACAGTGATGAAAGACCATTGTACAGTGATGCAGTATAAGGAATAAGGAAAATAAATACGATAACTGATGAGATAACCTTCAGTGGAGTTGAGTTGAATCTCTTGCCGAAGAAATCAGGCATTGTCTTAGCATCCAGATGCTGAGTCATGATTCTTGTTCTTCTGCCCAGGATGTTCCATGCCAGAAGTGATCCGATAAATGCGTTACCAAGACCAGCCCATGTTGCTGACATACCGAAGTTCCAACCGAACTGTCCAGCATATCCAACGAAGATTACTGCTGAGAAGTATGATGTACCGAATGCGAATGCTGTGATCCAAGGACCAGCTTCACGTCCACCGAGTACAAAACCTTCAACATTTCTTGCTCTCTTTCTTGTCTGAAGACCTACGTAGATCATTACAGCGAAGAAGATCACGAGCATTACTACACTTAATGCTTTTGTTCCCATTTTTGAAAAAACCTCCTAAAAAATAATGATAAAAAATAATGGGTTTGCAGAGGAATAAAAAAGCCCTCTGCAAATTGCAGAGGGCGGAATAACTATACCGCGGTACCACCTCAGTTCACTGACATCTCGCGATGACAGCCTTATCAGGTACGTTCAATTGAAGATACCCTTTCGCTATATCGGGCGAACCCGTCGTAGCCTACGCACTCCTCATAGAAGTTTCGGTACGCAGCTCCAGGAGGTATTCGCCAAAAGTAACTATGCGCCTCTCACCAACCGGCAACTCTCTGATCAGTCTTCTAATGGTTACTATTTCCCTTCTCAGCTTTAGCATATTAAAATGTTCTGTAATGGCTCAATTTTATATTGAGATGTTTTCTTTGTCAATGATAAAAATCATTTTTTTTAAGAAAAACCGAACTCCTCATTAAAGAGTTTGTTTAGTATTTTGTAGGGTTAGGCGAAGAGAATATCTTCCATTGTGTAGTATCCAGGAGCCTTGTCAACCAGCTTAGCTGCTGTTACACATACGCCATCAACGAAAATCTGTCTGCTTGAAGCCTTGTGAGTGATTTCAAAAATTTCGTCATTTCCGAAATATGAAACTGTGTGTTCACCAGCAACAGTGCCGCCTCTAAGTGCATGCATACCGATTTCTTTCTTTGTTCTAGCTCCGCAGTTGCCTTCACGACCATAAACTCTTTCGTATTCGCCGTTAGGGTCGATAGCATCGATAAGGCTCTTAGCAGTTCCGCTTGGTGCATCAACCTTCTTGTTGTGGTGTGTTTCTGTTAATTCGATGTCCCAGCCTTCCAGGATTCTAGTGATTTCAGGAAGAATGTGCATGAAGAGGTTAACGCCAAGTGAGAAGTTTGAAGCCCACATGCAAGGTACGTCTGAAGCAAGTGCCTTAATTGAGTTAAGCTGATCTTCTGAGATGTTTGTTGTACCTGAAACAAGGGCAGTACCAGTGCGCTTAGCGTAAGCAACAACAGCGTCAACAAGTGAAGGATTACTGAAATCGATGATGATATCAGCAGTCTTTTCAGTGCCGTTCAGATAATCAGCGTTGTCTAAATCAACACATGTAACAACTTCGTGTCCGTTAGCGATAATAGTCTTCTCGATAAGCTGGCCCATTCTGCCGTGGCCTGTAATAATTACTTTCATTAAAAATCTCCTTAATACTATTTTTTATTAAACAGGATTATATTAATCCCAGTTTCTTCATTTCTGCTGCCAGGATAGCCTTGTTTTCATCAGTCATGCCGCAAAGTGGCTTTCTGTAACCGCCTACGTTCATGCCTGCCAGATTCATGGCTTCCTTGATAGGAATAGGGTTAACTTCGATAAAGAAGTCGTTGATAAGGTTCAGATATTCCAGCTGAATCTTAGCTGCCAGATCAGTGTTTCCGTCTAAGAAAGCGTGAGTCATTTCTCTAACCTTAGCAGGCATTAGGTTAGCCCATACTGAGATAGTACCAGCGCCACCGATGGACATTATAGGTACTGTAACATCGTCATTGCCGCTCCAGATAAGGAAATCTTCGTTTTCTGTAGCCTTACGGATTTTGGCAACGTAACCTAAATCGCCTGTAGCTTCCTTAACGCCGCAAACATTCTTTATTTTAGCGAGCTCAGACATTACATCGATAGGAATGTTAACGCCTGTTCTGCCAGGAATATTGTAAATGATGATAGGTGTATCAACACAAGCAGCCGCATCTGCAATATGAGTGTAAAGTCCGCGCTTGTTTGCTTTGTTGTAATAAGGTGAAATACAAAGCAGCGCATCAACGCCCATATCAGAGTACTTGCGACTCTTATCGCATGAGAACTGCGTGCAGTTGGAACCGCCGTTTGCGATTACAGGCACGCGGCCTTTGCAGACTTCAACTGCTATCTCAACCAGTTTATCTTCTTCTGCTTCAGTAAAAGTAGGTGCTTCGCTTGTAGTTCCTAAAGCGAGAATAGCATCGGTCTTATTCTCAATCTGGAATTCGAGCAGGTCAACATATTTGTCGTAATTAATGCTGCCGTCTTCATTGAATGGAGTAATCAGGGCAACCATAGAGCCTTTAACGTGAAATTCCTTTGCCATTTGGCACTCCTTTCTTATATATGCAAAAGCTGCAATCTCTTTTTTACTTCCCTATATTATACTACATTTAGCTACCTAATTATATCTAAAAAACATCATATTGTGCATTTTGTGCATTTTGTTGAATGTTCAACAAAAATAAAGTATCATTAAAATGTATAACTAATGAATTTTTTAACTGGAGGTAATTATGAAATTAGCAGAATTACTTAAAGAATTAGAGTTTAATATAGTAAGCGAAGGTAAGTCTGGTCTCGAAACAGAAGTAAGTGAAATCGTTCTGGATTCAAGAAAGGCTACTCCTGGGTGTCTTTTTACATGCATTAAGGGTGCAGTTTCAGACGGTCATGCGTATGCTCCCGATGTTGCAGCTAAAGGGGCTTCAGTAATCGTTGTCCAGGACGATGTTGATTTAGGAGAAGCAGGAGAAGGCGTAACTGTCGTTAAGGTTACTGACAGCAGACTGGCACTGGCGTGCATCAGTGCAGCATGGTTCGGACATCCTGCCAGAGAACTTAAGACTATAGGTATCACAGGTACTAAGGGTAAGACAACTACAACATATATGGTTAAGTCCATCCTGGAAAAGACTGGTCACAAGGTTGGCCTTATCGGTACTATTGAAACAATTATCGGTGATACTAAGATCCCTTCATCAAATACAACCCCTGAATCATATTTCGTTCAGAAGTATTTCAGAGAAATGGCAGATGCTGGATGTGATGCAGTTGTAATGGAGGCATCATCACAGGGGTTCATGCTCCACAGAACTGCAGGTTTTGTATTTGATTACGGTATTTTCACAAATATTGAACCTGACCATATTGGACCAAATGAACATAAGGATTTTGATCATTATCTTTCATGTAAGAAGATGCTCCTTAACCAGTGTAAGGTGGGTATCATCAATAGAGACAGCGAATTTTTCGATAAAATCATTGAAGGCGCTGGATGCAGCATTGAAACTTATGGTATCGGAGAAAGCAAGCACCTTGATGTATGCAGCGAAGATTTGAGAGCAGAGGATATGGAACTGGTAACAGGCGCTGGATATCTGGGCATCAAATATGATGTTAAGGGCCTTATGGAATTCCCTGTTGAAATCGATATTCCTGGTAAGTTCAGTGTTTATAACTCACTTACTGCAATTGCCATTTGCAGACATTTCGGAGCAGATCAGGAAAATATTATTTCAGCACTTAAGGATATTAGAGTAAAGGGAAGAGTGGAACTCATTAAGGTAAGTGATGAATTTACTCTGATGATCGACTATGCACACAATGCTATGTCTCTTGAAAGTCTGCTTACAACTCTTAGAGAATATAAGCCTAATAGACTGGTTTCACTCTTTGGCTGTGGCGGCAACAGATCTAGAGACAGAAGATTCGAGATGGGCGAAGTTTCGGGAAGACTTGCTGATCTGACTATCATAACTTCAGATAACCCTAGAAACGAAGATCCGCAGGCTATTATCGAAGATATCAAGACAGGCATAGGCAAGACTAACGGTGAATATGTTGAAATCATCAACAGAAAGGACGCTATCAAGTATGCTATCGAGCATGGACAGCCTGGAGATATCATTATCTGTGCAGGCAAGGGTCACGAAACATATCAGGAAATTAAGGGCGTTAAGTACGATATGGATGAAAGAGTACTCATTAAAGAAGTGCTGGAAGAACTGAAAAAATAGACAATGGTCGCGCATTACAGAATTTTCTAAATTTAAATTGATAAGTGAAATATATTTAGTTATAATGAGGAGGTAAATAGTTATGAGTGAAAAAATGAAGAAGGCAATTGAACTTCACGATAAAGGTTATAACTGTGCACAGGCAACAGCATGTGTATTTGCAGAAGATCTCGGAAAAAGCGAGAAAGAAATTTATGAAATAATGGAAGCTTTCGGTTTCGGTATGGGACACATGGGAACATGCGGCGCTGTTTCAGGAATGGTTGCTGTAGTTGGCATGAATGAGTCAGATGGCAATCTGGATGCTCCCGGAAAAACAAAGAAAGTTTCATATAAGGCAATTAAGGAACTAATTAAGAAGTTCGAAGATAAGAACACTTCAATTATTTGCAAGGAAATAAAGGGTGTAGATACTGGAGTTGTCCTTAGGAGTTGCCCTGGATGTATCGAAGATGCAGTTGAGCTACTCGAAGGATACTTTGCAGATAAGGCCTAAGAGATAGTTGAAATTTAAGGAGAGTAACATGGCAGAAAATATAGCAGAAATGAGAAAAGAAGCGATGGAATGGGCTAATGGCATTATCGAGGCTATCGATAATGATAGTAGACCGTATGTTCAGTACAAAGAAAGCCGTCCTATTTACAGCCTTAAAAATATGGTTCAGACAACGGTTGAAATGTACCCTGATAATATCGCGTATAAAGAGAAATTTAACCCTAAGGGTGAATTTGAAGAAATTACTTATGCGCAGACTTATGAGGACGTAAACGGTCTCGGTACTTGGATGATGTCAAAGGGACTTGGCGGCAAGCGTGTTGCAGTAATCGGTGCCAATGGATATCGCTGGTGTTCATCATATCTCGCAGTAGTATGCGGTATTGGATGCGTTGTTCCTCTTGATAAAGAACTTAATGCAGCAGAATTAAAACAGCAGATCATCAGATCTGAAGTATCATGCGTAGTTTTCGCTAAGAAGCACCTTAAGGTATTTAAGGAAATCTTCGATGCCGGGGATACAGAACTTGAAATCCTGATCAATATGGATTCAGAAGAAGAAATCGATGGCGTATACAGTTGGAAGAAGTGCGTTGAAGAAGGTAAGCAGCTTATCGCTGATGGCAATAATGAATTCCTGGAAGCTGAACTGGATGTTGATGCTATGGGAGTTCTGCTCTTCACATCAGGAACAACAGGCGTTCCTAAGGGTGTAATGCTCAGCCAGAAGAATATTTGTGCTGACATTATGATCATGCCTACACTTCTGCACCTGGGACCAGAAGATACATACATGTCATTCCTGCCTTTGCATCATACATTTGAATGTACATGCTGCTTCCTTGAAGGTTTCTACAAGGGTGCAACAGTTGCATTCTGCCAGGGTCTTAAGTATATAACAAAGAACATGCAGGAACTTCGTCCAACTATCCTGCTGGGTGTACCTGCTCTGTTCGATAAGCTCTATAAGACTATCATGAAGAATGTTAAGAGTCAGGGTAAAGAAAAGAAGCTGGCAACAGGCATTAAGATCAATTCATTTACAAAGAAAATCGGTATCGATTTAAGTGATAAACTGTTTAAAGACATCCATGATGTATTCGGCGGCAGAATGAAGACTCTCATCTGCGGTGGCGCTAAGGTAGACCCTGATGTAATGAAGGGACTTGAAAACTTCGGATTTATTTCAGTTCAGGGGTACGGCCTCACTGAAGCTGCTCCTGTAGGAGCACTTAATCCGCACCACTTCGCTAATCCTAGTGCGCTGGGAGTTCCTCTTCCATGCCAGGAACATAAGATCATCAATCCTGACGAAGATGGAATCGGCGAACTTTGCATCAAGGGACCTAACATTATGATGGGATACTATGATGACCCTGAAGAAACTGCTAAGGTTATCGACGATGAAGGTTGGTTCCATACTGGTGACGTTGGATATATTGACGAAAATGGATATGCTATCCTCACAGGAAGAGCAAAGAACGTTATCATCACAAAGAATGGTAAGAACGTATATCCAGAAGAAATCGAATACTACATCGACATGAACGAATTTGTTGAAGAATCAATGGTATACGAAGACTCAAATACTGCAGGCGATGACACTATTATCGTAGCTGCAATCAAATGCAACGATGAAGAAGTTGCTGCAATTCTCGGTGAAAATTACACAGACGAGGATGTTAAGAAGCTCGTATGGGATGCTGTTGATAAAATCAATGATGAGGCTCCAGCATACAGAAAGATCAAGAGAGTTATAGTGAGAAAGACAAACTTTGTCAGAAACTCAACTGCTAAGATCATCAGAAGCCATGCTGATAATAAAACAGAATAAACACTAAACAAATTCTCAGACCGGTGTTATCATAGTGATAATGCCGGTATTTTTTTGACTTAAGGGAGGTAAAAGTGTACAAGAGATCAAGCTATCCTAAACTTGAAATTAACCTTAGCAAACTTAAACATAATATAGAACAGGTTACTAAGAAGTGCGGAGAACAAGGCATTGCGGTTGCAGGTGTAATCAAAGGCTGCACAGGCCTTTTCCCATGTGTTCAGCAGTTTGAAGCTGCAGGTGTAAGCTTTATAGCATCATCAAGGCTGGAGCAGCTGGCTGAACTCAAAGAGAAGGGGATCAAAACACCGCTTCTCATGATAAGAATCCCTCTTCTTTCGGAGGTTTACGACCTGGTAAGATATTGCGACGCCAGCTTAAACAGCGAAATTGAAGTGTTAAAAGCACTTAATGAAGCAGCTTTAAGTCAAGGTAAAATACATGAAGTAATCCTTATGGCCGATTGCGGAGATCTTAGAGAAGGATTCTGGGATAAAGAAGAGATGGCACAGGCTGCTTTAATGGTCGAAAACGAAATGGATGGCCTTAAGCTGATCGGTACAGGATTTAATATCGGATGCTATGGATCGATTATGGCAACTCCTGAGAAACTTCAGGAACTTGTCGATGTTACAGAAATGATCGAAGACAGGATCGGTAGAAAACTCGAGTTCATTTCAGGTGGTGCTTCAACATCATATTTCAGAGTGTTAGAAGGTAATATGCCTGAGAGAATAAATATGCTAAGAATTGGAGAAGTTCTGCTTCTGCCCGATTTTATGTATGGCGAATTTGGATTTGACTCCAGTGACCTTTATAGTGATGTGTTCACTCTTAAGGCTGAGGTTATTGAAGTTAAGGATAAGCCTACTCATCCTGTAGGCGATATAGGGTTTGATGCTTTTGGCCACAGAATAGAATATGTGGACAGGGGAATTAGAAAAAGAGCCCTCTTAGGACTTGGCAAATGTGATTTTGGGGATTACAATGAACTAATTCTGAATAATAGTGATATGGAAGTCATAGGGGCTTCTTCCGATCATACTATTGTTGATGTTCAGGATGCTTTTGATAAGGGGATTGAAGTAAAGGTTGGAGATGTTCTAAGTTTTAGTCTGAACTACGCAACTATCGTATATGTTTCAAATTCACGAAATATAACAGTTGAGTACGTTTAAGATATGTATCGAATTTTTTTGGAGGAGAAACGTTAAAATGAAGAAAAAACCAAACGGATTGGCGTTACTGCCTATCGTTGCTTTCCTTATCGTTTACCTGGGAAGCGGTATTTACTACGAGTACATTAGACCGTCAGAAGATGGAATGGGATTCTATGTAATGTCAGTAGTAGTAGCATTTATGATTGCCCTCGCAGTAGCATTCTGCCAGAATAAGGAACTGTCATTTGATGACAAGATCAAGGCTTGTGCTAGAGGTATCGGCAACGAAAACATTACTATAATGTTATTTATATTCCTGCTTGCAGGCGCATTCAGTGGCGTTGCAAGTGAAGCTGGCGGTGCAGCAAGTACTGCGAATATGCTTCTGAATATCATTCCGGCAAGCTTCGCTATTCCCGGACTGTTTATAATCGCATGTCTTATTTCAATGGCAATGGGTACATCATGCGGTACTATCTCAGTACTGGTACCTATCGCTGCAGGAGTTGCATCATCAGCAGGACTTTCACTTCCATTCTGCGTTGCCACAGTAGTTGGTGGAGCAATGTTTGGTGATAACCTTTCATTTATCAGTGATACAACTATCGCAGCAACAAAGACTCAGGGTGTTGAAATGAAGGATAAGTTCAGAGCGAACTTTAAGATTGCGCTTCCGGCTGCTATCGCAACACTGATTGTTATCACTATCGTATGCGTTGCTTCAGGTGATGCATCACCTATGGATCACTTCGATTACAACTTACTGCAGGCTATTCCTTACTTCCTGGTACTCATCGCAGCAATCTGCGGTGTTAACGTATTCATCGTACTGGGATGCGGATCGATCCTGTTCGTTATCGTAGGCCTTATCACTGGTTCACTTACAATGAGTACTGCTTTCAGTTCAATGGGCAACGGCACATCAGGTATGTTCGAAACAATGGTAGTTGCAATTCTGGTTGCTGCTATTGGTGAACTTATGAAGGAATTTGGCGGATTCGAATACATCCTTTCAGTTATCAGAAAGATGTTTAAGAGCAAGAGAGGCGGCGAACTTGGAATCGGTATCCTTACTTCAATCATGGATATAGCTACTGCTAACAATACTGTTGCTATCGTTATGGCTGGTCCTATCGCTAAGGAAGTCAGCAATGAATATGATATCTCTCCTGAAAGAACAGCATCACTTATGGATATCTTCTCATGCATCTGGCAGGGAATCATTCCTTATGGTGCACAGCTCCTTATCGCAGCTGGTCTCGCTGGAATCGGAAGTATCACTATCATTCCATTCCTATATTATCAGGGATTCCTTCTCATCGCGGTAATTATCAGCATCATTATCGGTGAAAAGAAGAAAGCTAAGTAAAAACAGTCGGATATATTGAAATTTGGATATTCTAAGGGCTCTGGTGCGTTGACACCAGAGCCCTTTTTGTGCCATAATAGTATATTAGCACACGAGCGTCCTCTTTTAGGTGGATGCATCACTATAAATAATAAAGGAGATCAAAAGGTCATGGCAGATAACATGAATGGAGTAATGCTTTTAACTCAGGAAGGATACGACAAGATCGTTAAAGAGCATGATGAGCTGGTTTCAGTAAGAAGAGCAGAAGTTGCTGAAAGAATCAAGGAAGCGATTTCATACGGCGACATTTCCGAAAATGCTGAATATGATGCAGCTAAGAATGAACAGGCAGAACTGGAAGAAAGAATCTACGAACTGGAAGATATGCTCAAAAGAGCAAAGATCGTTTCAGATGACGAAGTAACAGGCGACGTTGTAAACGTTGGCCTCAGAGTTGATGTTAAGGACGTTGAAACAGGCGACATCGAAACATTCTCAATCGTTGGCGCTACTGAATCATCTCCTTTCGAAGGCAAGATTTCAAACGAATCAGCTATCGGTAAAGGACTTATCGGTCACAAGACTGGCGACGTAGTTGCGATTGAAATCCCAGACGGTATGGTTACTTACGAAGTTCTTAAGATCGAAAAGAATTAATATAAATTATTCGGGAGGTTTATTACTAAAATGCATTGGTCTGATGAAATAGCACAGAGAATAATTGCGAAGAGACCTGATAAGGAAGAATATGTCTGCGCAGCAGGCATCAGCCCATCAGGTTCAATACACATTGGTAACTTCAGAGACATTGCTACATCATACTTTGTATGTAAGGCATTAGAGAGAGCTGGCAAGAAGGCTAGACTTCTCTTCTCATGGGACGAACTGGATAGACTCAGAAAGGTTCCTAAGAACGTAGCAGCAGTAACTGAAGGTTTCGAACAGTACATTGGTAAGGCATATGTTGATGTTCCTAATCCATTTGGTGAAGAAGGTACATACGCTGAATATTTCGAAAAGGAATTCCTGGAATCAATCAAGGCTTTCCACATCGATATGGACTTCAAGTATCAGGCAGAAATGTACAGGTCAGGTAAGTACAAGGAACACATCATCACAGCACTCGACAAGAGAGCTGAAATCTTTGACATCCTGGATAGCTTCAGAACACAGGATGCTGAAGAAGGCGAAAAAGAAAGATATTATCCAACAAGCATCTACTGTCCAGAATGCGGTAAGGATACAACTACTATTACAGCATATGATGACGAAACAAAGGTTGCTGAATACACTTGTCAGTGCGGTCACCACGGCACTTTTGATTTCAAGACAGAACATAACTGCAAGCTCGCTTGGAAGGTTGACTGGGCTATGAGATGGCTCTATGAAGGCGTTGACTTCGAACCAGGTGGTAAGGATCACGCATCACCAGGCGGCAGCTATGATACAAGTAAGGTTATCGCTAAGAAGATTTTTGGTATTGATGCTCCTGAATTCCAGGGCTATGAATTTATCGGTATCAAGGGCGTAGCAGGTAAGATGTCAGGTTCATCAGGTCTTAACATGACTCCTGAAACACTGCTGCAGTTCTATCAGCCAGAAGTTATCCTGTGGCTGTACTCAAAGAGCGAACCTACTAAGGCATTCGATTTCTGCTTCGATGACGGCATTCTCCGTCAGTACTTCGAATTCGATAAGCAGTACAACGAATATAAGGCTGGAACAGCTAGCGAATTCGTTCAGACAGTAATCGAAAACTGCATTAACGAAACAACTGATATAAAGACAGTACCTATGTCACTTCTTGCTCAGCTGGGTTCAATTGTAGACTTTAATGTTCCTATGATGGAAACAGTATTCGAGAAGATCAATCAGCCATTCAAGTTCGAAGACTTCGAACAGAGATTAAATCTCGCTAAGAACTGGCTGGAAAAGTGTGCTCCTGATCAGGCTAACACACTGAGAGCAACTAGAGACTGGGATCTTTATGAATCACTTGATGATGATCAGAAGAAGGAACTGGAAATGCTCCACGATTACATCAAGACTCAGGAATATGACCTTGACACTCTGAATGCGCAGCTGTATGCGATCCCTAAGAAGATCTATGGTGAAGACAGAGAAGACATCAAGAAGCTCCAGAGAGAATTCTTCAAGATCGTTTATAAGCTCCTCATTGCTAAGGAAAAGGGCCCTAGACTTTACCTCTTCCTCTATGCAATCGATAAGGAAAGATATCTTAACCTGCTTGACTTCTCAACTCCTAAGACAGAAGCTGAACTGAATCCAGTTGTTGAAGAAGAAGTAGAAGCTAAGCCAGAGAGAGTATACGGTGATCCAGATCCAGTTAAGCCTATCGAAGATGAAATCACAATCGACGACTTCTTCAAGGTTGACCTGAGAGTTTGTAAGATCATTAAGTGCCAGGAAATCAGAAAGGCTCATAGAAACTACAAGATCACAGTAAATGATGGACTCAAAGAAAGAGTAATCGTTTCAAGCATTAAGGAAGAATATGAACCAGAAGAACTCATCGGTAAGAAGATTATCGTTGTAGCTAACCTTAAGCCAGCTAGACTAACAGGCGTTCAGTCAGAAGGTATGCTGGTTGCAGCTACAAACAATGCTTGCGGCTGCAAGGTTATCTTCGTTGATGATATGGTTCCAGAAGGTACAAGAATCTGCTAATGATTTTTAGCAGTCTCTTGCAGGTTTTGCAGGAGAACAAATTAAGGAGATATAATACAAAATGGAAGTTTTAATTAGACAGTTATTTAGAGAAAGCGAGAAGTACGCCGATCAGGAAATCACAATCCATGGCTGGATCAGAACTAACAGAGGTTCAAACAAGTTTGGATTCGTTGAACTGAACGACGGTACTTTCTTCAAGTCAATTCAGGTCGTTTACGAAGCTGATATTCTCGACAACTTTACAGAAATTTCAAAGGCTCCAATCGCAGCAGCTCTTAAGGTTACAGGTACATTCGTACTTACACCAGATGCTAAGCAGCCATTTGAAATGAAGGCTAAGACAGTTGAAATCGAAGCTGACTCAGATCCTGATTATCCTCTCCAGAAGAAGAGACATTCAATGGAATTCTTAAGAGAGATCGCTCATCTGAGACCTCGTTCAAATACTTTCTCAGCTGTATTCAGAGTTCGTTCAGTAACAGCTTACGCTCTGCACAAGTTCTTCCAGGAAAAGAACTTCGTTTACGCACATACACCTATCATTACAGCAAGTGACTGTGAAGGTGCTGGCGAAATGTTCCAGATCACTACTCTGGACATGGATAATCCGCCAAGAAACGAAGACGGAAGCATCGATTATTCACAGGACTTCTTTGGTAAGCAGGCAAGCCTTACTGTAAGTGGTCAGCTGGAAGGCGAAATCTTCGCTATGGCATTCAGAAATATCTACACATTCGGACCAACATTCAGAGCTGAAAACTCATACACAGCTCGTCATGCTTCAGAATTCTGGATGGTTGAACCTGAGATGGCATTCTGCGATCTAAAGGGTGATATGGATGTGGCTGAAGAAATGATTAAGTACGTTATCAATTACGTTATGACAGAATGTCCTGAAGAAATGGAATTCTTCAATAAGTTCATGGATAAGGGACTTCTGGATAGACTTAACAATATCGTAAATTCAGACTTCGCTAGAATTACTTATACAGAAGCTGTTGATATTCTGCAGAAGTCAGGCGAAAAGTTCGATTATCCTGTTGAATGGGGTATTGACCTTCAGACTGAACACGAAAGATATATCACAGAAAAGGTTTATAAGAAGCCTGTATTCGTAACTGATTATCCTAAGGAAATCAAGGCGTTCTACATGAGACTGAACGATGACAACAAGACTGTTGCAGCTTGTGACCTTCTGGTTCCAGGCGTTGGCGAAATCATCGGCGGTTCACAGAGAGAAGAACGTTACGATGTACTCAAGTCAAGAATCGAAGAAATCGGTATGACTGAGGAAGATTACTGGTGGTATATGGAACTCAGAAAGTACGGCGGCGTTAAGCATGCTGGCTTCGGTTTGGGCTTCGAAAGAATTATCATGTACATGACAGGTATGGCAAACATCAGAGACGTACTGCCATTCCCAAGAACACCTAAGACTTGTGATTTTTAGATCTTTGATTTATCATAGAGCCAATTATCTAATTGGCTCTATTTTTTTGTCTTTGTTTTTGGTAAAATAATATACGTTATTGAATATTATAGGTTACGGCAAATCGGAAGCCGGTTAGAATCCGGCACTGTGTCTCAGCAACCGTATGATCAACGAAAGAAATATGCATCTTAAATGCAAGTCACTGGGGAGGAAGCTCCTGGGGAAGGCTTTTCGATTAGGCTATAAAGATCGAGTCGGTAGACCTGCCTGACTTACAATGTTTTGTCTTCTGAGGTAAGACGGAAAAATAGCCTGTGCTTTAGTACAGGGCGGTTAGTCGTACTCAGAATAGAGTGCGTTTTTTATTTTTAGGAGGTTATTTATGAAAAGAACAAGAAGAGTTCTAGCTCTTGTTTTAGCGGTAATGATGGTGGCTGCATTTGCTCCACAGACATCATTTGCGGCTAAGGCAGCTAAATCTGTGAAGATTTATGTAACTGTAAGTGATCAGGGTGATTTCGCAGCTGCGAAGAACAAATCACCAATGTTAAACAAGGTGGTTACTGTTGTTGACAGAAACAAGGATGGTCAGCTCACTTGCGATGAAGCGGTTTACGCAGCTCATAAGGCTTATAATTCAGTTTCTGGTTTTGGAATCACTAAAACTGGATGGGTCACTAAAGTATGGGGTAAAGAAGGATCTTTCGCATTTCTGGTCAATGGCCAGATGGACATGACAAACACTATTGACCAGCAGGTTATTAATAAGGGTGACATGTTAATGATCGGATCATATGCTGATATAGAATCCTTTACAGATACATTCGGTTATTTTAATAAATATGAAGCTACAGTTACTGCTAACCAGAAATTAGACTTATATTATAGCTACAAAATATATGACTGGAACACCGGTGAAACTGAAGATTATGCTGAAGATGGCGAATCAATGGCATTCGGAATCTGGCATGACGGACAGTTTGATCTTATCGAAGATGCTACAGTAGGCGAAAATGGCGAAGTGGATTTCACATTTGATAAGGCTGGTACATATTACATCCTCGCAACTGGCTTCGCAGGAGATGCTTATCCGGTATTTGCAAACGGATGCAAGGTAACAGTAACACCTGCTGACGACATTAAGATCAATGTAACAGTAAGTAATAAGGGAACTGTTGCTAAGGCTAAAGATGGCAAGGCTATGTTCAATAGACCAGTAACAGTTAAGGATCTGGATAAGAATGGCATCATGACGGTTGATGAAGCTCTTGTTGCTGCTCATAAGAAGTACAGCCCTAAGACTTCAAAGGGTTATGCCAGAGTTGAGGGAAGTTATGGTCTTTCTGTAACAAAGCTTTGGAGTGTCAATACAAGCAATACTTTGTTCTTCGTGAATAATGCCGCACTCTCAACAGGTGTTGGTTCAGCAACTATTGAAGATGGCGATTCACTGGTTGCATCAGTAAATGCAGATGATACTTACTACTCAGACTGGTACGCATTTATGGATAAGAGCAGCGAAGCTACGTACATTGGCAAGGATGTAAAATTAAATATAAGCGGTCATATGGGAATGGCTTACACACCTGAAGATATGGCTGATAATGGTATTGCAAATCTTCAGCTTGGATTATGGAGCAAGGGCAAGGTTAAGCCTATTACTGATGCTGTAACAGACGAAGAAGGTAATGTAACAGTAAGCTTCAATAAGTCTGGAACATACTATGTAACTGCAATCGGATCAGTTAAAAGCCAGGTTATGGATTGTCCGATCATCGCTCCTATGTGTGTTGTAAAGGTTAAATCAATTAAGTCTGATATCACTAAGGCAAAGCCTGTGCTTGGTGTTATAAGTGTTGAAGAAAACGGCATTCGGCTGGAATGGAACGACATTGCTCCTGAAATCGGGGATGGATATGCCCTCTACAGATCAACTAAGAAGAAATCAGGATATAAAAAGATTGCTGAAGTTACAGGCTGTGAATACTTGGATACTACAGCCAAAAAGAATAAGACTTACTACTATAAGGTTTGCAAATTTGCAAAGGAAAACAAAAAGACTTATAGCAGCAAGTTCTCAAATGTTTTAAGTATCTATAACTTCGACGAAAATACTACAAAATAAAGGGATTTACACATGAAGGCAAACCAGAAAAAAAGAATATCTAACATAATAATGGTGGCTCTTATAGTCGTAATTGCCTTTTGCGCCCTTATGGCAGTAGGAAACCTCAAAGGCTGGTTCGGTCATGATGAGCAGGAGGCTACTGGAGATACTGTTAAGGCTACTCAGGTAACTGAAGAAAGCGCGGTAGCTTCAGATGAAGACCAGCCTGATGAGGATGTTACTGAGAGCAAAGACGAAGAAGCAGATTCTTCTAAGACAGTTATGAAATGCACTATTTCAATAAACTGTAAAGACATATTAAGTAACATGGATGATCTTACTGCGGGTAAGGGTAAGTATGTACCTAAAAACGGTACGATACTTACTACCACAAGCGTTGAATTCAAGTCGGGAGATACAGTATTCGATGTGCTTAAGAGAGTTTGCTCGGCAGCAGGAATACAGCTGGAATATTCAGATTCGTCAACTTATGGTACTAAGTATATAGAAGGAATAAATCACCTCTATGAGTTCGACTGTGGTCAGACTTCGGGGTGGATATTTAAGGTTAATGGCGCGTATCCGAACTACGGGTGCTCGGCATATAAATTAAAGGACGGAGACAGTATAGTATGGTCATACACGTGCTCAGGAAGATAGCTCTGACGCTAGCAGTACTTTTGACGCTGACTCCAGTGGTCAGTTCTATTGCTTATGCGCAGGACGTAGACGCGCTTATAGATTTTGCAAATGAATCTATAGAAGATGCGAACGATATCTGTGATATGGATATCCCTGATTTTACTTTTGACACTGACATTTGCTGCACTCTTAAACTGGTGGCAAATGATAAAGTGGTAATCGAAAGTAGCGAGTTTACTTTAGGGATAGCCAGCAGCGTTTCGGATCTTTATGATGAAGCACTGACTGATAGCGAGTATCAGGACAGTGCTGATTTTGATATAACAAATGCTATGATCAGGGTCAATGGCGAGGAAATCGTAATTGATCCTGATTGTTATATTTTAGATGACGGCGATAGCGTTGAAATGACTATTTCTGACGAAGATACATGTGATGTAGATGAAGAAGTGATCCCAGAGGTTATTCTTGAAGATATCCCGGAATTAGTGATGGCTTCACAGGAGGATATAGAGAGTGCTCTGGATTCGGCTTCTGCGACGATTACTTCAATTGGCGAAAAATCAAAATGGGAATCGGGGAATGAATTCGGTCTTCTTAGCCTGGCTAGAGATGGCAAGATCAAAGAAAGCTATGTTAACGAGTATTATTCTTCTATTTCCAAGAAGCTTTCGGCAAACAAGTCGCCGGTAATAAAAGAAAATATTTCAACAGAAAATTCCAAGGCGGTAATTGCTCTGACTGCGATGGGTGTTGATCCTACATCTGTAAATGGATATAACCTGCTTGAGCCGCTTTCGGATATGACTTATATAATTAAGCAGGGAATCAACGGGACGGTCTGGGCGCTTCTCGCCTTTGATTCTCATAGCTATGAGATACCAGCCTGTCAGAATACTGCAAATCAGGCAACAAGGGAAAATATCATCAAGGTTATTAGTGACGCTCAGCACGCTGATGGGGGATGGGCATATGGCGGATTATCTTCTGATGTTGATATGACAGCCATGGCGCTTCAGGCCCTGGCTCCATACTATGGTAGAGATGGTTTTGAAGATGCGACGGCAGCGGTGGATAAGGCTATAAACTGGCTGTCTTTCGCACAGGATGAGAATGGCGCTTTCAGCACTGGCGGGCTCGTTACTTCTGAGTCTATAAGTCAGGTTATCATTGCACTTACCACCCTCGGCATAGACGTTGATAGCGACGCCAGATTCGTTAAAAATGGTAAGAGCGCTATGGATGCTCTTATGACATTCAAAGTAAAAGGCGGGTTCAAGCACATTAGTTCAGAAACCGGAAAAAACAATTTGGGAACAACACAGGGCTATACTGCGCTTGTGGCATATCAGCGCGCTAAGAATGGTGAGTCTGGAATATATGATATGAACGATGTGACTGAACTCAAAAAGCTTGATAACGGTTCACAGGAAAATGCCGGAAAACCCGAAGACTCTAATTCGGGTAATGGCGAAGGCGACAAAAATAAAGACGAAAAAGAAGATTCTGATGGCGATAAGGCCTCAGGAAAGACAAAGTCACTGGGAGCACTGACTCTAGGGGACGACAGCAAAAACCTTAATAAGAAAATAACTTCCCAGATGAGAAAGAATAATATCTATTCTGGCGAAGATAATATAGCTGGATCTGATGAAGACGAGAAATCCCTGGCGGGTCAGATCCCTGACATAACAATGTGGATTGTAATAGGTCTTGCAGCGCTGGCAGCACTTATCGCCATGGTGGCAGCAAGACTTAGACATAAGGAATAAGGCAGGGTGACGGCTATGAATATAGATTCATTTTCAAAATATAATCCTGCGGTTATCATATATTTTTACGTTTTGGCAATAGGGCTTGGTGTGTTTTTCATTCACCCGGCTTTTGTGGTGTGCTCGATATTATTTTCTGGCGCATATTACGTAAGGCTAAAAGGAAAAGAGGCATTTAAGCTCATAATTGGGCTTGTGCCTGTTTTTGTTTTAATATCGGCTATTAATCCGCTCTTCAGCAGGTACGGTACAACAGTGCTGTTTACCTTCGGAAGCGGAAGAGAATATACACTGGAAGCACTTTGCTATGGTATAGCGGCAGGCGGGATTTTCGTTTCAGCCATGCTATGGTTTGCGTCCTATAATCTGGTAATAACAAGCGACAAATTTATGTACGCCTTAAGGAAACTAGCGCCTGCAGCAAGTCTGCTCATCACAATGATTTTCAGGCTTATCCCCTCATTTGGTGCAAAGGCTTCACAGATGTCCCTGGCAAGATCCAGTTTAATGGGGCGGGAAGAAAAAGGCCTTAAGGATAAAGTCCTATCCGGTACAGCTGTCCTGAATGCGCTTATGGGCTGGGCCCTTGAAGGCGGAATAAAAACATCTGACAGCATGAAAGCGAGAGGGTATGGCTGCGGGAAGCGTACAGCTTTTGCGAAATATAGATTCGACAGCAGGGATAGAGCCTTGCTCATAGTATTGCTGTGTCTTATGATAACAACCATCTTTACAGGAATATTGGGAACGGCAAACACTACATACGAACCGGTAATGCATTTTGAAGGGTTTTATGATCCTTATACTATAATAGGAATTTTAAGCTACATCCTGCTTTTGGCGACACCAACTGCGATTAACATCACGGAGGAAATAAAATGGCACATTTTGAGATCAAAAATTTAAGTTTCTCATACCCTGCATCTGGCGGGGCACTGGCGCTTGATAACATAAATCTTGAAATAAAGCATGGTGAATACATAACTATATGCGGCAGGAGTGGCAGCGGCAAGACAACGCTTCTAAAACATCTCAAAAGCATTCTGGCGCCCCATGGTGAAAGAAAAGGTCTGATCCTTTTTAACGGCAAGCCTTTAGATGATGCGGACCAGCGCCAGCAGGCATCACAGATCGGATATGTGATGCAGGATCCGGACAGCCAGATAGTAACAGATAAGGTTTGGCATGAACTGGCTTTTGGCCTTGAGAGCCTGGGAACTGAGCAAAAGGTAATGAGACTCAGAGTAGCTGAGATGGCTAGTTATTTTGGCATTCAAAGCTGGTTTCATAAAGATGTGTCAAAACTTAGCGGCGGACAGAAACAGCTTCTCAACCTGGCGTCAATAATGGCCATGCAGCCAAGCGTCATAATACTGGATGAGCCGACATCACAGCTTGATCCCATAGCGGCAGCTGATTTTCTTAATACAGTCAAAAAGATAAATGCAGAAATGGGGACAACAATTATAATCACAGAACATAGACTGGAAGATATCTTCCACGGATCTGATCGTGTGATCGTAATGGAAGATGGTAAAATAATTGCCGATGAGCCGCCAAAGAAACTGGGGGCTAAGCTTAAAGCTGAAGGTAGTAACATGTTTACAGCAATGCCAACTCCTGTTCAGATATTCTATGGCGTAAATGAAGAAAGTTGTCTGGGTCAGGATTACCAAAACTGTCCGCTTACAGCTAGAGAAGGCAGATCGTGGATAAGCGATTTGTTCCCTGAAGCTGCAGATCCATCAAATGATGCTAAGCTGGAGTATAGAAGCATAGAGGACGATTTATATGAAGAGCCTGAAGATGCAGTTATAGAGGTTAAGGAAATTTGGATGAGATATGACAAAAAGTCGGAGGACATCCTTAGAGGCATAAACCTTAAGGTAGGTGCAGGTGATTTCCACGCAATCGTTGGTGGTAATGGAACTGGCAAGTCCACGCTGCTCAGGTGTATCTGCGGTATCAATAGACCTTACAGAGGTAAGATAAAAACATCTGCAAAGGCTTCAATGCTTCCGCAGGATCCACAGAATCTTTTTGTTAAGAAGACTGTCCTTGAGGAACTGCAGGAGATGACTGGGGACGAAACGGCTATTAACGATGTGATTGAAATTTGCCAGCTTAAGAAGGTATTAGGTACACACCCTTACGATCTTTCGGGAGGCGAGCAGCAGAGAGCGGCGCTGGCCAAAGTTCTTCTGACAGATCCTGAGATCCTTCTGCTGGATGAGCCAACAAAGGGGCTTGATAATTTCTTCAAGATTCAGTTCGCAGAAATCTTAAATAACCTTCGATCACGCGGCGTTACTATAGTGATGGTATCACATGATGTGGAATTCTGCGCCAGATATGCCAGCACAGTAAGCATGCTCTTTGACGGAGAAATCATAACAACAAATACAGCTAACGGATTTTTCGCTGGAAACAGCTTCTATACAACTGCAGCCAACAAGATGAGCAGACACCTGTTCACAAATGCGGTAAATGCAGAAGATGTTGTGGAACTTTGTATCAATAATTTAAAGAGGTAATGATTTTATGCACTACTACTTAATAAGTGTGGGGATAATAATCCTGTCCATAATAATCGTATTTGCAGGATTCGAAAAAAGAAAACCTGATGCACGTCAGCTGGTTACACTAGCTGTAATGTGCGCTTTGGCAATAGTCTCAAGAATAGCATTTGTGCTGGTTCCTAGTTTCAAACCAATGATGGGGATAATAATTATTATTGGAATGTTCTTTGGGCCGCAGTCAGGATTTATGGCTGGCGCTGTCAGCGGGTTTGTCAGTAACTTCGTCTTCGGTCAAGGACCTTGGACACCTTTTCAGATGTTCGCTTACGGAGTTGGCGGAGCCATCGCAGGACTTCTGGCAAAGGCTGGAGTAATAAGCAAAGAAAAGCGCCTTGTAACATCGATAATTGGGGGACTTCTGATAGTAGTGATCGTAGGTCCGCTTCTGGATACGAGTACCCTGTTTATGGTCACAACAGGAGGAAAGGCTTCAGCAGGAGCCGTTTATCTGGCAGGGCTGCCATTTAATCTGGTGCATGGGCTCTGCACAACATTAACGCTGTTTGTTCTCATGAGACCTATTATCGAAAAGCTGGAAAGAATAAAGACAAAGTATGGATTTTAAAAATTATCATCCGTTTATAAATTTAATATATTTTATATGCGCCATTTGGTTCACCCTTTGGTTTAATGAGCCGGTCCTGGTTGCTATCTCGGCCTTTTGTGCTTTCTGGTATTCGGTTCGTGCGGTAGGAATCAAAGCCTTACGCTTTAATTTATGCCTTATGCCATTTGTTGTGATCGGCACCCTGGGATTTATATGGTTTAACCATTTCGGCGTTACAGTGCTCGGGCACAATTCATCGGGAAACTCTATTACTCTGGAGGCTTTAGCACTGGGATTTGTTTACTGCATTATCATCTATGCCCTGGTAATGTGGATAGAATGCATATTTGCCGTAATTACTTCAGATAAACTGGTTTATCTGTTTGGACGAATTTCGCCTAAGCTTTCACTCTACTTTTCCATAACACTTAGGATTTTCCCGGAAATACTTGGTCAGTGGAGAAAAATCGGGCTGGCAAGACGCGGACTAACGAAGAGTGCATGGCCACTTGATCTGCTAAAAAGGCTATCCGCATGCATAACATGGAGCATTGACAGGATAATGAGCAGTACAGTATCCATGAAGAGCAGGGGTTATACACTTAAAGGGAGGACGGCTTATAGCCTTTACAGATTCGATAACAGGGATAGGATTCTTGTTGTTTTTGTCTTCTTTTGCCTGACAATAATATTTGCAGGCGCAGCACTGGGCACTAACTGGATACTATATGATCCTGAAATTGTAATGGGGAAACTGACGCCGGTTTCCATAGCAGTATACGTGTCATATTTTATTTTTTTAACAATGCCGATATGGCTTGAACGCGCTATATATGAAGGGAACAGAAACCGCTAGAAATGCGGGGCTGGGCCCTTCTTTATTTGGTAATTATTCAATTGACAAGCTGGAAAATATTGGTAATATAGTTAAATTAAGGGAGGGGTCTGGCAGACAAAAATATTAAGAAAAGGGAGATGATTAGAGATGAAAAAGACAGCTTTATTGCTTATTTTTGCCATGCTCTTATTTATGCCTCTATGTGCTTCAGGGTGGCAGGTACATGCGGCAGAAGATGATGGCGATGAGATGAAAGAAGTCGGTCAAGTGGAAGTGGAAGGTTCGGATGAGGATTCTGAAGAACTTATCGAAGACATCGAAGACACAGGAGGTGTCATTGTTTATTCAGGGGAACAGACTAAGGCGGTCAAACTTACCTATGGCACTAAAATCAAGTATGAAAACTATACGACTGTTAAGTTCAAGGTGGAATGCAAGGGGGAGGAACATGTTGCCTACTGTATCCAACCGGGTATCAAGAGATCTGAAACGAAAGACAGGGAAGCTGTAGTCAAGGATATGAAGCTTTTGCAGAAAGGCCTCTATTACTCATACGGTTATCCTGGATATGAGGAGAAGATGAAGGGAAGGATGGCGGAACTGGATCTTAAGAAGTGCTATGCAGGTGACAATGGGGCCTATGCCTTCGCTCATGTGCTCCTCAGTTACATTTACCAGCTCGAGGGAGGCAGGAGCACTCCGTTTAAGGGTGTATCAGCAGATACCCAGGAAATCGTTAAGGCGCTTGTCGAAGAAATCAAGGAATGGCCAGATCCATTTGCTGAAGCCAGCCTTTCGCTTAGCAAAGAACATGTTGGTTCAAAATGGGTTTCGTCTGAGAAAAGGCAGCAAACTGAATCGATTGAGCTTAAGGGTACGAATGGTAATTCCATAACAGTTGTAGTTCCAGATGGCGCTGAAATGATTGCTGGTGAAAGACATGCTTCTGCTGGTGAAAGCGTTACAGTCAAAACAGGCGAGTCTTTTTATTTCACAGGAGGGTCTGAACTTACCGGTAAATATGAATCGCCTGAGATGGAGGGGAGCATCGAAACTTTTTCTCCTTATGTCATAGAGTCTGGAACCCATCAGGATATACTGTTTGGTTGCGGTAAAACTGAGAAGGTTAAGTTTAGCATCGACTGGATTAAAGTGCCTGAAAATGTCTCCATTACGACATCGGCTGCTGAGTCAAAAACGGGAAATAAAGAAGTTGATTCTAAAGGTGAGATAATGATCGCTGACAAGGTGTCATGTACAGGTCTTGAACCGGGACTTGAATATAGAGTGTCGGGCAGGCTGATGGACAAAAGTACTGGCGAAGAAACCGGTGTAACAGCAGAAAGCACATTCATTCCTGAAAGTGAAAGCGGAGAAGTCATTGTTGAGTTTAAGGCTAATGGTAATGCTTTGGCGGGCAAAAGCCTTGTAGCCTTTGAAAAACTCTATTTTGAAGATAAGCTCCTGGCAACTCACGAGGATATTGAAAGTGCGGAGCAGAGTGTAACCATAAAGGAGCATATTGAGGAGACTCCTGATAAGGTCGGTACTGCTGAAAACGGCAAACCGGGAGGGAGCCCTGACTATAATCCGATAGAATCGGTGCCTGCTGCACCGCCTGATAATAATGTGTCTTCATCAGTGCCTAAGACTGGGGATGAACTCCCGATTGGGATAGTCATGGTGATGGCACTTTTTTCGGCACTTTTATGTGCTAAAACGGCGAAATGCAAACGCTAAAAGTGTTGCTATGAGATACCTCCAATGATATAATGAGTCATATGTTAATTAAAAATAATAGGAGGTCTCAATAGATGAAGGGCTATAAAGGCGAAAACATTAGAAACATCGCTCTCGTTGGACACGGTGGTTGTGGTAAGACAACATTCCTCGAAGCTGGTCTGCTGGCAACAAAGGTTATAAGCAGACTGGGTAAGGTTGAAGATGGCAACACAGTATCAGACTACGATAAGATGGAAATTGAAAAAGGTTATTCAATCAGTACATCAGTAGTTCCTGTTGAATACAACAAGGTAAAACTCAACTTCGTTGATACACCAGGATCATTCGACTTCGTAGGCGAAGTTAACTCAGCACTGAGAGCTGTTGAAGCAGCTGCAATTGTTGTAGATGCATCATCAGGCGTTCAGGTTGGTACAGAAAAGGCTTGGAACTCATGTAAGAAGTACAACGTTCCTAAGTTTATCATCCTCAACAAGATCGATAAGGAAAATGTTGATTGCGATGCAGTAATCGAAGAATTAAAGGACAAGTTCGGTTCATCTGTTGTAACTCTTGACGATAGAGAAGCTCTGGAAGAAGAAGTAGCAGGCGCAGACGAAGAACTGATGGAAATCTATCTGGAAACTATGGAACTTACAGACGAACAGTTTGCTAAGGGTCTGAGCAAGGGTATCGCTAATGGTGATATCGTTCCAGTATTCAAGTGCTCAGCTATCACAGGCGAAGGAATCACTGACGTTCTCGAACAGCTGATTGCTTATGTTCCTAAGGCTGAAGATCATGATGCATATCCTGCAGTAACAGATACTGATGAAGAAGTTGAAATCGCAGTAGATCCTAACGGTAAGCCTGCAGTTTTTATCTTCAAGACTATCGCTGACCCATTCCTCGGCAAGATTTCACTTGCTAAGGTTATCTCAGGTACAATCACTTCAGGCGTTTCACTTTACAACGCAAACGCTGAGAAGGAAGAAAAGCTTGGTTCACTCTTCTTCGCTAGAGGTAAGAATCAGGAAAACACTGACAAGGCAGTTGCTGGCGATATCGTAGCTATCGGTAAGCTTCAGTTCACTAAGACTGGCGACACTCTTTGTGAAAAGGCTAACCAGATCAAGTTCGCTCCAATCGACTTCCCTGCTCCAGCTTATTATCTGGCAGTACAGCCAGCTGACTCAGGCGACGACGAAAAGATGGGCTCAGGCTTCAAGAAGCTGATGGAAGAAGACCCTTCATTCGTTCTTGAAAGTAATACAGAAACTCACCAGACTCTGCTTGGTGGACAGGGCGACACTCATCTGAACATTATCTCAGCTAAGCTGAAGGACAAGTTCGGTGTTGACGTTGTATCAGTTCCACAGAAGATCGCTTACAGAGAAACTATCAAGGGTACTTCAGAAGTTCAGGGTAAGCACAAGAAGCAGTCAGGTGGTTCAGGTCAGTACGGTGACGTTTGGATCAGATTCTCACCTTCACAGGAAGAATTCGAATTCGGCGAAGAAATCTTCGGCGGTTCAGTTCCTAAGAACTACTGGCCAGCAGTAGAAAAGGGTCTCATCGAATGTATGGAAAAGGGTCCTCTCGCTGGATGTAAGGTAGTAAACGTTAAGGCTATCCTGTACGATGGTTCATATCATGATGTTGACTCAAACGAAATGGCATTCAAGATTGCTGCTTCACTGGCATTCAAGAAGGGTATCGTTGAAGCTAAGCCATGCCTGCTCGAACCAATCATGAAGATGGCAATCACTGTTCCAGATGAGTACATGGGCGACGTTATGGGCGACATGAACAAGAGAAGAGGTAAGATCCTCGGTATGGATCCTATCCCAGGTGGCGGACAGAAGCTGATGGCTGAAGCTCCACAGGCTGAACTCTTCGACTATGCTATCGTTCTGAGAGCTATGACTCAGGCTAGAGGTAGCTTCGTAATGGAATTTGCTAAGTATGAAGAAGTACCTGGCAACATTTCACAGAAGATTATCGACGATTACAAGGCAGAACAGGAAGCTGCTAAATAATCATCATTTAGTAAATTTAAGCCCGCAACATTTGTTGCGGGCTTTTTTAAGAATATTAAAGAGGTTTTAGTATGGCTGCTAAAAAAGCAAAAACTGTATTTGTATGTCAGGAATGCGGCAGTGAGTCGGCTAAATGGGTCGGCCAGTGCCCTGTTTGTCATGCCTGGAACTGCATGGTTGAAGAGAAAGTAATAGACTTTGATGAAAATGACAAGAGAAGGCGAACATCAGGCAAAACATCAAAAGCTCCTGGAAGCGATAACTTCGGAGGTATAGGATCAAGGGCTGGAAAACCAGAGAAGCTTTCGCAGATAAAATCAGGCGAAACAAGCAGAATAGATACAGGTATCAGTGAACTTAACCGCGTTCTTGGAGGCGGACTGGTACCGGGTTCACTTACACTCATTTCAGGTGAACCGGGAATTGGTAAGTCCACAATAATTATCCAGGCGGCTTCACACATAGCTGAGACAAGAGGTAAAGTCCTCTATGTTTCAGGAGAGGAATCTGAAGAACAGATCAAAATGAGAGCTGACAGGGTTTGCAGTAAAGGACAGCTTGCCAGCGATAATCTCTTTATATTATCTGAAACAAATATCGAAAATATTGCTCAGGTCACAGAAGTATTAAAGCCTGAGTTTCTGATAATTGACTCTATACAGACTATGTACAGTGCGGAGCTGGAATCAGCACCTGGTAGCGTTTCACAGGTTAGAATCTGCGGAAACGAGCTTATGCGAATAGGCAAGATGAATGGTATACCTGTTTTCATTGTTGCGCATGTCACTAAAAGCGGTGACTTGGCAGGCCCTAGAATCGTAGAGCATATGGTTGACTGTGTTCTTAGTTTCACAGGAGATAGAAGTCATGAAATGAGAATACTCAGAGCTCAGAAAAACAGATTCGGGACTACCAGTGAAATTGGGGCTTTTGAAATGGCAGAAGAAGGGCTGATACCTATCGAAAACCTTTCCGGCGTTCTTATGGAAGAAATGGATAGGGACAGCGATGGTGCGGTAGCAACTGCTGTATACGAAGGAACACGTCCGCTCATTTTAGAAGTTCAGGCACTAACAAGCTATAATAATAATGCAGGCTTTGCCAGAAGAACGGCACTGGGCATAGATAACTCAAGACTCAGTATGCTGATAGCGGTTCTCGAAAAGAAAATGGGTATGAACCTGTTCAATCAGGATATTTATGTGAATGTAGTAGGTGGTATAAGGCCTGAAGGTACTTATATAGACCTCGCTGTAGCGCTTGCTGTTTACTCAACGTATAAATCCGTGAAACTTGACAGTAAGACTCTGGTACTGGGAGAAATTGGCCTGACAGGCGATCTCAGAGCAGTCCAGCACGCTGATAGAATAATAAAAGAAGCACAAAGGCTTGGATTCAAGCGAATTGTGCTTCCGATAAAGAATGCTCAAAATGCGAAAACTAAAACCGGAAATATCGATGGCATAGAGGTTATTGGCCTTAGAAATGTAGCTGAGGCGGCATCTCTATTTAACAAAAACAGTTAACTGTTTACCGGTTTTTTGACGATAGGCAGCTGGAACCAGAATCTAGATCCTTGTCCAAGTGTGCTGTCTACACCGAATTGTATTTTATGTAATGATAATATTTCCTTACAGATAGAAAGGCCAAGTCCGGAACCTTCGGTTTCCCTAACCATATTGGAACTTGAACGATAATATCTTTCCCAAATGTGGTCGATTTCCTCTGGAGCAATGCCGGAGCCATGGTCCTCAACGCTGAGTTCGACCATACGGCCTTTCTTGATAAGTGAAATGTTTATTGTCTTATCGTCACCGCAGAATTTCAAAGCATTTGTAATAAAGTTTGAAATAACCTGCTGTATCTTCTCTTTGTCTGCGTGAACGTAGAATTCTCCAGCGCTTTCGAAATTGAATGTATATGAGCTGTCGAGTTCTTTGACTCTATATGTATTCAGGATATTATCAACAGACTCTGTCAAATCAAAATCGCTGGCTTCCAGTGTCAGTTTACCTGACTGGAGTCTTGAAACTGTCAGCATATCATTAACAAGACCATTTAATCTGTCCGCTTCATCCATGATAACCTGCAGATGCTGGTTTCTCTTTTCTGGAATATCACCCGAAAGATCTCTTATCATCTCAGCATATGATTTGATCATAGTAAGAGGTGTCTTAAGGTCATGTGAAACATTAGCCATAAGATCCTTATGCATCATGTCTGATTTTTCGAGCTCAATGGAAGCTGAGGTTAATGTGTCAGCTAGATTAACAAGCTCTGAATAATGTCCTCCCTTGAACACAATGCCGTATTCGCCATCGGCAAGTCTCTTGGCGGTTTTCTCCATTTTTCTTATAGGCCTAGTTATTCTGGTCGAAAGATAAACAGATATCAAGCAAGCTATTAGAAGCGCAATGATCGTAACGAGTACCAGGTTACTTGCCAGTATTCGGACGGTTGATGACATAGGCCAAAGCGGCGAGAACATGAATATTGCCATATGCTCTTTATCCTTCGATTGGAGAAGGCCACCATATGCCAGTATAACCTGCGAGTCGTCTGCTCCCTTGATTTTGACATAGGCCGAACCCTCACCGTTAAGCATATGCTTTCTCAAAGTCTGAATCTGAGCTGCATATTTATATGGTACGCCGTCATCGTTAGCATCTTCTTCGTTTTCAAAACCCGGAAGCCTTGAAATGTCATTGCCTGAAGGTTTGAAGTAAATTGCTGTACCGTCATAAGAAGAAACATATATGTACATATCATATGTATCAGATACATGCTCAACGTCCTTGAGGAAGCGATCGGTACTTTTAGTTTTATAAGAATTGTGAAGCTCCTGAACGACTTCTTTAGTCTGATTTGTCTTCATAGTGCCGTAAAAATAATTCAGCATAACTACCTGAAGACCCCATATTCCTATAAGGATTACGGTTGCAAACAGAATAAAGTAGGCGACCATTTTAAATTTAATGCTTTTAACATCTATCTTAAACTTCAAATTTATATCCTACCCCTCTTAATGTAACAATATAGTCGCGGTATTTGCCGAGGTTGTTTCTAAGGTTTTTGATATGAGTGTCAATAGTTCTGTCATCACCATAGAAATCATAGCCCCAAATATCAGAGAGAAGTTTGTCCCTTGAGAGAGCGATGTTCTTGTTTTCAACCAGGTAGAAAAGAAGATCGTATTCCTTAGGAGTGAGTTCAACCTTCTGACCATCGATGGAAACTGTTCTTCCTGGGATGTTGATTTCAAGTCCATCAAACTTCATGATTTTTTCTGATACCATTTCCTGTCCTTTGTTTCTGGAAATGACAGCATTGATTCTAGCCATAAGTTCCTTAGGACTGAATGGTTTAACAACGTAATCGTCAATGCCTAGTTCAAATCCAAAAAGCTTATCAACTTCTTCGCTGCGCGCTGAAAGCATGATTATAGGTGTGTTGCTGAATTTACGGATTTCCTTACATGCTGAGTATCCGTCAAGTTTCGGCATCATTATATCCATTATGATAAGGTCGAAGTTTTCAAGTTTGCAAAGACCAACAGCACTCATGCCATCGCCTGCTTCTGAAACTTCGTAACCGTTAAATACAGCGTATTCTTTAATGACTTCTCTTATCTTCTGTTCATCATCTACAATAAGTATTTTAGCCATATAATTTCCTCCAATTCTATAACTGTATCTATAAGATACACAGGACCTGTGTAGGTTTTGTGTAGCAGGTGGGGTTTTAATGTGAAAACACCAATAAAATACCGCTTTTCATTGGTATTGCTTAGATTATAACACACTGACATAAGAATTTGTGATACAATGATATTACGTGTGACTAGGAGGAATTTTATGTATAAGATTGGCGATAAGATACTTTATCCAATGCATGGAGCAGGTATCATAAGACAAATCGAGAAAAAAGAAATTCTTGGTGAATTAAAAGAATACTACATAATGAACATAGCATGTGGAAATATGGAAGTAATGATTCCTGTAGAAACATGTGACAAAATCGGAGTCAGACCTGTTGTTGCTCCAGAGAAAATCGATGAAGTCGTTGCTGTAATGAAGGAAGAATCAAGTGCGGCCATTGGAAACTGGAACAAGAGATACAGGGATAATACTGAAAAAATCAAGACCGGTGATATTATTAAGGTCGCTGAGATTTTCAGAAATCTGCTCAGAGCTGATGAGAACGGTAAAATTTCTGCCGGAGAGAAGAAAATGCTGAATAACATTCGTAAAATTCTTTTGAGTGAAATCATGCTTTCATTGAATATCAGCGAGGATGAAGCCAGAGATATTGTAGAGTACGCTGTAAAATAAGTTCATCTGCCATCTATATAAAAAACTGACAAGTCTACGAAATTTTAGAAGAAAGGAGGAAAAAGACGTTGCTGAATAAATTATTTAAATGTGTATTTACTATTATTGGAATGGTTTTCGGATATGCGTTAAACCAGATAGTATTTTACTTTATCGAACAGAATCATATAGATATAGGGATTGAGCTTAGCAAGGGCATGGAATGGTCCATTAGTTTAGTATTCGCAATTATATTCGGTTTATTATTTTACAGACTCACTCCTGTATTTAAAAGACAGGGCGATAAGGTGGCAAACAGCCTGGAAAAGGAAATGCAGAAATGGTCTTTAGCAGACCTTATGACAACAACTATAGGGCTGATTGCAGGTCTTGTGATCGCATATCTTATCAGCAGAGTTTACGCTGGTATTGAAATAACTGCCATTAATGTCATACTTAATATCGTGACATATATAATAATGGGATTCATTGGTATTACCGTAGCTACAAGTAAGGGCACAGATTTTGTTACAGAACTTTTATCCAGACTGAAAATATCATCGGTTGGCGGCAAGGGTTCAAAGAGCAAATCAGATGCAACGCCTAAGATATTTGACACAAGTGTAATTATCGACGGCAGAATTGCCGACATAATGAAAACCGGTTTCATGGAGGGATCCATAGTTATTCCTGAGTTCGTTCTCGTTGAACTCAGACATATAGCGGATTCATCCGATGCTCTTAAGAGACAGAGGGGCAGAAGAGGGCTTGATATTCTGAACAAGATCCAGCAGGAATATGGCATTGAGATTTATAACACAGAAGCTGAGAAGGCTTTGGAAGAAATTCCTGAAGTTGACGTTAAGCTTCTCAAACTGGCTCAGATAATGGGTGGTAAAGTTGTAACAAACGATTTTAACTTAAACAAGGTCGCTTCAATTAAGGGCGTACCTGTACTTAATATCAATGAGCTTGCTAATATGCTTAAGCCTGTTGTACTTCCAGGAGAAGAAATGATCCTCTCTCTTGTCAAAAACGGTAAGGAGAAAGGACAGGCAGTAGCTTATCTTGATGACGGTACAATGATCGTTGTTGAAGAAGGCAGCAATTTTATAGGACAGACTATTAAGGTTACAGTAACCAGTGTTTTACAGACTTCAGCTGGCAGAATGATTTTTGCCAAGCCGTCAGGCAGTCTGTAATAAATAGAAACGGAAATTATCAGCATAGAGAGGAGGCAAAGACAAATGGATTTCAGAGTTGGTACAGGATTTGATGTTCATAAACTCGTTACGGAGAGAAAGCTTATTCTTGGCGGCGTAGAGATTCCTTATGCTAAGGGACTTTTAGGCCACTCAGATGCAGACGTACTTCTTCACGCGCTTATGGATGCACTTCTCGGAGCTGCAGCCCTTGGTGACATAGGCAGACACTTCCCGGATACTGATGAAAAGTATAAAGGAATCAGCAGTATGAAGCTTTTGAAAGAAGTCAAAGGACTCCTCGATGCTGACAATTATAAAATATCAAATGTTGACGTTACAGTTATCGCACAGAAGCCAAAAATCAGCCCTTACATTGAAGAGATGAGAGCTAATGTTGCAGATGTTTTAGATATCGAAATGAATAGAGTCAACATTAAAGGAACTACGACAGAAAAGCTTGGATTCACAGGAAGAGGCGAAGGAATTGCCTGTGAAGCTGTGGCTTGCATATATAGATAAAGGAGAGAATTATAATAATGAAATTATCAAGAGCATTTTTTAAGACTTTGCGTGAAGTTCCAAACGAAGCGGAAATCCCAAGCCATATCCTGCTTCTGAGAGCAGGCATGATCAAGAAGACAGCTGCAGGTATTTACAGCTATATGCCTATGGGTTGGAGAACAATAAAGAAGATCGAAAATATTGTTCGTGAAGAAATGGACGCTAAGGGTTGTCAGGAAATCCGTACATCAGTGCTGCAGCCAGGCGAACTTTGGGAAGAATCAGGCCGTTGGAGCGCATATGGTCCTGAAATGTGGAGAATAAGCGACAGAAACGATAGAGGCTTCTGTCTCGGACCAACTGCAGAAGAAATTTTTACTGATATCGTAAGAAATGATATCACTTCATACAGACAGTTACCTATGAACATTTATCAGATCTCAAATAAGTTCAGAGACGAAGCAAGACCTCGTTTCGGTATGATGAGATCAAGAGACTTCATCATGAAGGACGCTTATTCATTCAATAAGGATGAAGCTTGTCTTGATGAAAGCTATAACGATATGTTCGAAGCATACTCAAACGTTTTCAGAAGATGCGGACTGACTTTCAGACCTGTAGAAGCTGATAACGGTGCTATCGGCGGAACTGGTTCACACGAATTCACAGCTCTTTGTGAATACGGTGAAAGTGAAATCTGCTACTGCGAAAGCTGCGATATGGCTACAACAGTAGAAAAGGCTGCATGCGTCGATGCTCCTGCAGACGATGCTGAAATGAAGCCTTTAGAAAAAGTAAACACTCCAGGAACTAAGACTATCGAAGAAGTAAGCGAATTCCTGGGAATCGACCAGACTCAGACAATCAAGGCTCTGCTCTTCACAACTTATGATGAAGACGGAAACTTCAAGGAATATGTAGCAGCATTTGTTAGAGGCGATAGAGAACTGAACATGACTAAGCTGGTAAACGCTCTTGGTGTTCATGAATATGCTATCGAATTTGCTGACGAAGAAAAGATGGCTCAGGCAACTGGATGCGTTGGCGGTTTCACAGGTCCTGTTGGACTTCATGACTGCAAGATCGTAGTTGACTCAGAACTTCCAGGCCTTAAGAACCTCTGTGCAGGCGCATGTGAAACAGATTATCACATGCTTAACGTAAACTATGGCCGTGACTACGAAGGCGATATCGTAACTGATATCAAGAACCTTAAGGAAGGCGATCCATGTCCAGTTTGCGGAGCTCCAATTAAGCACGCTAGAGGCGTTGAAGTTGGCCAGATCTTTAAGCTTGGCACTAAGTACTCAGTACCTATGGGCGCAACTTACAAGGATGAAAACCAGAAGGATCATCCAATGGTAATGGGTTGCTATGGTATCGGCGTATCAAGAACTTTCCAGGCTATCATCGATATGCCTCAGAACCATGACGAAAACGGTATCATCTGGCCTATGTCAGTTGCTCCATACCACGTTATCATTACAGTAATGAAGCACAATGACGAAACTCAGCTGGCTGTTGCAGAAGAAATCTACAAGAAGCTGGGTGCTGCATGTGTTGAAGTTATTATGGATGACAGAAAAGAACGTCCCGGCGTTAAGTTCAAGGATGCTGACCTTATCGGTATCCCTGTTGCAATCACAGTAGGTAGAGGTGCAGCAGACGGAATCGTTGAATACAAGCTCAGACGTGAAGCTGATAAGGTTGAACTTTCAGTAGAAGATGCTATTGCAAAGGCTATAGACATCGTTAATGCAGAAAAAGACGGAAGATGCTTCTAAAATTATTTTGGGAATTTTTCAAGGTAGGTTCATTCACCCTTGGTGGTGGAGCTGCCATGATACCACAAATACAGGAAATTGCTGTAAACGAAAAAAAGTGGCTTGGCGAAGAAGAAATGCTGGACTGCATAGCTGTTGGGCAGTCTCTTCCAGGAGTCATAGCTGTAAACGTTGCAACATATATTGGTTACAGGAAGGGTGGCATGCTGGGAGCTATCATAGCAACACTAGGTGTAGTTCTTCCCGCATTCCTGTCCATCATCATCGCGGTGGCACTGCTGAGTGCCATTGGGGATAACGTATATGTGACGGGAGCACTTACCGGAATCAAGGCTGCAGTATGTGGACTTATTCTGGTGGCAGCGATCAAGCTTTTTAGGCAGATATCAGGAGATAAGAAAACCATAGTATTCTCCGTTATTATGTGCCTGGCGTCTCTTGTAGCAGTAGCTTTCTTTGGCGTGACAGCAGTCATAGTAATACTTGCAGGTATAGTATTCGGCATAGTATTCAGCTTCATGAAGGGGGTAAAAAAATAATGGTTTACCTCACTTTATGTCAGATATTCCTTAAAGTAGGTTTATTTTCGTTTGGTGGTGGCAACGCAATGCTCCCGCTCATATTCCAGAGTGTTGAGCAATTTGGCGTAATGACAGCAGCGGAATTTTCGGACCTTGTTGCCATATCTCAGGTGACACCAGGACCGGTTGCAGTTAATGCGGCTACCTATGTAGGCCTTTTTGCCGGGGGAATACTCGGAGCAATAATCGCAACTATTTGTGTATGCTTACCATGCTTTGCGATTATGATTCTGGTAATAAAATTACTTGATAAATTCAAGGATAATAAATACGTTGAAGGTGCATTTGTTGGAATAAGACCTGTAACCATAGGACTTATTGCAGCCGCTGCCATATTCGTAGCGCAGGGCGTCCTCATAAAGGGCGGAATAGCATCTATGGAAATGTTTAGCATAGACTATTATAATTTCATACCGATCGGGTTATTCATCGTTTCAATAGCGATGATGCTTCTGACAAAGATCAAACCTATAATCATTATGCTTGCCATGGGAGCTATAGGTGCAATCATATACGGTGTGATTTTATAAAATTACAGGAGGCATTATGTGGACAGGCGGAGTTAGAGTAATAGTCCTTGACGATAAGGACAGAATGTTGCTTGTTAAGCAGAGCCATAAGGAACGTGACGTATGGATGTGTCCAGGTGGTGGAATTGAAGAAGGCGAATTTGCCATCGATACGGCTCGCAGAGAAATGAAGGAGGAAACCGGCCTTGATATCGTAAACTGCAGAATGATCTGCCATATTCAGGAGGTTTCAGAAAGAGGTCAGAGATTTGTTAATCTCTTTATGGCTGATATGGCTGACCCTAATGTGAAGGTCGAACTTGGATACGATCCGGAATTTAATAATGATGAACAGGTTTTAAGTGATATAAGATTCATGTCCAGAGAAGAAATGCAGGATCTTGAGGCGCTGTATCCTCTCTATATCAGGGAAACTTTCTGGGAAGAATATTATGCTGGAAAACTTGACCATGATGCGTTCAGAAAGCGCGAAGAATAAAAAAGGAGGAATATAAATGAAATATGTAATTATCGAAATGGAAAATGGCGATATCATGAAGGGTGAACTTTATCCTGAAATCGCTCCTAAGACAGTAGCTAACTTTGAAAAGCTGGTAAATGACGGATTCTATGATGGCCTTATTTTCCACAGAGTTATTCCTGGTTTCATGATTCAGGGCGGATGTCCTAACGGAAACGGAATGGGCGGTCCTGGCTGGTCAATCGAAGGTGAATTCAAGATGAACGGCTTCAATAATGAATTAAAGCACACAAGAGGCGTTCTCTCAATGGCTAGAGCAATGGATCCAAACTCAGCTGGTTCACAGTTCTTCATCATGGTTGCTGATTCACCACACCTTGATGGACAGTATGCTTCTTTCGGTAAGATCATCGAAGGCATGGAAGCTGCAGATACAATCGTAGCAGCTCCTAGATTCTTAAATGATATGCCTAAGCAGGAACAGAGAATGAAGAAGGTTACTATCGTAGAAGAATAATCATGTTAATAATTAAGACGGCTCATTTTGAACCGTCTTTTTTTTATTTTGATCTTGAAATGAAACGTATTAATTTATAAATTACGCCGACAGCCAGCATAAGAATCCCTAGTCCGAAGCTTACTATGCCTACCTGACCAGTTCCGTTAGAGAACATTATCATTATTACTCTATCTATGAGATCTGAAGCTGTTTCTGTAATCGTTATAGCACCAAGTCTTGTTGTCAAAAAGAAGAATAAAGCTCCACATATTATGAAATTAAAGCCACCTATTACAAGCCAGCCTCCTTTTCTGAAATTAAGGATGATGAGTGCAAATATACACAGAAGCATAAGTGCCATTGAACCGAGGCGGATCGTATCGCTGGTAAGTATTTTCAAAAAGCTCATGGCTTTAGCAACATCTTCGCCCATCATGTCGCTGTCAACAGTGCTAAGTAACGCACTGGCGCTTGATGCGGCAACAGTGATGACTTGATCTTTAACCAGTTCAAACAGGTAAATCTGAATTTCGGAAAGGCCTAAATCGCCGTTTTTCTCAACCTCGTCAAACCCACTTAGAAATGCGTTTGAAAGTGCACTTTCGTTTACAGATGGCAGCGGATCATCATTTATTATCGCGAAAATCGCATCTTCCAGATAATCTGCATAGAAATTCTTCATGGATTCAGATTTTATAACCTTCTCTAGAGCTGAAGAATAGGATTCTCCGATATATCCAGGGACTACAGTTAATACCTGGTCTGCCAGGACATTTACGGCATCAGTTTTTTCCATAGCATACTTGATGGTGCTGGATGAAGTCGACTGGTATACAGCTTGTGATCCCATAAAGCAGCATGACGAAATAAGAAGGATGATAGATATTATGAAACTAAGTAATTTGTTTAGTATTTTCATTTAAAACACCTAACTTTAACCCTTTCAATTTTTCATAAATTATATCACAAATGAGTTGGTTACTGAAATTTTACAATTAGACAAGTTCTTCTTGATAATGGAAAAATATGGAATTATAATGCCTTTGCGAAATGGAAATAATTACCAAATCGTAATAAATTATTGATATGCGTTTGACGCAAAATGAAAGGAGAAAAACATGTTGGGAAAAAGAGGTTTAATTAACAAAATCAGAGAAAAGCACGGAAGAAAGGTGATTCTTACTGGTGCTTTAGCGGCAATGCTTATGGTGGGTGGAGCCTCAGCCTATTTTACTGATACGGAGGCTAAGGATAATACATGGACTGTGGGAAGTGTAGATCTGCAGTTAATTGAAGAAGCTTATGATAAAGCACCCGATGAAAGAGTGAATATTACTCCAAATAAGAAGTTGAGCAAGGACCCTCTTATCAAAAACACAGGGTCTAACGATGCTTTTGTGTTCATGAAATTTACTGTACCTAAGGCAGATGTTAAGGTTGCATCTGAAGATGGAAGAAATATTCAATCAGGAATGCAGGAACTCTTCAGTTATATTATCGATTCAAACTGGACACAAATCAGTAAGGAAGAGACCAGTACAGGGAACACATATGTTTATGCATATGGAACCGCTTCAGAATGCACAAAATTAAAACCTAACGCTAGCACATCTGTAATTTTTAAGGACAGCAAAATTAAGTTCAAGAATGTGATTGAAGGCCAGGGATTAGAACATAAGACACTTGAACTTCCAGTAGAAGCATATGCTATTCAGACAAATGATATTACTGAAGCTGGACATACTGATCCTGCATCAGTTTGGGCGGTGCTGAATGGAGAAGTTGAGGAGTAAGCCTGCATTAGCTCTAGCTGTTTGCTTAATTATTGTGTTTTCTACTATGGTCACATATGCTGCTTTTTCTGTGCAGCACATATTCTTTAATATCCTTAGTACGGATTCGGTCGATATAGAGCTTTCTCAGCTTGAAATGGCTGATGGTAAGGAAGTGCCTCTTAAAGGATGCCTGGTAACTCCTGGCCAAAACATAAGTTACATTCCCAGAGTAACAAATGAAGGGGCAGATTGTTATATCAGGGTCATCTTTGATGTTGATATGAACTCCGAATGTGCTAAAGCTATCAGCCTTGATGATATATCGCATATGAACGATGAGTGGGTCAAGCGTGGAGATAGCTTTTACTGCAAGAGAATATTAAAAAAAGGAGAGTCGTCTGATGTATTTGAAGGGATAACAGTTCCATCTGAATGGAAAAATGGAGATTCCTCCAGCTTTACTATCACAGCTTCAGCACAGGCTATACAGGCAGCAAATGTTTATCCGGATTTTGAGAGTATATTGCCGTGGGGAAGTATAGGAATTGAAGGCAGGAGCTTGAATAAGACTGTTTGCGGTAAAGCTGTTACTATTCCAGGCGATGAAATCATTTTCAAGAGCGGCGGCAGTTTTGAGTGTGCTACTGATGATTTGTTTTCGGAATTTGAGACTCTGCTTCCAGGAGATGTATATAAAAAAAGTGTTCCTGTGAAGAATAAGAGCGGCAGAGGGATGGATGTCTATTTCAGAACTGATAATGAAACGAGTAAACTGCTGGAAACGATAGACCTTTCAATAAGCTGTGATGGACAGATGATTTATCAGGGCAAATTAGTGTCAAAAGAACTCCGGTCCTTTATTAAAGTCATGAATATCCCTGCAGGAAAGGAAGGGCTAATAGATTTTCAGATAAGCATGCCGCCTGAAGCGGGTAATGAATTTTCTAAAATGAACGATCAGGTTAAGTGGATACTTGCAGCTGAGTATGATAACGAAAGCAGAGGAATTGTCAGGACAGGAGATTTGATGAACGCGACTCTTATATTTCTCCTATTGACCTTAATGATTACCTCTGCGGTGATGGGCTACGTTTTAATGAAGAACAGGAGGAAGCGATGAATATGGCATTAAAAGTTACCGGAAATATCGTAACTGGCATAAGCATTTTGATTATCCTGGCTGCCACATTACTATTCTTTATGCATATCAAACCTGCAGCTGTATTGAGCGGATCAATGGAGCCTGAGATATCAACAGGAAGCCTTGTCCTCATTGACACTAAAGATAGAGATATTGAAGAAGGGGATATTATAGCCTTTTCTGTGGAGGATATGATAGTTACTCACCGCGCAGTGAGGAAGACACCGGACGGATGGGTAACAAAGGGTGATGCCAATGATAGTGAGGATACTCGCAGGGTAATGGAATCCGAAATCAAAGGAACAGTGGAGATATGGATACCTAAGGCAGGGTATGTAATCATGGGTGTAAGGGGGCTGATAACATGAAGAAATTTGCGGCCCTTAGCCTGGCCTTGATCCTGATGTTTACCGGAAGTGCTTTCGCGTATTTAAGTGCACATCAGGTGAAGATTAATAGCGTTACAGTTGGAGATAATATAACAAGAATAGATGAGAAGTGGTCGCCGCCGGATTCGCTTAAAGAAGGCGGTGTATACTCTAAACCTGTAAGTGTGGAGAATGTAAGCTCGGTGCCTTGCTATGTGAGGGTGTTTGCTGACACGACCACTCCGGAGATGAGAAAGTCGGCAGAAATCAATTTTAACAGCATGAAATGGACTAAGAAACCTGACGGATATTATTACTATAATGATGTCCTTTATCCTGGAGAGAAGACAAAGTGCCTGTTTGATAGTGTTAAGGCGCTTGCAGATATGGACGAGTTTGAGCTAATGGTCTACGAAGAATCTGTTCAGGCGGAGGGGTTTCAGTCGGCGAGTGAAGCTTTTGCACTTGTTAGATGAGAGGTAATGTGATGAAAAAAACGATACTTATTGCAGTTATTTCATTCATGCTTGCCGCAACCTACCTTCTCGCACCATGCGTAAGTTTCGGTGCAGAAATCGATGATTTCGATATTAATATCTGCTGGGGAGATTCAGAGCAGAATCTCCCTAGCGGATATATAATTGCCAGAGTTCAGGATGATGCGGTAAATACAATTAAAATGCAGGCAAATCTTGAGTACAGGGGTGACGGCAGCATTACTTATGGTCCAGGCGAGATAAGCTTTGAACTTGACGGGGTAAGCCTGCCGCACATAGAACTCAGCAGTATTGCTTGTAAGGAATGGAATTACGAATTAATAAAGAAAGATGTCAATTATAAGGAAGGGCTCAGTGCAAACGTAATAGATAAAATCAGGTTTACAAATAAGGAACAGATCAGTAGCAGCTTCACAAGCAGTGTCCAGATGGTATACATGGTACCAACTAAAACTACACTGATACCGTTAAGCTACCAACAGGATCATATAAAAGGGGTATTAAATATAGATGATAAATCGAAAACGTCCAATGAGCTATCGTTTTGCTTTTCTCACCCAAAGAATGTGATAAGCGCTACTATGCAGGGCGCTGAGCCGCTTTCACCTGGAGATGGCACTGATAATAAGGCCTGGGCAAAGATTTGCGGAAAGCTGCCATCTGATCCGGAAGATTATATATTCGTAAAATCTATGATTAGCACAAAATACAATATGAATATTATGTGCGATACACGTGGAATCCTGGAATTTGAGAAGGGAAGCGGCGAATACATGTGTATTATAGAAAATGATGATTATTCTGATTTTAGAGATGAAAATGACAAGTCCCTCAGGTATGATGTTGAGGCCATGGGAGATTTGAATAAAATATATTATCTTTATATGGCGTTCCCGAGGTCAAAGTATCAGGCGCTTAGGCAGTATGAGCAGAAATTAAGCATATATACCAGAGCTGACAAGGTAGAAAATGATGATGATTTTGAACTTGTTGACAGTAAGAGCATAATGATTGATTTCTCGCATTTTAATTATGTCTTTAGCGGCAGCCTTTACAGTTTGGCGCTTCAAAATACCAGTACGTACATATCGGCTGGAAATATGGAAAATGCTTATTCTAATGATTATCTTTTAACGTACGATAATTTGAAGACGGATATTTTTGCTGCAGATATAGGAACTTCCAGGGATATTAATTTGGAATACGATAACATTTATTACTTGTTCGAAAACGGATCCTACCGAAAGGCTGGCGAAGAAGAAAAACATTTTCAGGCATTGGCTAATTATTCGGGACTGCCTGATGGCTGTAAATCCCTTGAAGTTTTCGGAAAAACCGATGGAGGCTGGAAGAGCCTGGGGCAGCTAACTGGTGATTTGACTACATCTCAGGTCAATAAAATGAAATCTCAGATAAATTCCGTCAGATGTTCCGCCGTGCGATATTTGTTCAAAGGCTGCACGGGCGAATTTTCATCAGGCACTACATATCCTATGGTAGCTTCTACATTAGATAAAACTCATGATACAGGTTATCCGGTTAAGGCATTGTATCTGGCACGTCTGCAGGTGGTAGTAGGGGAAACTGATAAAGCTAGTGTAAGGCAGCAGGCTGTAACAAATATAGATGGTTTGGACGAGGAAATTGCACGACTTGATTATAGTCAGTTTGGCGAATATAAATTTAGAAGCTCTTATGCGGAAGATGTTGTTAAGAGTGCCAACGATGCTGTTTCAGGTCTTAACATACTCTCCACTTGGCAGAGTAATGGTGATAAGACGCAGGTGCTTTTATCAAATGGAAGCAGGCTTTATGACTATAGCCATGGGACGCAGCTTAATGGCATAGAAACAAGATTAACTTTGCCAAAGGGGGTAAGAGTTTCCTCGCTTGCTTTTGTCAGCGATTATGCAGGAGCGCTTTCCAGACTATATTTCTCAGGGACTAATGAAAGAGTACCGGTTGATTATTTGAAAAAACATACCAGAACTTATTATGAAAGAGATGAAACCGGAAATGATGTTTTTGTTGTAATAAATGATTTCAGTCAGGAGACGGTTGCGACCAATTATACCAGTTCAACCAATAATCCACTCTTTGATTTTACGTTAGAAGTGGATAATGAGTTGTTCGATATGCTGGGACTTAGCGGAACTACAGGTAAATTTAAGATAAACTGTGTGTGGAATCTTAAAGGTGAAGCGATAAAAGCTTCAGCCCAAAAGAATTTCACACTCCCATCTATAGCGGCAAGCACATATCAGGGCGTAGAATTAACAGTTAGAACGGTTGAAGAATATGTTAAACCTGAAGCAGTCGTGGCTAAAGGCGGCGAATATGAATATAAACTGAGACTGGGCTCTGGAAGCGGTAAAGATAAATACATGGTATTCTACGGAAATCTGGAAAGTGCAGGTCCAGAAGCTGCGAGTTGCTGGCAGGGAATATTTAACGGAATAGATGTCTCTGCGATGAAGGAACTGGGAGCGGAGCCGGTTATTTATTATTCGCTTAACAAAAATCAGGTGCATAACATATCTGCAAATGGCTGGATAAGTTCTGATAAGTGGACATTTCCTTTGATGAACGTGAAATCTTTTGCTATAGATTTCGGTGATTATGTACTGGCGCCGAATAAACCAGCCATAGCATATATCAAAATGACAGCGCCTGAGGAAGCAGATGCTGGAAGCTTCGCATATAATAAATTCAGCACGTCCTACAGATCATATCCAGCTGCGCTAAGTGATGATAAACTTACGTATGATAATGCCCAGGAAAATATTAAGAATCTGTTTTCGAATGTTACAAGAGTGGCATTTGGTGCACCTGCAAATAGTGACGATGAACTCGTAATAAAGAAAAGGATAAGTGTTTCTGATTATTACAAGGGACATGGTGATCTGACAAGCATATTCAAAGTCAGTGATGGCAGCAATGAATGGTATGGGTCGGTAAGTTTTAACGAAGATGATATTAAGTCTGGCGTGTTAGAAAAGCAGATCAGACTGACTCTTCCTATGGGAGAATATGAAGTCGAGGAAGTATCCGTTTCAAGGTCTGGAAGCGTTAAAGGACCGATTACAGGAAATGTAATGTGGAAAATCGGCGACACAAGTGAGGCACAAGTAGTTCTAAATGATGAAACAAAAGATAGCGACGAAAGCGTCACTTTCGTAGGGAAAAAGAATAAATGGAACGCCTTTTCTCATAATGATCTAATAATAAACACTCTTTTAAAGCAATAAAGTGAAAATTGTAAATTTTAATATTGACATAAGTGATGCTTAAGGCTTATTATTAACATAAGTTAATAATAAACCTATGAAGAGGAAGTAAAACTGATGATCGGTCAAACAGAGAATCCGGGATGGTGGAATCCGGATGGATGCTGAATCAGAATAATGGGCCTCTGAGGGCAAAGTGAAAGATTTATCATTATTTCGAGTAGCTGAGACGTAACGCTAACGTTAAGAGCGAGGAGTGTGATGGCACTCTGCAGAGTGAATGTTTTAGACATTAAACAAGGTGGTACCGCAGGCTAACGCTTGTCCTTGACAGGACAGGCGTTTTTTTATTCTAATAAAGCCTAATATAACTGGGAATACTATATAGGTACTAAATGCTTAGATAACGGGAACATTTGATGCAGAGACTCCTAATTGTTTATTTAAGAGAGGAGAAATAAAAATGACTGAAAGAACAATCCCTTACAAGACTTATCTTACTGAAGAAGAAATGCCTAAGCAGTGGTATAACGTACGTGCTGACATGAAGAACAAGCCAGCACCTCTGGCAGATCCTGCTACAGGTAATCCATTACCAGCTGAAGCACTTGAACCAGTATTTTGTAAGGAATTAATTGCACAGGAACTGGACAACGATACAAGATATTTCGATATTCCTAAAGAAGTTCTGGATTTCTATAAGATGTATAGACCTTCACCGCTTATCAGAGCGTACTACCTGGAAAAGCTGCTGGATACACCAGCTCACATTTACTATAAGTACGAAGGCGGAAACACAAGCGGTAGCCACAAGCTGAACTCAGCTATCGCTCAGGCTTACTACGCTAAGAAGCAGGGCCTTAAGGGTGTAACTACAGAAACTGGCGCAGGTCAGTGGGGCACTGCACTTTCAATGGCTTGCTCATACTTCGGTCTTGACTGCGACGTTTACATGGTTAAGGTATCATACGAACAGAAGCCATTCAGACGTGAGGTTATGAATACATACGGTGCTGCAGTAACACCTTCACCATCAATGAAGACAAACGTTGGTAAGGCTATCCTCGAAGAACATCCTGGAACAACAGGAAGCCTTGGCTGCGCTATTTCAGAAGCTGTAGAAGTTGCTGTTTCAAGCGAAGGCTACAGATATGTACTGGGCAGCGTACTTAACCAGGTACTCCTTCACCAGTCAATCATCGGTCTTGAAGCAAAGGCTGCACTCGACAAGCTGGGCGAAAAGGCTGACATCATCATCGGTTGCGCAGGCGGTGGTTCAAACCTCGGCGGTCTGATTACTCCATTCGCGGCAGAAAAGCTCCGTGAAGAAAATGATTACCAGATCATCGCTGTAGAACCTGCATCATGTCCATCACTGACAAGAGGTAAGTTCGCATATGACTTCTGTGATACTGGTAAAGTTTGTCCATTAGCTAAGATGTACACACTGGGAAGCGGATTCATCCCTTCACCAAACCACGCTGGCGGCCTCAGATATCATGGAATGAGCCCAGTAGTATCACAGCTTTATCATGATGGAATTATCGAAGCAACATCAGTAGAACAGACTGCAGTATTCGATGCAGCAGTTAAGTTCGCTAGAGTAGAAGGCATCCTGCCGGCTCCAGAAAGTTCACATGCAATCAAGGTTGCTATCGACGAAGCTCTTAAGTGCAAGGAAACTGGCGAAGAAAAGGTTATCCTATTCGGTCTCACAGGTACAGGTTACTTCGATATGTACGCATACGAAGCATTCAATAACGGAACAATGACAGACTACATCCCAACTGATGAAGATCTGGAAATCGGTTTCGCATCACTTCCTAAGTTTGAATAGTTCAGTGCAAAATCTACAATTGGCGCATCCATTCGGATGCGCTGTTTTTTTATGTCATTTTCAGCTAAACTTCACTTTCATATGGTATACTAAGCAGTATCTCGATTTATGTGAAAATGTAAGGAGGAAACGATTTGAGAAATAGAAACATTAGTCCGGTTTTCCTGATTATAATGCTGGTACTTTTGGCTGAATCAGCAATTAGAGGCATGCATGGAAGCCCGATGGACTGGGTAATTGATAAGCTTTATATTATTCCAGCGATTATTATTGGTATTTCATTCCATGAATTCGGACATGCGATAGTAGCATATAAACTGGGTGATAATACACCTAAGTTCCAGGGAAGAGTAACAATGAATCCTGCAGCTCATATTGACCTTGTAGGTCTTTTGGCGCTGCTGCTTTGCGGCTTCGGATGGGGTGCACCGGTTCAGATCAATCCATACAATTTTAAGAACAGAAGACGTGATGAACTGCTTGTAGCTTTTGCAGGAGTAATAATGAATTTACTGGTTGCAATCGTGTTCACTATAATAGCTAAGATTCTGATCGTTTGCACGGGAAGCACATGGCTTGTTCAGGATAGGCTTGGAAGCGTTCTCTGGCTTGTTATAATTTATATCATTCAGATCAATATCGTACTCATGATATTCAATCTGATACCTTGTCCGCCACTTGATGGTTTTAACATCATCGCGCAGATAGGTAACTTCGGCCAGTCAGAAATCTACTGGACACTTTATAGATACGGTAATCTGGTACTTATTTTCCTTATCGTATTTAACGTTACACACTTAATCATTACGCCATGCGTAAGTGCGATAATGAATCTTATTTGGGGGATCATACTGTAAGGATGAGAAGCAGTTATTTAGATAAATTAAACGATAAACAGAGAGAAGCGGCTGTGTGTACAGAAGGTCCTCTGCTCATACTGGCAGGGGCGGGAAGCGGCAAGACAAGTACAATGACTTGCAGAATTGCCTATCTCATAGAGCATATGGGCGTTAATCCATATAATATTTTAGCGGTTACATTTACTAACAAAGCGGCTAAGGAAATGAGAGACAGGGTTGAGAATCTAATAGGTTCAGGCCTTAATATGTGGGTACTCACTTTCCATTCGGCCTGCCTTAGAATACTCAGAAGCCATGCGGACGTATTGGGATATGGCAGGGATTTCACAGTGTATGATCCAACTGACCAGAAAGCGCTTGTTAAGAGCATCTGTAAGGATCTGCAGATCGATAGTAAGAAGTTTACTCCTAATTACTTCCTTGGAATAATCAGTAAGTGTAAGGAATCAAAGATTTCTCCTAAGGCTTATCTGGATATCGTGGGAGATGATTTTAATAACAGGAGAGCTTACGACGTCTATGCGGCATATGACAGAATTCTTAAAAAGAATAACGCTATGGACTTTGATGATCTGCTTTTGAGAACAGTACAGCTTTTTGAAAAGGACGCAGACGTTCTCAGGAAGTACCAGGATCGTTTTAAGTATGTAATGGTAGACGAATATCAGGATACCAATCAGCTGCAGTACGACTTCGTTCATATGCTGGCTGAAAAGCATAGCAACATCTGCGTTGTTGGTGACGATGACCAGTGCATCTATCAGTGGCGTGGTGCCGATATCAGAAACATACTGGAGTTCGAGAAGGACTTCAGAAACGCTAAGGTTATCAAGCTGGAGCAGAATTACAGATCGACATCAACCATTCTGGATGCAGCTCACTCCATCATTACTCATAACGTTGACAGAAAGAGTAAGAAGCTTTGGACTGAAGCGGAAGCCGGAGATAAAATCAATTACTACCGCGCAGAGGATGAGCGTGACGAAGCTTCTTTTGTGGCTAGCGAAATAAGCAGAATCTCATCGGCAGATGCCATGGAGAGCGGAGAGCGAAATTACAATGATTTCGCTATTCTCTACAGAACAAACTCACAGTCGAGAAACTTCGAAGAAGCATTATCAAGACGCGGAATTCCATATAGGGTTTTAGGCGGACTCAGATACTACGACCGAAAAGAAATCAAGGACATGATGTGTTACATGCGCCTTGTTCAGAATAGAGCTGATGATCTGGCTTTAGCTAGAATCATTAACGTTCCTAAGAGAGGAATTGGCGGCAAAACAGTAGAGAAGCTTCAGGCTCTCGCTAAGGTGAGAGGTGAAAGCCTATTTGATACCATAATGGATAGAGAGATAACAGGTTCATTCTCTTCTAAGGTATCTAAGGCATTAGAAGACTTGTCAGAAACTATATATAAATATTCAAAAGAGCAGTTCTCCATGAAGATATCTGATATATATGATGGCCTTTTGGTGGACTGCGGATATCTTAGAGATTTAGAGGCACAGAACACTCTGGAAGCCGAGAGCAGGCTCGAGAATTTAATGGAATTCAAATCCGTGATCAAGGATTATGAATCAGAAGATAACAACATCACGCTGGCTGAATTCATGGAGAGAATCGCACTTCTTGCTGAAGTGGATAACCATGATGCTAACGAAAATGCAGTTGTAATGATGACCTTGCATAGTGCTAAGGGACTTGAATTCCCGTATGTATTCATGCCGGGAATGGAAGATGGGCTATTTCCAGGCTGGCGTGCTTTTGATAGACCTGATGGCCTTGATGAAGAGAGAAGACTCTGCTATGTAGGCATAACAAGAGCTAAGAAGAGACTTTGGATGTCCAGCGCAGAGAGAAGAATGTTATATGGCAGAACCGACTACACCAGAGAATCACAGTTCTTACATGAACTCGATAAGAAGCTGGTTGAAGGCGATGCTATTTACGAGAAGAAGAATAGATATTTCGGAGGCGAATTCAGCGATGGAATTGTAAACGAGAAACCTTTCATGCCGTTTGATAAACTGAGATATGCAGCACAGGAGACAAAGAAGACTGTAAGTTCCATGAAGAAAGAAGGGGACTCTGGCTTTGTAGTTGGTGAGAAGGTATTTCACCAGAAATTCGGTGAAGGAACCATTTTAGAATGCGATGAAAAGACTGTGAGAGTTGATTTCAGCGATAAGCCTAGAAAGCTCGCCATTGGATTTGTGGTGTTAAAGAAAGTGGATTAAAATGAAAGAAAGAATGGAATACCTTGTTAAAACTCTTAATGAAGCGGCTAAAGCCTATTATCAGTTCGACAAGGAAATAATGAGCAATCAGGAATACGATAAGCTATATGATGAACTATGCGCCTTAGAGAAGGAAACAGGCATAGTGCTGGCTCAAAGCCCTACAATAAACGTGGGTTATGAAGTGGTCAGCTCGCTTCCTAAGGAACATCATCCATCGCCTATGCTTTCACTGGATAAAACTAAGGAAGTAACTGCACTTGAGAGCTGGATAGGAGATAAAGAAGGGCTCCTTTCATGGAAACTGGATGGCCTTACAGTAGTGCTGACTTATGAAGGCGGTATTCTTTCAAAGGCTGTAACCCGCGGTGATGGTGTTGTTGGTGAAGTTATAACTGCTAATGCCAGAACTTTCGAGAATATACCTGTTGCAATACCTGAGACAGGAACTGTAACGGTTAGAGGTGAAGCGGTAATCACTTACAGCGATTTCGAAGAAATAAATAATAGGATTCTTGAGAGTGCGGATGGAGCTGAACTGGCTGCAACATATAAGAATCCTAGAAACCTCTGCAGTGGTTCGGTCAGACAGCTTAGCAGTGAAATCACTGCACAGAGGCATGTTAAGTTTTTCGCATTTTCACTGGCACTTGGCGATGGCGGAAGGTTTGCTTACAGACATGAACAGATAAAGTGGATGCAGGAACTTGGTTTTGAAACTGTCGAAAACCAGGCTGTTACTAGAGAGAATATGGCGGCAGCGGTTGAAGGTTTTGCGAGAAAAATCGAGAGCTTCGACATCCCGTCAGACGGGCTGGTTTTAATATACGATGATATAGAATATGGTAGGTCACTGGGATCAACTGCTAAATTTCCTAGGGATTCCATCGCGTTTAAGTGGCAGGACGAACTTAAGGAAACTGAGCTTAGAGAGGTACTTTGGAATCCATCCAGAACCGGCCTCATCAATCCTATAGCGGTCTTTGATCCGATAGAGCTTGAGGGAACTACAGTAAGCAGAGCTTCAGTGCATAATCTCAGTATAGTCCAGGAACTTAAGCTTGGAATAGGAGATAGAATCAAAGTTTTTAAGGCTAACATGATTATTCCTCAGATTGCGGAGAATCTTACTGGCAGCGGAACTGTCAGCGCTCCTGAGAAATGCCCTGTTTGCGGTGCAGATACAATGGTAAAAGACGAGAGCGGAGTAAAGACTGTTCACTGTCCGAATCCGGAATGTCCAGCTAAGAAAATCAAGTCCTTTACTCATTTCGTAAGCCGTAATGCCATGAATATAGAAGGCCTTTCTGAAGCTACTCTGGAGAGGTTCGTAGACGAGGGGATGATCAGCAAATTCGCTGATATCTGGAAACTCGATAGATGGAAAGATAAAATAATTACTATGGAAGGATTCGGTGAGAAGTCCTATAATAATATTCAGAGTGCATGCGAAGCTGCAGGACATACTACGCCTGCCAGACTTCTTATGGCACTTGGCGTACCTGGAATAGGTTCTGCTAATGCGAAGATGATCGCCAAGGCGTGCAGAAACAAATGGGCTGCCATCGAATCACTGTCAGTGGACCAGCTTACAGCAATAGATGGTGTAGGCGATATAATGGCTGAGGGTTTTAGAGCCTTCTTCGATGACGAGAACAATAAGATACAGGTTGCGGAGCTTTTGGAAGTCTTAAATCTTGATGAGACTTATGAAGAGAGCGGTGAGCAGATACTTGCAGGCAAGACTTTCGTTATTACGGGAAGCCTGGTTCATTTTGAAAATCGTGATGCAGCTAAGTTAAAAATCGAAGAACTTGGCGGCAAGGTAGCAGGATCGGTTAGTAAGAAGACTAGTTATCTTATTAATAACGATAGCACGTCGGGCTCATCTAAGAACAAAAAAGCTCACGATTTAGGTGTGCCAATTATTACAGAAGAAGAATTTATGGAGATGATAAAATGATACTTGAAACGGGAAAACTTGATAGCGAACTTCTTAAGAAAATAGTTTTCGGTAAGATAACATATAGAAGCGATGACGTTAAGGTTAGGCCGGGAATCGGTGAAGATTGTGCAGTAATGGGTTTTGGCGATTATGATTGTATTATGTCAACAGACCCTATCTCATCAGCGGTAAACGATATCGGAAGGCTTGCTATCCATATTACATGTAACGATATCGCATCAAATGGCGTTCAGCCGCTGGGAATAATGCTGGCTGTAATGCTGCCTGTTGGAACAACAGATGAAGATGTAGAGATGATCATGACTCAGGCTGGCCAGACTGCTGACGAACTTAAGGTTGAAATTATTGGTGGACATACTGAAATTACACCAGCTGTCAATCAGCCTGTGATAGTATCAACTGCAATCGGTAAGGCTCCTGAAGGCGTTTCTCAGAGCGGTAACGATATGGTGCCAGGAGATATTATTATGATGACTAAGGGAATCGGCCTCGAGGGAACTGGTATCATTGCCTGCGATTATGAAGAAAAACTTCGCGAAGCCAAGGATGAAAATGGTAACAGAATTTTGTCTGACGAAGAAATCGAAGAAGCCAAGACTTTCCTGGATAGAGTAAGTGTTGTTGCAGAAGGTGTTGCGGCTGGTAAAATCGGGACTCATGGAATGCACGACATTACAGAAGGTGGAATCCTGGGAGCTGTTTGGGAAATGTGCCAGATCGCAGGCGTTGGAGCTGATGTATGGCAGAAATCCATCCACATGGAACCTCAGACAGAAAAAATCTGCAAGCTCTTTGATATAAATCCGCTCAGACTCATCTCAAGCGGAGCAATGGTAATCATCGTGCCTGCAGATAGAAAGAATCTGATGCTGGATGCAATCAAGGCGATAGGCGTTGAGCCGTTTATTATCGGCAAGATAATGGAACCATCTTTTGGCATTAAAATGGATGGTAAAGAGATAGATCCGCCATATGCAGATGAAATCTACAAGGTGGTTGGTAAATAAAAGTCATGATTAATTTCTTGACGTAGCACCGATAAGATAATATAATCAAAAAGCATGAAATTGCCTTTTGATGGTTCCGCATGCATGGTTTGGGTCCTGCGCAATAGGACACCGTGAACCTTGTCAGGTCCGGAAGGAAGCAGCAATAAGCGGGAGCTCTTATGTGCCGCAGATAAGCCTTCTCCAAAGCCTGCGGGATCATCAGAGGGCAATTTCTGTTTTAAATCACAAAAGGAGGCACTGTATGTATCAGGCCCTTTATCGAGCATACCGCCCGGAAGTGTTTGATGAAATGCTTGGGCAGGAGCACATAGTAAAAATACTTAAGAACCAGATAGCCACGGACAGCACAAGCCATGCCTATCTGTTTTGTGGTACCAGAGGAACAGGTAAGACAACGACGGCTCGTCTTTTAGCTAAGGGTCTTAACTGTACTTCAGACGGAGATAAGCCTTGCGGCACATGTCCTAGCTGCAGAGCTATCAAAGACGGAACATTCATCGATGTTGTTGAAATAGACGCAGCATCAAATAACGGCGTCGATAATATTAGAGAACTCAGAGAAAGTGTTAATTATCCGCCGGCAGTAGGAAGAAAAAAAGTATATATAATAGATGAAGTTCACATGTTGAGCTCGGGTGCGTTCAATGCATTGCTGAAGACGCTGGAAGAACCTCCAGAATATGTAGTCTTCGTTTTGGCTACAACAGAAGTACAGAAACTTCCGGCTACTATTCTTTCGAGATGCATGAGACTGGATTTCCGCAGAGTTCCTGAAGGCACTCTTATTGAGGGCATGGGAAACATCTGCAGAAAAATAGGAATTGACGTTTCCGAAGATGCGCTTAGAATAATCGCATCTAACGCTGATGGTTCAGTAAGAGATGGCCTCAGCATACTGGATCAGTGCATTTCGGGTGGAGAAAAAGTTATTGGAACAGAAGAAGTTCTGGAATTCCTTGGCGCTTCAGGTGATGAGGATTTTATTGAGCTGACAGAGTTCATAAGAAAGAGGAAGACTGCAGAAGCCATTGAATATCTGGCTCACATATTATCTGATGGTAAGGATGTCAGACAGTTTATGAAGGACTGGATCAATCACTACAGGAACCTGCTGATGACTAAGTACATTAAGGATCCTAGAAGTGTAATCAATATGTCTGAAGAAAATATCGACAGAATCAGACGTCAGAGCTCCATGCTGGAGCTGGAACATATCAATGCTGGAATCCTGGAACTGTCTAGAGCATTAAATGAAGCCAGAATGTCAACTCAGCCAAGAATTCTTCTGGAACTTGCTATAGTTAAACTGTGTCTTGGAGCTGGAGAAATCAGAGCTGCGGCTGCAGCATTAAAGCCAGCGAAAGCTCAGGTTATAGAGATTGCAAATGTTAAACCTGCAGCGCCTACGCCTAAAGAGGAAGCTGATCCATTAGACAGCTATTTTGGAGAGGACCCGCTGGGAGCTGAGTTTAAGGTTAATAAAGAGGAATCTGTCGTAGAAGCTGCTGCGCCGGTTTCGCACCAGGAACAAAGTGAAGAGTTTGATCTTGAAACTGTCTGGAGCGATGTGTTCAGCGATGGCGAAAAGAGGATGGGCAGCTTTTACATGATCGGACAGAATGGCAGACTTGTTAATATCGGTCAGAACGATTTTACCATTGCTGTAACTTCTGCGATCGGAGCAAGCCATATAGAAAAAAACAGAGCTATCCTTGAAGAACTCATGGAGAAGCATACTGGCAGACGAAGAAGTATGATTATAACAAACGGCGATGAAGATAATGGCGGCAGAAGCATTGAGGAAATTGCGGCAGAAGCAGGCCAGCTTATCGGAATCCCGGTGGAAATTGAATAAGACCCTTTTGGGTTAATTATATAGTTAAAGATTAAGATTAATATATTGTAGGAGGATTACGATGGGTAAAGGAATGAAAGCAGGTAAGAGACCTAAGCAGCCTAAGATGGGAAATGCACAGCAGATGGCACAGATGCAGGCTATGCAGCGCCAGATGGAGGAAGTACAGGCTAAAATTGATGAAATGGAAGCTAGCGCAACATCAGGTGGCGGTGCAGTAACAGTAACAGTAACTGGTAAGAAGGAAATCAAGGATATCCAGATCAAGCCAGAAGTTGTAGATCCAGATGATGTTGAAATGCTGCAGGATCTGATCATGGCTGCTGCAAACGAAGCACTCAGACAGATGGAAGAAATTTCACAGTCAGAAATGGGTAAGTTCACTGCTGGACTCGGCATCCCAGGACTCTAATATATAATAGTTATGAATTATTACGCTAAACCCTTAAACAGATTAATAAATGAACTTTCGAAACTGCCGGGAATAGGAGGTAAGACTGCGCAGAGATTGGCTTTTCACATACTGTCTATGGATAGCAGGGATGCGCTGTCGCTTTCTGATGCTATAAAAGACGCTAGAGAGAATATGCGTTACTGCAGTGTATGCGGAAATCTAACTGATAGAGACCCGTGCCAGATTTGTAGCGATGATAAACGTGATAAAAGCGTTATATGCGTGGTAGAAAGCCCTAAGGATGTAGTGGCTATGGAGAAAATAAAGGAATACCATGGATACTATCATGTTCTCCATGGAGCGATTTCGCCAATGGATGGAATTGGTCCGGATGACATAAACCTTAAGAGCCTTATCACTAGACTTCAGGATGAAGCGGTAAAGGAGCTTATTATTGCAACAAACCCTACTATTGAAGGTGAAGCTACAGCGATGTACATTGCGAGACTTATTAAACCGAGCGGTATTAAGGTGTCCAGAATAGCTCACGGTATACCAGTTGGAGGCGATTTGGAATATGCTGATGAGGTAACTTTGCTTAAGGCTGTAGAGGGTAGAAGAGAACTGTAAATTTAACCACATATTTGTATAAAAAAGCATCTCAAGATTGAAATCTTAAGATGTTTTTTTGATTTACTCTAAAGTGAATAGAAGAATGAATGAAAAAAATTTCGTGGAAATTCGGTTCAAAATGTGAAAAATTACTGCAAAATCGTATAAAATCCTATATTTGGAAATAAATTTCTTTCAGATTCGCAATCAAATGCGAGAATATCTCACTAATGAGACGAAATTCTTAACATTCTTGCTAACAATGTTGCGATTTCGCACAAATTTTAATAAATTCTGAATAATCTCTATTGCTTGATGCTTGATGGTCTAGGTATAATTGACTAAGTTAATACGGTGCAATAGGTGCCGTATGGTTTAGTAATCATTTGTTATTTTATTATTAGGAGGATTAAATGGGCACTATACTTTTTTTAATTTTATTCCCAATGGTGACTGCCTTTGTTCTTTTAGTAATAGCGAAGAATGATGCATCACGTGACATCGTAGTTAAATTAGCAGCAGCAGTTATCGCTGTTGCAGCTATCGTTGTCGCAGTTCAGTTTGCCGCTGGAGATGGACAGAAGTTCTCATTCGACGGCGAAATCGTGAATTATATCATGATGGGTATAGAAGCACTGCTTTGCATCTATATCGTGATCATTGGTATCAAACACAAGAAATGGCTTGCATCACTGTTTGCTATTATTCAGACACCACTGGTAATGTGGTTCGAACTGACAAAGGGACATCACATTGAAGTTGAACATCCGCTTTATATCGATAAGCTTTCAGTAATCATGATTCTTATCATTGGTATCATCGGTACTCTGATTGCTGTATATGCTATTGGATACATGAAGGATTTCCAGCACCACGCTAAGGATGACAGAAGACCTTGGTTCTTCTTCGTAATGTTCCTGTTCCTGGGAGCTATGGTAGGTCTGGTAACATCAAACAACATGATTTGGATGTACTTCTTCTGGGAAATCACAAGTTTATCATCATTCTGGCTCATTGGTTACACAAAGACTGCAGAAGCTACAAACAATGCTTTCAGAGCTCTGATCATGAACCTGCTTGGTGGTCTGGGATTTGCAATTGGTATTGTAATTCTCGGTACTGTATTTAACACTGTTGAACTCGACACAATGCTTATGTACGGTTCACTTTACGGTGATTTGGTTGCTATTCCTGCAGTATTCTTTGCATTCGCAGGTATCACTAAGGCAGCTCAGATGCCATTCAACAGCTGGCTGCTTGGCGCTATGGTAGCACCTACACCTACATCAGCTTTACTTCACTCATCAACAATGGTTAAGGCTGGCGTATTCATGATTATCAAGCTGGCTCCAGTACTTGGTATGTCAAACTTCGCTGGTATCATGGTAATGATGGTTGGCGGTATTACATTCCTGTTCGCATCATGTGCAGCAATTTCACAGGTAAATGCGAAGAGAGTTCTGGCTTACTCAACTATTGCTAACTTAGGTTTGATTGTTGCCTGCGGTGGCGTTGGTTCACCAGGAGCTGTATGGGCTGGCATTATGCTCATCATCTTCCATGCAATCACAAAGTCACTCCTGTTCCTCTGCGTAGGTACAGCAGAACACCACATTGGCAGCAGAATGATCGAAGATATGGATGGTCTGTTCGACAGAATGCCTAGACTGGCTAAGTGCATGCTCATCGGTATCGCAGGTATGTTCCTGGCACCTTTCGGTATGCTGGTATCAAAGTGGGCTTGCATGGTTTCATTCGTAGATTCAAGAAACGTTCTTCTGGTTGGATGTATCGTATTCGGTTCAGCTGTAACAGCATTCTACTGGCTCAAGTGGATGGGTAAGCTGACTGCAGTAGTTGCAGGCGCTGAAAGCGTAGAACACGATGTACATAAGGAAGAAACATTCGTACATATTTCACTGGTTATCCTGGTAATCATCGCTTGTCTCGGATTCCCATTCGTTTCACAGACAATGCTGGTTCCTTACCTCGAATTAACATTCGGTGGCCTTGCTGGTGGACTTTTATCACACGGTAACATGATTATCATGGTTATCATGCTGGCTGTTATCATCATTATGACAGCAATGTTCTACGGTAAGTCAAACAAGCCTATCGTAGATATCTACCTCGCTGGTGCTAACACTGGTGACAACAGACACTACTATGGTTCAATGCAGAAGGAAGTTGAGTTCTCACTGAGAAACTGGCACATGGAAGATCACTTCAATGAACACAGAATGAATGTTATTGGTGATGTTCTCAACATAGCAATGATGGTTATCGGTATCGGCATCATGGTTGCTACTCTTGTTAGTCTTTTAGGAGGTGTGGCATAATGGTTAAAATCATAATCGGAGTAATCGCATACCTCGTGCTGGCGCCATTCGTTGGTGGCCTGCTGGCTGGTCTTGAAAGAAAGCTTTCTGCTAAGATGCAGAGAAGAGTAGGACCTCCTGTATTACAGCCGTTCTACGATGTAGCTAAATTATTTGAAAAAGAAAAGATGACACCTACTAAGTATCAGGATTACTACATTATGGGATTCGTTCTCTTCGTAGTAGCATCAGGTGCTATCTTCTTTGGCGGCGGCGACATGCTGCTCGTAATATTCGCACTTACTATAGGTACAGCTTGCCTCATTCTGGCATCATACTCATCAAACTCACCGTATGCTGAAATCGGTGCAGAAAGAGAACTGCTCGCAATGATGGCTTACGAACCAATGGTACTGATCACAGTAATTGGTTTCTATATGTACTGTGGTAGCTTCAATGTTGGCGATATCCTCGCTGGTGGACACAAGATGGCTATTCTGCCAATGATCGGTATCTTTATCGGTTGGATGTTTATCCTGACACTGAAGTTCAGAAAGTCACCGTTTGACCTGAGTATGTCACACCACGCTCACCAGGAACTGGTTAGAGGTATGACTACAGAATTCGTTGGTAGAACAATGGGATTTGTTGAAATCTCACACTGGTATGAAAACGTATTCCTTCTTGGATTCGTATTCCTGTTCTTCGCAAACGGAACTCCACTCGGTTGGGTAATCGGTGTAGTAGTAGCAATTATCGCTTATTTCTTCGAAGTATTCATCGACAATTGTTTCGCAAGAATGAAGTGGCAGTTCGCATTCAAGTCATCTTGGATCGTAGCTGTTGTTGTTGGTATGATTAATATCTTCGTATTATACATTTGTTTCTAGGAGGGTGAAGGAATGTCAGCATATGTAACAAAATCACCTTGGGTTGTTCACTATGACGGATCAAGTTGTAATGGATGTGACATCGAGGTTCTGGCATGTCTTATGCCTACGTACGACGTTGAAAGATTCGGTATCATCAACTGTGGTAACCCTAAGCACGCAGACGTATTTCTGGTTACTGGTTCAGTTAATGAACAGAATAAGGACATTGTTAAGCAGATCTATGATCAGATGCCTGAACCTAAGGTAGTAGTAGCAGTTGGTATCTGCGCTTGCTCAGGCGGTATCTTTAAGGATTGCTATAACGTTCTTGGTGGTGTTGATCAGGTTATTCCTGTTGACGCTTATGTACCAGGATGCGCAGCAAGACCAGAAGCAATCATAGACGCAGTAGTTAAGGGACTTGGAGTACTTCAGGCAAAGAAGGACGCAATGGCTAAGGGCGGACTTCCAGCACCTGCAGCAGAATAAGGAGGATAAAATGGCAGAAAGAGTAGCTGTACAGCAGAACTTTGAGTACGTTGATGCTTCCAAGATTTATTCAAAGGTTGCAGATCTGAAGGCTGAAGGATATAGAATTGTACAGATGTGTGCACTGAACGCTAACAATGCATACGAAGTAATCTATTCATTCGATAAGGATCACGTACTTTATAACTACAAAGTAGCAGTTAATGATGGTGAAGAACTTGAAAGTATCAGTAACATTTACATGTCAGCTTTCATTTATGAAAATGAAATCCATGATCTGTTCGGAATTCAGTTCAATCACGGTATTTTAGACTATCAGGGTACATTCTTCAGAATTGCAGAAGCTACACCTTGGAAGAACAAGTAGAAAGAAGGAAGGTTAAAAATATGGCTAAAAGAACAATAATTCCATTTGGGCCACAGCACCCAGTGCTTCCTGAACCTATTCATCTCGACCTGGTAGTTGAAGACGAAACAGTTGTGGAAGCTATTCCATCAATTGGATATATTCACAGAGGCTTAGAAAAGCTGTGTGAAATTAAAGATTACGACAAGATGGTGTACGTAATGGAAAGAGTTTGCGGTATCTGCAGTTTCGGTCACGGCTGGGGCGCAAGTGCTGCTATCGAAGGTGCAATGGGTCTGGAAATTCCAGAAAGAGCTCAGTACCTGAGAACAATTTTACATGAACTCTCAAGAGTACACAGTCATCTGCTTTGGCTCGGCCTGCTGGCTGACGCATTCGGATTTGAAAGTTTATTCAACCACTGCTGGAGAGTAAGAGAAACAGTTCTCGACCTCTTCGAAAAGAACACAGGTGGTAGAGTAATCTTCTCAATCTGCAAGGTAGGTGGAATGAGAAAAGATATCAGCAATGAAAATCTGCAGGAAATCGTTACAGTTCTTAACGGAATTAAGGGCGAAATCAAGGAACTGACAGATGTATTCATCTCAGATGCATCAGTAAAGAACAGAACTGTTGGTGTTGGTCTCCTGACTAAGGAAGATGCTATCGCAACATCAGCTTGCGGTCCTGTAGCTAGAGGTTCAGGCCTTTACCAGGATTTGAGAATGACTGACGGATTTGGCGTATATGGCGAACTTGGTTTCGAACCATGCGTTGAAGAAGCTGGCGACTCATATGCTAGAACAATCGTAAGAATCAGAGAACTGTTCCAGTCAATCGAACTGATCGAGAAGGCTGTAGCTAAGATTCCTGATGGTCCTGTAGCAGTTAAGGCTCCTGGCAATGTTGAAGGCGAAGCAGTTGTTCGTCTTGAACAGCCAAGAGGTGAAGCTTACTACTATGCTAAGGGCGCAGGAACTAAGTTCTTACAGAGAATGAGACTTAGAACACCAACTAACCAGAACATTCCTGCTCTGGTTAAGATGTTAGCTGGATGTGATCTGGCAGACGTTCCAATTCTGGTTCTGACTATTGACCCATGCATCAGTTGTACAGAAAGGTAGGTGAGAGTTAATGGGATTCTTTGCATTTGGTAAAACCATTTTAGGAAGTATTTTCAAAAAGCCTGCTACTCTCATGTATCCGGTAGTTCCTAGAGAGTGGGAAGAAAGAACTAGAGGTTCAGTAGGTATCGCTGGCGAAGATTGTATCGCTTGCGGACTTTGCGCTAAGGTTTGTCCTTGTGACGCAATTGAAGTCGATAAGGAAACAGGTGCTTGGACTATTCAGAGAATGCAGTGCATCCAGTGTAGTGCATGCGTAGACAAGTGCCCTAAGAAGTGTCTCACAATGGAAAATCTCTACACTATTCCAGATGTAGTTAAGGTTGTAGATACTTATGAAATTCCTAAGAAGGAAGCTAAGAAGGCTGCTGCTAAGAAGCCTTCTGCAGAAGGTGCTGCTGCTCCAGCTGCTGAAGGTGACGGCAATCTGACTTGTGACGATACATGCGTATTCTGCGGACTCTGTGCTAAGGCATGTCCAGTAGATGCTCTGGAAGTTACAAGAAAGCCTGAAAAGTCATGGAAGGTAGACAACGAAACTTGCATCAAGTGTGGTGCATGCGTTGATAAGTGCCCAAAGAACAGCCTTTCATTATAATTAATGTACATAACAGTACTTAATGCTTCTAATTAAATGATTATATTGAGCCGGCAACAAATGCCGGCTCATTTTATGAGGCAAATTTTGTTGCTTTTGCACTAAATCTTTCTTGACGTTGAAGAGGGGTTAAGATATAATTATCTAGCAACATTATGAAAATGAACTAAAAGAGCAGTGATGCTCTTTAATTTAAGTTAAAACGGAGGACCATGAAATGAGAGTAAAAGTAATCCTTGCTTGTACTGAATGTAAGCAGAGAAATTACAACACTATGAAGGATAAGAAGAATACACCAGACAGAATCGAACTGAACAAGTATTGTCCATTCTGTAAGAAGCACACTCCACACAAGGAAACAAAGTAAGGGAGCGTTAGTACTATGACAAAGTCTTCTGGAAACACTGATGTAAAGAAGAAATCAGGCATTATTGAATATTTCAAGGGCGTTAAGCTCGAGATGAAGAAGGTTGTATGGCCTACAAGAAAAGAGCTTGGTTCATTCACTGTAGTTGTGCTTTGCACATGCGCTGCATTTGCACTGCTCTTCTGGGGACTTGACTCAGGAGTGCTGGCAGCAATTAAAGCAATTTGCTTCTAGAACAATATTTTAGATCGGAGTATAAGGTACAATGAGTGAAGAAAAAGAGACTAAAAAACTGAATCTGAACGAACTCGAAGGCCTGAGAGGCGACGGTGAAGCCAGATGGTATGTTGTACATACTTATTCAGGGCATGAGAATAAGGTAAAAGTAAACATCGAAAAGATTGTTGAAAATAGAGGTATGCAGGACCTTATTCTTGACGTAATTGTGCCTACAGAGGATCGCGTCGAAATCAAGGACGGCCAGAGAAAGATTAAGACTAAGAAGATGTTCCCAGGTTACGTTCTTGTTAAAATGATCGTTACTAATGAATCCTGGTATCTCGTAAGAAATACTCAGGGTGTAACAGGCTTCGTAGGTCATGGTTCAGATCCTGTTCCTCTTTCTGTAGAAGAAGTAAGAAGAATGGGAATCGAGAAGATTTACATAGATCTGGACATTGAACTTGGTGACACTGTTAAGGTTATTAACGGACCGTTCGAAAACTTTATGGGTGTTGTTGAAGAAGTAAACATGGAAAAACAGACACTCAGAGCTAGAGTTTCAATGTTTGGAAGAGACACACCAGTAGAATTGGATTTTGCACAGGTTGATAAGCTTGATGACTAAATCCTATCTATAAAATTTGAGAGCATATGCTCTAAGTAAACTTTTGAGGAAAGGAGGATACACACAGTATGGCAAAGAAAATCGAGGGTTATATTAAGCTCCAGATTCCAGCAGGTAATGCTAATCCAGCTCCACCAGTAGGTCCAGCTTTAGGTCAGCACGGCGTAAACATCATGGATTTCTGTAAGCAGTTCAACGCTAAGACTCAGGATCAGCCAGGAATGATTATTCCAGTAGTTATTACTGTATATGCAGACCACAGTTTTTCATTCATCACAAATACTCCACCTGCAGCAGTATTACTTAAGAAGGCAGCAGGTCTTGATTCAGCATCAGGTGAACCTAACAAGACTAAGGTTGCAACTCTGACATATGCACAGGCTGAAGAAATCGCTAAGATCAAGATGCCAGACCTTAACGCAGCAAGCATCGAAGCAGCAACTGAAATGATCAAGGGAACTGCTAGAAGCATGGGTATCGTAATCGAAGGTTAATTGAGTGGAAGACTGAGAACCGCAACAACCCTGCGGGGAGTCGCTAGTACCACAGAAAGGAATTATTAAAATGCCTAAGAGAGGTAAGAATTACAAGGCAGCAGCAGCTACATTCGACAAGGCTGAGCTGTTTGATGTTGAACAGGCTATGGATGTTGTTGTCGGAACAGCTAAGGCTAAGTTTGACGAAACTATCGAAGCTCATTTCAGAATGGGCGTTGACGGAAGACACGCTGATCAGCAGATCAGAGGCGCTATCGTTCTTCCTAACGGAACAGGTAACACAAAGAAAGTTCTCGTATTTGCTAAGGGACCTAAGGCAGCAGAAGCTGAAGCAGCTGGTGCTGATTATGTAGGAGCAGAAGAAATGGCTCAGAAGATCCAGCAGGAAGGTTGGTTCGACTTTGATGCTGTAATCGCTACTCCAGACATGATGGGTGTTGTTGGTAGACTTGGTAAGATCCTCGGTCCTAAGGGCCTCATGCCAAACCCTAAGTCAGGTACAGTAACTATGGACGTTGCTAAGGCTATCGCTGAAACTAAGGCTGGTAAGGTTGAATATCGTCTTGATAAGACTAACATTATTCACTGCCCTATCGGTAAGGCTTCATTCGGCCCAGAAAAGCTCATTGAAAACTTCAATGCACTTTCACAGGCTATCATCAAGGCTAAGCCAGCAGCAGCAAAGGGTCAGTACATGAAGAGCGTAGTAGTAGCTGCTACAATGGGCCCTGGAGTTAAGATTAACACAGCTAAGCTTGTTTAATCTAAATACAAACGGAATTGAAAATTAACAAAAACCGTAGACAGTGGGTGAGGCTATAAATATTAATTTACGGCTTCTTAATTTCCCACCGAGGTACAATGTAAAATATACATGCCTCGGGTCCACACGGATACGAGGCTTATTTACAGCGTATCCAAAAATCTATGAAAGGAGAATACGCAAATAATGGCAGACATTAAGAAAGCTTTTGTTGAAAAGCAGGTTATAATTGATGAAATTAAGGACAAGTTCGAAAGAGCTGAATCAGCAGTAGTAATCGACTACATGGGAATCACTGTAGCTCAGGCTGACGCTATGAGAAAGAATCTCCGTGAAGCAAACGTAGATTACACAGTTTACAAGAACACTCTCGTTAAGAGAGCTATCGAAGGAACTGAATATGCTGCACTGGCAGAAGTTCTGGAAGGACCAAGTGCACTGGCATTCTCATATGATGATGCAACTGCACCTGCTAGAGTTCTGAATGACTCAATTAAGGAATACAAGAAGATGGCATTCAAGGGCGGTGTTGTAGAAGGCGCTGTTTATAACAAGGATGAAATCGAACAGATCGCAGCTATCCCATCAAGAGATGTACTCATTTCAAAGTTCATGGGCAGCATCCAGTCACCTATTGCTAACTTCGCTAGAGTTGTTAAGCAGATTGCTGAAAAGGAAGAAGCTTAATATTAAATTAAAATAATACGAAATTTCATTCGCACGCAATTCGTGCTGTTAAAACGAAAATATTAAAAAGGAGAAATAAAATGAATAAGGATCAGATCATTGAAGCTATAAAGGCAATGTCAGTTTTAGAATTAAACGAACTCGTTAAGGCTTGTGAAGAAGAATTTGGCGTAAGCGCAGCTGCAGGTGTTGCAGTAGTAGCAGCTGGCCCAGCAGCAGCTGAAGAAGAACAGACTGAATTCACAGTAGTTCTGAAGGAAGTTGGTTCAGAAAAGATTAAGGTTATCAAGGCTGTAAGAGAATTAACAGGTCTTGGTCTTAAGGAAGCTAAGGCAGTTGTTGATGGAGCTCCTTCAAACATCAAGGAAGACGTTGACAAGGCAGAAGCAGACGCTATCAAGGCTGCTCTGGAAGAAGTTGGCGCAGTTGTTGAATTCAAGTAAATCGCAACTAAAACGACAGATTACAGATCGTAAACAAAAGAGTGTTCTTTGGGACACTCTTTTTTTATCTATTATAGTAAGATGCAGTTAGTGTTGACGCATACGCTTTACTGTGCTATAGTACAAATGTACGACAAGTAAATAAATAATCTTCAGGGCAAGGTGAAATTCCTGACCGGCGGTAAAGCCCGCGAGCGAAAGCTGATCTGGTGAGATTCCAGAGCCGACAGTAAAGTCTGGATGGGAGAAGATAAATGTTACGAGCTTAACTTTTTTGTCGTTGTTTTTTGGCTACAGAGATGGTTTGTTTATTGCTCGTGTTGAAATTGATTTTAAACCCTGAGGATTTGCCCTTAGGGTTTTGTTTGTTTTGGGAAAGAGTGAACGAAATGAATGATATCGATAAGAAATATATGAGAAGAGCCATCGAGCTTGCAGCTAAGGCTGCAGGTTTTACAAACCCTAATCCTATGGTGGGTGCAGTAATCGTTAAAGATGGCAGAGTGATCGGTGAGGGATACCATGAAATGTGTGGACAGCTCCATGCTGAGCGAAATGCAATCAAAAACCTCACAGAATCAGCAGAAGGCGCAACAATTTATGTAACACTTGAGCCTTGCTGTCACTGGGGAAAGACTCCGCCGTGTACAGAGGCAATTATTGAGAACAAGATCGCTAAGGTAGTGATCGGTTCCAGAGATCCGAATCCACTTGTTGCAGGTAAGGGCGCTAGAATACTGAGAGCTGCAGGTATTGAAGTCGTAGAAGACTTCTTAAGAGATGAATGTGATGCGCTCAATCCGGTATTCTTCCACTACATAACAACAAAAACACCTTATGTAGTAATGAAATATGCCATGACAGCTGATGGCAAGATCGCCACAAGAACAGGCGCATCAAAATGGATCACTGGAGAAGAGTCCCGAAAACTTGTTCATGAAATGAGACACAGATATATGGGTCTCATGGCTGGAATCGGCACAGTGCTTGCGGATGACCCAATGCTGAATGTCAGAATTGAAGGCCTGAAAAGCCCTGTAAGGATAATTTGCGACAGCAACCTTAGAATTCCTCTTGATAGCAATATAGTGAAGACAGCGGGCGAATATAGAACGATTGTAGCTTTTGCAAAGGCTACAGAAGATAGAATAAAAGCCCTTGAGGAAGCCAAACTTGAGCTTATAGAGTGTCCGGATAGTCAGGGACATATAGATATCAAAAGGCTTATGGAAATCCTCGGAGAGAAGGGAATAGACAGCATCCTGGTGGAAGGTGGCGGCACACTTAACTACAGCATAATGGAAGCTGGCCTTGTTAACGAAATAAATGTATTCATAGCACCAAAGATTTTTGGCGGAGGAGACAGCAAGAGTCCGGTTGAAGGTTTCGGAGTAGAACTTCCGAGTCAGGCTCTGATGCTGGAATGCAAATCAATTAAGAACATAGGAGAAGACATTCTCATAAATTATATAGCGAAGTAAAGGAAAATAAATGTTCACAGGAATCGTAGAAGAAAAGGGAAAAATCAAATACATAAACGTGACTGGAACTTCCGGCAAGATCGCGATCAAGGCATCAAAGGTTCTGGAAGGCACAATAATCGGTGACAGTATCGCTGTTAATGGAATCTGCCTAACAGTAACTTCACTTCAGCCTGATGGATTTACTGCAGACGTTATGGCTGAGACCATGAGACGATCAAGCCTTGGACAGTGTAAGGCCGGAAGCGATGTTAACTTGGAAAGAGCTATGGCGGCAAATGGCAGGTTCGGAGGTCACATAGTATCAGGACACATCGATGGAACTGGAATCATCGAGTCAATGATAAGAGAAGAAAACGCAATTTGGGTAAAGATAAATGCACCGAAGGACATTATGAGACTGGTAGTGCTTAAAGGCTCGATTTGCATCGACGGCATCAGCCTTACAGTAGCAGATGTTGGCGAAAACTACTTTCAGGTTTCAGTTATTCCTCACACTGGGGAAGAAACGATATTGCTGGATAAAAATCCAGGAGATTCAGTAAATCTCGAAACAGATGTTATTGGCAAATACGTTGAGAAGCTTTTGGGTCTTAGCTCAAATGCAGAGAATTCGGGAATGGCAGCAGGCAGCAACATTACAATGGAATTCCTGATGGAAAACGGATTTTAATATATTAGAAAGGGGACATTAAAAATGTCAGAAAGAAAGTACAATACTATTGAAGAAGCTATTGAGGATTTAAGAAACGGTAAAATAATCCTCTGCACAGATGACCCTGATAGAGAAAATGAAGGTGATATGATCTGTGCCGGCGAATTCGCAACACAGGCAAATATCAACTTTATGGCAACACATGCTAAGGGCCTCATCTGCACACCAATGAGTGCTGCACTGGCTAAGAAGCTAGGTCTGCCGCAGATGGTTGATGAAAATACAGATAACCACAGCACAGCATTCACAGTATCTATTGACCACGTTGAAACAACAACAGGTATTTCAGCTGCTGAACGTTCATTCACAATGATCAAGTGTACAGAAGAAGACACTCAGCCAGCAGACCTTAGAAGACCTGGTCATGTATTCCCACTGGTTGCCAGAAAGGGCGGCGTACTCGTAAGAAACGGTCACACTGAAGCAACTGTTGACCTCATGAGAATTGCTGGCCTTAAGGAATGCGGTGTTTGCTGCGAAATCATGAGAGAAGACGGAACTATGATGAGAACTCCTGAACTTTGGGAAATGGCTGATAAGTTCGGTCTCAAGTTCATCACTATCAAGGAGCTTCAGAATTACCTCAGAGAACATGAAAAGCACGTTGTAAAGGAAGCTGACGTTCATCTCCCTACTAAGTACGGTGATTTCAGAGCATGCGGATATGTAAACGATATTACTGGCGAACACCATGTTGCACTGGTTAAGGGCGATATCGGTGATGGCGAAAAGGTTCTCTGCAGAGTCCACTCAGAATGCCTCACAGGAGATGTGTTTGGTTCACAGCGTTGCGACTGTGGCGATCAGCTGGTTAGAGCAATGCAGCAGATTGAAAAAGAAGGCAGAGGTATTTTACTTTATATGCGTCAGGAAGGTAGAGGTATTGGTCTCATCAATAAGCTTAAGGCTTATCAGCTCCAGGAACAGGGCTTTGATACAGTAGAAGCTAACCTGAAGCTTGGATTTGAACCTGACCTTAGAGAATACTGGGTAGGTGCTCAGATTCTGTCAGACCTTGGTGTTAAGTCACTCAGACTTCTCACAAACAACCCTGATAAGATTTACGGACTGTCAGGTTTCGGCCTCAGCATCGAAGAAAGAGTTCCTATCGAAGTAACTCCACAGGAACACGACAAGTTCTACCTCAAGGTGAAGAAATCAAAGATGGGTCACATCTTCAATGAAATTGATGTAGATTAATGAAGCTAATAAAATAAATTATTATTCAGGAGGAATAAAGATGAATAACTATACAAAGATCGAAGGTAAAGTTGTAGCTAAAGAAGGTATGAAGGTTGGTATCATCGGTGCTCGTTTTAACGAAATCATCGTTAACAAGCTCGTTGGCGGTGCTATCGATGGTCTGGTAAGACATGGCGTTGATGAAGCTAATATCTCAGTTGCATGGGTTCCAGGCGCATTCGAAATTCCGCTTATGGCTCAGAAGATGGCAGCATCAGGCAAGTATGATGCAGTAATCTGCTGTGGCGCTGTTATCCGTGGAGATACTTCACACTATGATCTGGTTTGCAACGAAGCTGCTAAGGGCATTGCTCAGGTTCAGCTGCAGACAGGAATTCCTGTAATGTTCGGCATTATCACAACAGAAAACATCGAGCAGGCTATCGCTAGAGCAGGAAGCAAGGCTGGAAATAAGGGTTATGATTGTGCACTTTCTGCAATTGAAATGGTAAATCTTATCGATATGCTGTAAAATATCAGTAACTTCCTAACTAAAAGGAGAGGAGACTTGATATGACAGTAAGAGAATGCTATGAATTGATAGGCGCTGATTATGATAAAGTACTAGGCTGGTTGGTAGATGATTCATTTATAGAGAAGTTCATTAAAAAGTTTGCCGTCAGTAATTATTATCAGCCAATAGAGACTGCCTTAAATGAAGATGATTATGAGAGTGCCTTTAAGAATGTTCATAGCCTCAAGGGTGTAGCGGCCAATCTCGGGCTGGATAAGCTTTTTGAAGTATCCAGTGAGCTTTGTGAAGAACTGAGGCACGGTAAACCCGACAAAGACGTATCAGGAATGCTGGAAAATATCAGGAAGGAACACGATAGAATAATAAAATTTGTGAGGAATTTAGACTAATATACAAAAACTGCGAAATGCACAGTATGAGCGTTTCGCAGTTTTAATTTGTTTCTATAGCAAATGTCATATCGCAAAGGCTATCGTCTCTCTTAAAAACAAATTTAAGATCAGGATACTTTTGTTCGAAATAGATTCTATTGCAGCGACTGTTTCCTATCATGTTAGAGAAAGAAACACCGTTACTGAAGAAATTGACATACTTGATTTGCCTGCTATTAAGCTGGTCTGCTAGCAAAGCCTCCATCTTCTCCTTAGCGATTTCACCCTCTACAAGCTGCCTGAAAGCAGGGTGATATGTATTTCCCTGGATCAATCCGCCTTCGTTTATAAGATCGGTGCTCTTAAGGCCGACCCTGATTATATTTATGCCTGCATCCTATAAAATCTTATACATCTCCTTGGTCATAAGGACCGCTTCATCGCTTGTAAGTGCGTGATATGTACCTGCCAGGTACATTTCTAAAAGCTTAGTGTCATTTAGCACTATTGTTGGATAGAGGCGGGCGATAGATGGTTTCATTCGTACAGCTTCCTTAGCTGAAAAAATGCATTTCTCAAGACTATCTACAGGAAGACCTATCATTAGCTGAATGCCTAGTTCAAACCCGTACTCATGGATAAGGTCACATGCCTTATATACATCCTCTACAGTGTGACCTCGCTCCGAAGCCTTGATTACATCAGGATCGAAGGACTGAACCCCAAGCTCGATAACATCGGCGTCGTATTTCTTAAGGTTATCAAGAATCTCCCTGTTAATGTAATCGGGCCTTGTCGACATATGTATTTTGTCAATGAGACCTTTATCCTTATATTCCTTAGCTACTGCCAGGAAGGCTGACTGGTCCTCCATGGGGATACCGGTAAAGCTTCCACCAAAAAAAGCAACCTCTATAGTCTCGATTCCCCTGCCTGTCAGAGTTGGGAGATAGGATTCTATTAAATTTTTCACATCTTCAGGTGTCACATCGGCCTGTCTGGCTGTGATGGCCTTCTGGTTACAGAAAACACAGTCATTGGGACAGCCTCGATGCGGTATGAAGACCGGAATAATTGCATGCTTTTTCATAACGATATTCATTTTACCAAGCATTATTTTTTATAGATGTGTAGCTAAGATACTTCCTATATCCTCGAGAGGATAGCTGTTAAAGTATACTGGGTGAATATTTCTGCTCTGAATGAAGTCTGTGATAGCCCAGAAATCCGGGTGCTTTGACAGGTCTCCATTAAATACTATGGCGCGCTGCAGGGTAGGAGTTCCAGGGCCTGCATCATTATTATGCACATATATATGTCCTGCGCAGCCTCCTATAAATCCGTAATCAAAACCTTCAAGCTTGATATGGCCAGTGCTTATTTTAAGGACATTAGCACCCTGGTTTTCAAGGATTTTAGCGAGACCATCATCAGATGTAATAAATGAATTGTCATCAACAGGAAGGCAAGTGCATCTTGTGTAGCCCTGGCTTACACCTACGATTTTAAGGTGCTCATCATCATTATTTCTTGATTTCTTAGTCCCTTCGGTTTTATCTGTTGCTGCCATGAGCTTACGCCAGGTCATCATAGCGCCTACAAGGTCCTCATCTGTACCTGGCACCAGATGTATATAATAATCTCTGGTGCAGACTGCATTATAGAGTACATCGCCAGGATAATCTGGAGAAAGTTTTTCGGGATCTCCAAAGAAGAGTCCTGCATCATTCCAAAGTCCGAGCTGACACATGTAGAGGTCAGCATGTGTGGCTATTCTATGGTCAACATGGATAGTGCCTTCTGATTCTATGGGCTTTATTGGGTCCAGGTAATCAGCAGGACCTCTATATTCACTTAGCTGTCCATATTCATTTACTAGGTTGACTTTATAGCCTTCTAGTTGTAATAATGTCTTTAGCGGTAATCCCGCAAGTTTAGATAAATATGCCTGTTTCATAGGGGTATTATATCAAAAAACAATAGAGAGGGGAATCATAATGGTTCAAATTGGAAACGGATGGGATGAAGTCCTTGGCGAAGAGTTTGAAAAAGAATACTACCTTAAACTGAGAGAATTTCTTAAGGATGAATACTCTAAACATGAAGTTTATCCTGAGATGTCAAATATATTCAATGCAATGAAACTGACTCCATATAATGACGTCAAAATCGTAATATTGGGACAGGATCCTTATCATGAACCAGGTCAGGCTCATGGACTTTGCTTTTCAGTTCAAAAGGGTATTAAAATCCCGCCTTCACTTGTGAATATCTATAAAGAAATGAAATCTGATCTTGGCATAGAGCCGCCGAAAGATGGAGATCTTACAGGCTGGGCTAAGAGCGGAGTACTTCTTCTTAACACCGTGCTTACAGTTAGAGCGCACGAAGCAAATTCACATAAAAATAAGGGCTGGGAAATATTCACTGATAAGGTTATAGAGGTTTTGAATCAGAGAGAAAAGCCTATGGTATTCATCCTCTGGGGAGGAAATGCCAAGACAAAGGAAAAGCTGATAACAAACCCTAAGCACTGCATAATAAAAGGAGCTCATCCGAGCCCCCTTAGTGCTTATAATGGATTCTGGGGCGGTAACTATTTCTCTAAAGCTAATGAGTTCCTCATTGCGAATGGTCAGGAACCTATAAACTGGAAGATCGCCAGAGATCTTTAATGCTATTAAATTTCCAGCTTATCGATAGTTGGTGAAACACCATAGAATTTCTTAAGAGCCTCGTATTCTTCTGAGGCTTTTTTCATTGCTGGTGTTTTGATAAGTTTGCCGGCTGCATCAGGCTGACGCTTGCCACCAGCTGTTTTAACGGCCTTGATCATGATGTTCTTAGCTGTGTGCTCAAGTGTAGTAAACTCTATCATGTTAACGCTGTAGCCACAGGCTTCAAGCTTGAGGCCCCTAAGTGAATCTGTCAGAAGTTCATTGAACTTGTCCTTAATGATACCGTGCTTAAACATAGGATCGTGGACAGGTTCGTGTATCTGAGAGAACATCTCATGCTGACAGCAAGGAACAGAAAGAATTACGCGGCTGTTCCAGCCAACAGCGTTGATCAGTGCATAGTCGGTAGCTGTATCACAGGCATGTAGAGTAACCACCATATCTGCGCCGTCGCTTTCGTAATCAGCGATATCGCCAGTCAGGAATTTTAACTCATCGTATCCCAGTTTTTTGGCAACGCTGTTACAGAATTCAATAACGTCCTGCTTAAGGTCAAGACCGATTATCTCAACGTTTCTATTTCTGACAAGCTTAAGATAATAATAGAGTGCGAATGTCAGATAGCTTTTGCCGCATCCAAAATCTATGATTCTCAGAGTACCTTCCTTTGGCAGGTATTCGAATGAGTCTTCTGCTATTTCAAGGAAACGGTTTATCTGTCTAAACTTGCTGTAGTGTTTCTGATGAACCTTGCCTTCAGGTGACATTACGCCAAGCTCAATCAGGAAATCAACCGGCTTGCCATCATCGATAATATACTGTTTCTGCCTGTTGTGCTCCAGACTTCCTGCCTTATGAACGGCATCTCTTCTTGTGATTCTAGGTTTTTCTGGTTTTGAAGCCAAAATCTGAATGTCCTGAGTTTCAGTGAGAAGGTTAACTTGTTTGAAGCTTTTAGCCATGAGCTCATTCGCAAAGTCTATAACCTCGTAATAGGGAATATTCTGGTGAGTTACCTTCTTGTCAAAATGAAACTCGGCCTGATACATGTATTCGCCTTTAATGGTTACAGGACGAAGCGTAACCTTCTTGTGTTCCTGTGATTTCTTTCGCTTGTCTGCAAATACTGCTTTAACTAGTCTGTTTCCCTCTGGAGCTCCAGGGGTCATAACTTCACAAAGTAACTGATTGATTTTATCCATTTTGTCTCCTGTCTGGAAGAGCCGTTAATAGAACAGCTAAGATGATGAGCACGCCGCCGCCAATCATTGATAATGTAATTGCATCTCCAACAAGGAAGTAGCTGAATACGCAGGCGCATGCCGGTTCGAATGTATTGATAATCGCTGCGTTGCTGGAGCCGATAAGTCTGACGCCAACACAGTAGCAGAGAATTGCAACAAATGCGCAGATAACTGCCAGAAGTAAAATATACATAAGCTGTGCAGGAGTATCTGTGAAAAGCGGCTTACCGCTAATAATGCATCTGAAGAAGTTGAATACTGCAGATACACCTAAAACGTAGGCAGGTGTAACTAGAGGGTGAACACCTTTTAGCGAAGGCGAGCCCAGTGCCAGGGCATATACTGTGTATGAAACTGCACAAAGCAAAGCGAAAATTACACCTAATACCTGAAGCTTCATGTCAGGCCCCCACACTATGAGGCACATTCCTACCATGGAAATGACTACGGCCGTTATTCTCTTGATGCTGACTTTCTCCTTGCCTGTTACCATTTCAAATGCTACAACAAAAGCTGGATACATGAATGAAATGATAGTTGCTAGAGATCCGCTGATGTAATCAAATGACATATAGAGGAATGTGGCAATGCCTATGTATGCGACAAGAACGGCCGCCATAGGTTTCCAGGCTTCTCGAGGTATTCTGAAATCGATTTTTTTGAAAATAATAACAGCCCACATAAGAATAGCTGCATAGAAAAATTTATCAAAAAGAAGTGTTTCTGTCTGTGCACCGGCGCCGTATGCCATAAACGAAAATGCGGGGATAAGACCATAGCAAATCGTTGTAATTATGATGCACGCAAATCCTATAAATCTAGCGTTTTTCATTTTGTCCTCCTTACAAATTGTACCCCAATACATAATAACTCATTAGTATAAAAAGAGCAAAAGCATTAACAAAAATTTCCTATAATGGGACTATTTGTGATAGAACCTGACTTCCGTCGTTTTACTAAAAAACTAGTACTCTAGAGACTAAAATACGCAGCCGATACATATTATGTAGGAGCTGCGTTTGTTGTTTTTGCTTTCTAAATCATTTCTCGTCTAACATTTTTCAGCTGTCAATCAAT
>JAQXGH010000049.1 GCA_029006195.1 Bacillota bacterium
TGCTGTAAGTCCCAGAAGAACTCCTATTCCTGAAATAGCCAGGTCTGAAACAATACTGTATATGTAGAGTAGAATAGGTACACACAGCCAAGCTACATAAAGCTTATTTGGCAGACCCACCTTATATGCCAGTTTCTTATCGGGTTCCTTGATTCTCATCTTCATATTAGCTATGAATGTGAGACAGCATGGAATAGCATAAATGGCAGTTGCAACTTCAACCAGTACCAGGAATGGACTGTCTTCACCATCTGAATATGCAGCCCAGAGTGATAAGAGAATACTTACAGTTGAAATGATTATGATAGCTGCTACAGGGGTACCATACTTCTTGCTTTCTCTTGAGAAGATTTCGAAGAATGAACCTCTCTTACTGAAAGAAGACATCATGTGAGCGTATGCCATAATGTATTCGCAGAGTATCATCATTGAAGCCAGTGAACCAGCTGCTACCATAGCCCACTTAAGAGGTGCACCGCAGAGAATGTCACAAGCTTCTACGAAGGTGATCGTACCTTCATCAGTTCCCCATAATTCCCAGCTGCCTGGCATCATTTCGTTGATTGCGCCTGCTGCTGGTACTACCCACAGCATATACATAAGTGCAATGATAGGAATTGAAATGATGATTCCTTTAGGAACTATTCTTTCGCCATTTTCAATATCGCCAGAAGCACATGATATTGTTTCATAACCCTGGTTAAACCATATACCTATAAGAAGTCCGTTTCCTGCAGCCTGCAGAAGTGAAGTATCAGCAGGCTTAAGTGGAGTTACCATGCTTACCGGATCTTCTAAGTGCATAAATGCACAAACTGCTAAAATAATGAATGGAATGAAGCAAAGGAATGAAACAACAGTTGCCATATTACTTATTACTTCAATACCTAAAATGTTGATAAATGCGAATACTACGATAAGTATTGCACAGATCAGCCAGAATACAAAAGGTGAAACCTCTATTACCTGACCGACCATTGTCTTAAGGTAAGTTGCTGTTAAAACTGCGAATGTACATGGTTCAAAGAACCCTGCAATTGTGTATGCCCATCCACTGGCAAAACCAGCTTTTTCACCAATTCCTTGTCTAGCCCAGAGATACATACCACCGTCTTCAGGAAAAGCTGATGATAATTCAGCTGATGAAAGTGCGAATGGAAGTGACCAGAAGAATGGAATAGCACAAAATGTTATCATTGTTGCACCAAGTCCAACAGAACTTACGATTTCTTCTATACCAAATCCCCCACCTGCAACAGTTACGCATACCATCATGGCCACACCCATTACAGGTATCTTTTTCTTAGTTTTTTCTGTCATGATTAACATCTCCTCATTAATAATAAATAATGAAATATAAGTATTGCTTTGTGACCTTATGATAGCCTTGTCAGAATTGTCAGACAACTGCCCTTAGGTACCAAATAAAATGAAAAAAAGAGCGGACCATTTATATGGTCCACCTGGGTCATACACCCTATTTGGTACCCTGCCTAACCCATCTTACTCTTCACAACATGGATAAGTTCCATCCTTGTTGCAACGTCCATTTTCTCGAAGATGTTATGCATATGCCTCTTTACTGTGTACTTGGATATGCAGAGTTTATCTGCGATTTCTGGATTAGTCCTTCCATAGTATGCTTCGATCATTACTTCACGTTCTCTTTCTGTCAGTCTATGTTCTGCGGCCGCTTCATTGAGAGCCTGTTCTTCTGTAAGCCTTTCGCTTTCGATCTTTGTGTTTGTGAAATAGAGCGGCGTAAAGTCCTTTTTGTAAACATAAATGAGTGTAAGTAGATTGATTATTAGAAGCAATATGGACGTCACAGCATAAAGCTGTGAGCAGAAAATATTATTAACGTCAATAGCCTCAATGAATACTAAAACTACTACTGTATTATTCCATATTGTATTAAAACATATACCTATACTAACGAGAGTAATATAAGTTCTCGTATATCTGTCATTGAGCTCCCTGAATGCCAGTACCACATATATGCAGGTGAATACGAAAACAGCTGTGCCAAGTACTGCTTCTGATATAATAGCAATGACCTGCTGCCAATACACTTCAGTTGAATAGAATTCATCCAAAAGACAAACATATATTATTGCAGAACATATCATCAGTACGATGAAAGTCACATTTGTTATTCTCCTTAGTACTATGAACGATCTGCTATTTGATGCAGTAATGGCATCAATAAGCCTTACCCAGCAAAAGCCCATGGCATAAAAGCTGACAGAGTCAAGCGCCCTAAGGAATGGACCTGCAGCAAATAATCCCAAAACCGATTCCCTGTAAAATGTAATATAGTAATATAGCCCCAGAATAATAGAAACTGCTACAAAGGCTCCAGTCGCCCTTATCAGTTTCTTATCTTTCATATCATTTCGTTTAATTATTACAATTACGAGGGTGATTGCTTGTAATCCAGCAAAACACATTAATGTATATGTAATGAACAATGAACTAGAAAGCATCAAATCACCTCCATGAACACAAATTAATAATATATCTAATGATACACGAAACATACCCTTACATTCAATGAAAAAGAGTAAAGGGAGGCCCGCATTGTTTAACAAAACAATGCGGGCTTTATAAATTATGCCTTATTATTTATTACTCGCTTATTTTTGAATCTATTTTTGAATCCGATTTACTTGAGCTGGTTCAGCATAGCCTGTTCGTTGATCATATCAGCATATTCTGAATCCATTTCTCTGATACCTGCAGGGAATTCATAAGCTGCAAGTCTTTCTACGAATGGATCTGGATCGAAGTGATCTGGGCCAAATGTACCTGGTTCATTCCAAATGCCCTTAGCGATGAGTTCCATCATGATTACAGGACCAACTGCAGTCTGTGCTACTACTGAGTTAGTTGTATACTTAGCGATACATTCCTGGTTATCTGCGACCTGATACAGATATACTGATCTGTACTTGCCATCCTTCCAGCCAGTTACCCAAGTACCTGCGCAACCCTTACCTGTCATCTGCAGTGTAGATGCTACTGGTGAAGGGATAACCTTACATACGAAATCTCTAGGAGTGATTTCAGCATCGCCAACCTTAATTGTACCTTCCTTATCTGAAAGGCCATATTCCTTAAGAGTGAGGAGCTTCTTTCTGAATTCAGCAGGAACACCATACTTGAAAGTAACTCTGTTACAGTCGATTTCTCTAGGAATCATTGCAACTTCTTCGTGTTCTACGTTAACTACTTCTACATCGCCGATACCGCATGGGAAGTTGAATATTTCAGGTTCTGAGAAGTTTTCTGTAGTGAACCAACCTCTTTCCTTTTCGTAAATTACTGGTGGCTGCAGACATTCATCGATTGTTGTCCATACTGAGAAACCGAAGTCTGAATCAGTATTTCCGTAGTTATCTCCATCTCTTACGTTTACTTCATCAATCTTGTCAAATAGATGCTTAGCTGCATACTTAGCGAATACGTTAGCCATGCCAGGTTCAACACCTGAGCCAACTACTGCCATCTTGCCAGCTTCTTTCCACTTGTCGCTACTTGCGAACTGATATTCACCCTGAAGGCTGCCAACCATTTCATATGGCTTTTCAGGATGGTTCTTAGCCAGTGTCATTGCGCAGTCCATATAACCGCTTCCTGCTTCCAGACAAGCATCGAAAATGCAATAGTTCATTCTAGGGTCACATGCATTTAATGTGAAGTCGATATCGTGCTTCTTGATTACTGCCTTGATGCTTTCAGCGTCCATAGCATTGATCTCTTCAGCTACGAACTTGCCGCCACCGCAGATTTCATTTGCTACAGTTTCTGCACGTGACTTGTCATAGTCTGATACAACTACCTTTTCAGCCCAGTCACCTTCAGCTCCTGCTCTTTCAATAATCTTTGCTGCTGATGTACCTACTCCGCCTGCTCCGATGATCAATAATTTCATAACATACCTCCGTATTAATCTTTGGTTATCTTCACAATTCTTTTTTGAATTGTTACTCATTTGCTCTTTATGGCTTTATATTAATGCAAAGCCTACACACGGACAATTCTCCTACTGTAGTCATTTAGGATTATTTAGGTAGTAATATGGATAATTTATACTCATTTTATACCTCTTTTTACCCCCATTTATGGTATAATAATTACAAACAAGGAGAATAATATGGATTACAATACAGTACTTAACTTAAACAGCGTTATTTATCAGATATATAACACTAAAGATTTTAATTACATGAAGAAAGCTGTGCTATCATCACTCAGAACACTGATTCCTTGTGTATGCGCCAGCATCATCATGAATTATGATGAACAGGAAACTATTTTTAGTGACCCTACCGTTGTTCCTGATAACTATCTTGAACTTGAAGAAAGATATATTAACATTCAGCAAAAAGACGGAAGCTTATGGGTTTTGCATAAGACGCAATCCATGGTATTTAAGGACACTGAGCTTATGCCTGATGAAGAGCGCGTGAAATCTGAATACTATCAGGCTTGCCTGGCCCCTTTCGGCCTTCACTATTCTGTTGATATAACGATCACAGACGGACGAAAAATGATGGGTATCATGTCTTTATATAGAACAAAAGCACAGGGGGACTTCACAAATGAGGAAGTGTCTATTTTGAGGCTCCTTAGTGACCATCTCAATGCCAGGTTTGCAGCAAGAAATGATGCTTCGCAGTCTGTAGATTCAGAGAATATGGATCCATATATCGCCCAGTACGACCTGACATCAAGAGAAGCCGAAATTCTTAAGCTGATTTTTATAGGATATGATAATGAAGCCATTTCAGCCGAACTCTGCATTAGCCCATACACACTAAAGAAACATCTGCAGAATCTATATAGAAAAACAGATGTATCCGGAAGAGTTCAGCTTAAAGCTCTAAAATAGAAGTGAAAAGAAAACAATGATTATTATTCTAGCCATTTTAATACTTATAATGGCTATCGCAGTTCTGTCAGTTAAATACTTCTTAACATATGCCCGCCTGACAAGTCATAGAAGAAGTAAGTGTTACTAAAGCTAAAGCTGCTAAAACGCCTTACGATTTTACCCGTAAGGCGTCTTTTTTGATAATTAGTACTTGTTATATGATACTCTTTCTTCATATGCCATTCTGGGAGCTGCTGCCATTTCACTAGCAGGAACACCGATCGGGAATACCGCTCTAACAGTAACATCGTCTGGTGTTTCGATAATCTTTGCCAGCTTAGCTCTATTATCATTTTCCTGAACATCACCATCCAGACATACAGTAGCATATCCTAAAGCTGTTGTTGCCAGCATTACATATGCACATGCAATTCCGTAATCCTCAACTTCGAAGCAAAGGCCATCTGCGTCAATAGCTTTAGTAACCATAACGATTAGAGCCTTAGCGCTCTTTACCGCATCCATTGGGAGAACTTCGTTTACCGCTGCGATTTTCCCAGGATCATTAATAACAACAAATCTAGTACTCTGCAGATTCCATCCTGATGGAGCCTTGATGGCTGCTTCTAAGATTTTACGGATATCTTCTTCTGGAACTGGCTTATCAGCATAAGTATCTCTGTAAGAATGTCTATTGTTTACAACTTCAAAAAAATTCATTTTAAAACCTCTTAATAATTCATATTGCTTGCTCTTGGGTAAATAATAACCGCTCTATTATTATTAGGCAATAAGATTTTTTTACTTTGCCTTGAAAAGGCTATAAGAGCCGATGAGAGGCATCCCAGCACCCCGTTTTCGTATCCAAATATGCCTTAATTCTAACACATCCAAATCAAAAAAGGTAAAAGGATGAGCCCCTTTAGCTCATCCTCTTACAGCAATGTCGTCATTATTTTTATTTTGGAGAAGGTTTACTACCATACCACCGGTAGTAGCATTATGAAAAAAAAATGTTATTTGATTTCTCTTTTTCCTTATCAACAATTGCATTATAGTATCACTACTTGTGAGTATAGTGGCAGTAATATGAAGAATTTGTGAAATAAAAAAAACAGCCCGTTCAGTATCAACTACCAAACGGGCTATTATCTTGGTTCTTTCAAAATCATATCTTAACCTCCCTTTCTCTACTCACTCACGTTTTCGAAATGCAATAATTCATCTAAGTGTACTTGGGTACCACCTCCGAGAATTTGATATGATCTGTTACTTCTTGTCATTATATTAGCACCAAGATTTGCTAATGTCAATATGTTTTCAGAAAATTTGAAACTTTCTATTTTTTATTATCCGTCAGGGTTATGGCTGTAACCGATGCCAGGATCAAAATACCTCCAATTATCTGCATACCAGTAAGCATAGCTCCGAATATTATGAATGAGAATATTACAGTTGTAACAGGAAGAACGTTTTCGAAAGCAGAAACGACAGTTGTAGATAATCCTGCAACGGCATACATATCCAGCACGTCTCCTATTGTTATGCAAACAATCGCGGATAATACAGTGACTATAATTCCAGTCGGAGTTATTTCAATATGAGCTGGTGCTACCGTCTGACTGATAACAGCAACTGGAATCTGGAATGCTAAAGCCGAAAGCATTAATCCACAGAGCAGCGTTGCCAGATCGTACTTTTCTGATATAGGCTTAGCTAGAACAAGGTATGCTGTCCAAAGAATTGCTGCCGCAACCATCGCGATAAATCCGAGAACGCTGATTCCCATAGGTTCACCTGAAACCAGTAAATATACACCTGCTATTGAAATGATAATGAAGATGATCTTGAACGGAGTTATCTTGTTACCAAAGAAAATCTTATCTCCAATTATTCCGAATACAGGCACAGTTGCCATAATGAGAGCCGAAAAAGATGCCGATGTAAGTCCTGTACCAGCATGCTCTACTGTGAAATAGAGTGACATGCCGGTAATTCCTGCCGCCAGGAATTTAGGGATGTCTGCCCTATCTATATGAAGTCCCTTCTTTGTTATGAAGACCATAGGCAGGAGTATTAATAGACTTACGATGATTCTAACAAGTGTAAAAATGGGAGCCGAAACGTAATCCATCATATAATCAATTACAATGAAATCCAGTCCCCATAAAAAATTAGTCGATATAATTGCCAGAAGCGGCTTTAATGTAGATTTTGTCATAACTTCTTCCTTATCAGCTTCTCGCTGCATTTCCTGCAATACATTTCTCCATCGATTTCTCTGCGATAATCTATATTACTCATAAATAATTTAATGCTTATAAGATCCAGCAGAATATTATACTTATTAAAGCTGAGATCCTTACCGCAACCAGCACATTTACCGTTAGAATTACTCATATCTCTCTCCTTATGGAATAATGAAATTAATGGCTTTTGGAATCATATTGAACGAAATACTTTCACAAGTAGTAACCTGGCCGTCTACACAAAGCCCAAAAGCCTGGCCATTTGTTGTTACCTTTAGTCTTTCACCCTGTTTATATGTTAATATGTTTTTATTCTTTATAAGCTTATTATCAAGGTGTGTACCTTTCTTGTAAAGTGGGAAAAGCCTTATAAAATCAAGTCTTGAAACGTCATTTATCTTGCTGATATCAAAGAGCCCGTCATCTGTTTTACTTAAAGGAAGCCCCTTTATTCCTCCGCCGCAGAAACAGCCGTTAGCAATGGATACAAGCAAAATGCTGCCATCTGCCACCTGCCCATCCTCATACTCTATTCTAACATTAACACCAGCCTTTTTTATAATGTTTATTGCAACAGCTATGAGATAAGCCAGAGACCCTCCAATAAAAGGTACATTTTTGACCTTCTCTGTAGTAATCACAATATTGCAATCAAGCCCTATATTGAACATGTTAGCGCAAAGGCCATCTTCCCTTTTGTCACCAAGCTGAGCAGAATACTTTATCAGATCGCACGGCCTGCTTTGCCCTGCTATTTGAGCTTCAGCGTTTAGGAATAAATCTCTGCTTCCGAAATTTCTGATAAAGTCATTGCCTGTGCCAGCCGGAATAATGCCAATTTCCACATCGGCAAATCCATATGCACCGTTAACAAGCTCATTAACAGTGCCATCGCCACCAATACCATAAAAGCGTAAGGTTTTATTATCAGTGCTATCCTTACATACTCTACGTATATAATCTATGGCGTCACCTTTAGCCTTAGTATAGTAAACAGTTAACCTGGCGCCCAACCTACCTGCCGCATCTTCAAAGTCCTTCACTATCTGCTGCTTACTCTTATCTCCACCTGAATGCGGATTTACTATTAAATAATAATCCGTATCTTTATGCTTACCGATCATTAAGTATCTCCTTTTTTATATGCTAACATTATATAACATCTTAAAATAGGGTAGAGTGAGAGTTTCCTCTCGCCCTCCCATTGCACCGTACGTACGGGTCTCGTATACGGCGCTACATCAACATAGAATCAAATGTTACTCAGATAGTAGCTCAATGGGTCGACTAATCCAGGTCGACCTTTTG
>JAQXGH010000050.1 GCA_029006195.1 Bacillota bacterium
AAGGTGAGCGTGCAGTCATGGATGAAAATTCCGGGACTCAGGTTCTGCTGAAAAGGTATGGCACAGACCATGGCATATTAAGTGGAAACATTTTGAGTTGAGCTCTATCAACCAAAAACTCCACAACAACTTGACACCGTCCCCCTGAGACCTAGTGTTTGACAAACTGAGCATATTTTGTTATAGTTTTTTGTATGTAATTAGAGTGAATAAATGCGCTCTACTTCCGAAAAGAGCACTTAAAATAATAATATTGAAAGGAATTCACGATGGGATCAAGAAAAACTTTACCAAAAAATCAGAGATTATACAGCAGACCAACTAAGGCTTATCAGCAGAACATGTCAAAGCACATGCCTGAACTTCAGCCACCAGCAATGCCAGACCCTAAGAAGACAAGAATCATCAACATTGTTATCGCAGTAGTTGCTGTAATTCTCATAATCGTATTATCAATTTTCGTATCACCATGGCTGGGCCTGGTACCACTCGTTCTCGCTATTATTTACGGAATCTGCTTAATGAGATACATGAACGCTAAGCAGTTCGATCTTCTTAAGTACTATCAGGGAGTAGGAATGTCAAAGAAGATGTTCTTCAAGCAGATGGAACGCCACGGTATTAATGATAAGAACAGATCAGTGTACAACAGAATGTGGGACGTTTCAGCTCAGAAGGAAGGCCTCAAGCTTACTTTCATGGAGAAGCTCATGGGCTATAACAAGGTTGCTAAATAAGATAGACGTTAACGACGGCTCGGTAGGGTCGTCTTTTTTTATGGTATAATGGGACCAGCAGAAAAGGAGATTAGATAAATGTATAAATTCATATTCTGGGATTTAGATGGAACCATCGGTAACACAATGGAAGGCGTAAGAAATTGCCTTAACTACGGACTGGAGCCTTTTGGCGTACAGATAGAAGAAGGCATTGATAATATAAGGAAATTCATAGGGCCGCCACTCAGAAAATCAATACCTGAGCACCTTGGTTTTAACGAAGAAGAAACAATGCGGATTATCGATAGATATAGAGAGCGCTACATCCCTATTGGAGTATTCGAATGCGAGATGTTCCCCGGAGTTGTAGAAGCGATGACAAGGCTGCACGACGCTGGCTGTGTTCAGATAATTACATCATCAAAACCTACACCGCAGTGTCTTGATGTGCTTAAAATGTTTGGGATCGCTGACAGATTAGACGAAGTGGTCGGTGCAACACTCGACGGAAGGATTGATACTAAAATAGAGGTGCTTAACGAAGCTTTCAGGATCCTTAAAGAGAAATACCCTGATTACTCAAAGGCAAACACGATTCTCATCGGAGATACTAAATTTGATGCCATGGGCGCTCAGGAAGCTGGAATAAAGTGCATAGGAGTAAGCTATGGATTCGGAACACCGGAAGAACTACTGGAGCATGGCGTTATAAGCGTTCATGAAAATCTGGATCAGGTTTGCGATAAGATTTTAGCTGAATAAAAACAAAAAACGACTGTTATATTACATATTCATTGATTTGCAAAACCTACAAACTATAATGAACTCATGAGGATAAAGAGAATTATTGATGAGGTCAGCGAAGCCATATTTCCTTCGAACATCTATTGCATTTCATGCGGGAGCCTGATAGACAGGACAAGGCCATATTCCCTTTGTGACAGATGCATCAGGAAGATGCACTGGATAAACGACCTCAGAGTTTGCAGTAAGTGCGGGAAGGCTTTGCAGGAGACCTTTATGGGCGATAGATGCTACGACTGCATGCTTCGCAGTCACTATTTCACTAAGGGGTTTAGCTGTCTGACTTATGGTCTGCACGAACGTGAGATAATGATGGATATTAAATATAACAGTAAGGGATATCTGGCAGTGAAGATGGGTGATATCCTCTATGACAGGATGCGCCATGAGCTGGGGAGTCTTGATATAGGCCTTATAGTACCAGTTCCTGTAAGTAGGGAGAGGCTTAAGAAGAGGGGATATAACCAGACTGCACTGATGGCAAGGCAGATGAGAAGCAGGTGGGTGATGGATGCTCCCGAAGAAAACGTGCCAGAGACATCGGAGCATATTCTTTATAGAACCAGAGCAACAATAATGCTCAGAAGTTTAAATCCTGCACAAAGAAGCCTTGCACTTGAAGGTGCTTTTGCTGTAAAATCGGGTACAGAGGATGGCATTCAAGGCAGGAATATATTACTCATAGATGATATATATACGACAGGTGCTACCTGTGATTCCTGCAGTAAGGCGCTGCTTGAAGCGGGCGCTTCGAAGGTCTATGTGCTGACGCTTTGCAGCGGCGGCAACAGGAGGCCGTCGGATGTGGATGTCAGATAAGAGCATACGGAATATAACTCAGGTCTGTGATTGAAAGGCCATGCCAGCTACGGGCGAAAGGTCCCACGTAAACCAGGGAAGAGATAGTACCTGGCGATCATGGCGTAGTTTAGAAGTAAGTCCTCGGGAAAATCCCGGTCAAGGCGAGTGTGGGGGCAAAGATCAGGTGTCAGCTGAGTTATATTCCGTGTGCTTTTGGGTTTTTTTTGGCAAATTGTGATAGTTTATGGAAAATTCTGTGAATTTTTTCAGAACCTTTCGTGTGTTCATTGACCCGCTAGTTAGTGGGTGCTAAAATTAAATCAAGAAATGAACCTAAAAGGAGGTTGACTATGAATATTAAAGTAACAGGAAAGAATTATTCACCAAGCGATAAGCTCAAAGAAACAATCGAGAAGAAGTTCGCTAAACTTGATAAGTATTTTCCAAATGAAATAGATGGCCACGTTTTGGTAGTAAAAGAAAAAGATGGCTATAAGACTGAAGCTACTATCAATGCTGATACTATCTTCAGAGCTGAAATGAAGTCAAACGATCCTTATGATGGCGTTGACCGTGTAATCGAGAAGCTTTCAAGCCAGATGAGCAAGTTCAGGAAGAAACTCCAGAAGAAGCATAAGGGCATTAAGAACTACGGTTTCGATGCACTTCCAGAAATCGAAGAAGAACAGGAAGAAATCCAGGTTGTTAAGAGTAAGAAATTCCAGCTCGAGCCAATGTCTCAGGAAGAAGCTATTATGCAGATGGAAATGCTCAACCATGAATTCTTCGTATATCTGAACATGGAAACTGATTCAGTAAACGTTGTTTACAAGAGAAATGATGGCAATTACGGAGTTTTAGAAACAACATATTAATATCTGTTTAGAACATTCCTGCGAAACTGTATTTTTCAACAGTTTAGACAATTCACAACATACAGCGGCCTATTGAAAATGGGCCGCTTTTTTAGTACAATTAGATAAGCTATGTATAATCGGAGGAAGTATCGATGCAGGAGTTTTTTGCTAACGCATTTTCAGGTTTCGGAATTATCGATGCCATAGATATAATTTTAGTAGCAGTAGTTGTCTATTTCTTATTAAAGATGATTATGGAGACCCGCGCTCAGCAGATCGTGAAGGGTATTCTTGTGCTGCTTGCAACTATGATAATCTCAGAGACACTGGAGCTTCATGTTCTTAACTGGATCTGTAAGGGTGCTGTAGCGCTGGGTGCATTCGCAATTCTCGTAGTATTCCAGCCGGAACTCAGAAGGGCTTTGGAATTCATGGGTAGAGGTAAATTTGTAAGCAGCGCGTTTGGTCAGGGCGACAAAGAAGTGGACAAGAAAATCGTATCAGAGATAGTTAAGGCTGTTGATTCCATGAGCTCAAGTAAGACTGGTGCGCTTATAGTCTTTGAGAAAGAAACAAGTTTAGAAGATATTTCAGAAACAGGAACTATTCTGGACGCGACTATTTCAGAGCAGCTTCTGGGCAACATATTCTATGAAGGCGCGCCTCTGCACGATGGCGCTGTAATAATCAGCGGCGGCTACATCAGATCAGCTGGATGCGTTCTGCCGCTCACTAAGAATAAGGATATCAATAAGAGCCTGGGAACAAGACACAGAGCAGGCATTGGTATCACAGAACATTCAGATGCGATTTCGCTTATCGTTTCTGAGGAAACAGGTATAGTAAGTATGGCTGAAGACGGCAAACTCATCAGATTCCTTGATGCCAAGACTGTTGAGAAGAAGCTGCTTAGCCTTTACATAACAGAGGAAGATGTTGGTGGAACATTCGCTAAGATCCCTGGGTTCAAGGATCTCTTCAAGTACATGAAGCAGGAAGAGATGCGTGATGAGAAGATAAGAAGAAGGATCATGCATGAAGCGAATAATGATAAGATGAGTGGCTCATCTGGAGAGGAGGACTAAGTGTTAAAGAATAATAAAGTTTTATTTGTCCTCTCGCTTCTGATTTCGGTTGCTCTTTGGGTTTATGTTATGGGTACAGTTGATCCGCAGATTGAAGCCCATATTAATAATATCCCAGTTAAGGTGACAGGCCAGGAACCTCTTAAGAATAACGGTATAAGCGCTAAACTGGATTCACCGTATGAAGTAAGTATCGTAATTTCCGGTAAAAGATCGGAAGTAAATAAAGCTGAGAAAAAAGAATTTATAGCTACTGTAGATGTATCGACCTGCGAAATGGGTAAGAATACCGCACCGGTTGAAATCAAGATTCCAACTGGAGCCAGAGGCATTGTAGTCGAGAGCATTTCGGAACCGCTTGCTACATTTACAGTAAAATAATGGAGGATATTAATGGGTAGATTATTTGGAACTGATGGTGTTAGAGGTGTTGCCAATTCAGAGCTCACACCGGAACTGGCATTTAAGCTGGGAAAAGCTGGCGGACATGTACTCAGTAAGAGCACTAAGAACGATAAGCCGCTTTTTATCATTGGTAAAGACACTAGACTTTCAGGAGACATGCTTGAGGACGCCCTTAGTGCTGGGATAACTGCAGTTGGCGGTAATGTAATTAAGGTTGGCATTCTGCCTACACCGGCAATTGCATATCTTGTTAGAGTTTACAATGCTGATGCAGGCGTTGTAATCAGTGCATCACACAATCCGTTTGAATACAACGGAATTAAATTCTTCAACGACGAAGGATTTAAGCTTGACGACGAAATTGAAGATGATATCGAAGATATAATCCTTAGAGATATTGATGTAAACAGCCACATTACAGGTGATAAGCTTGGTAAGTGTCTGGATGCAGATAACGACGCAGCGCAGAGATATGTTGATTTCCTTACTGAAACTATCGACATTGATCTCACTGGCGTTAAGATCGTGATGGACTGTGCGAATGGTGCAGCATATAAGGTTGCTAGAATGACTTACGAGAAGCTGGGTGCTGATATCACTGTTATCGGCAATGAACCTAACGGAATCAACATCAATCGTAAGTGTGGATCAACGCATCCAGAAAGCCTGCAGGCAGAGGTTGTAAGGAGAGGAGCTCTTATCGGTCTGGCTTATGACGGAGACGCAGATAGACTCATCGCAGTTGACGAGCTGGGCAGAATCATAGATGGCGATAAGCTCATCTGCATCTGTGCTAAGATGATGAAGGACAAGGGCCTCTTAAAGGATGATCTGGTAACAGCAACTGTAATGAGCAATCTGGGATTCCATAAGTATATGGAAGCTATGGGCTGCAAGGTTGAAGTAACAGGAGTAGGCGACAGATACGTTCTTGAAAGCATGCTTAAGACAGGATGCCTTATTGGAGGAGAACAGTCAGGTCATATCATCTTCCTTAATCATACAACTACAGGTGATGGCATTCTGTCATCACTGCAGCTTATGCAGGCTGTTATGAATTCGGGTAAGAAGCCAAGTGAACTGGCTGATGAAATCGAAATTTTCCCTCAGGTATTAAAGAATGCCAGAGTTAAGAATGAAAATAAGAGCAAGTACACTAAGGACGCTGATATCCAGCAGGCAATCGCTGAAATCGAAGCTAAAATGGAAGGTCAGGGCAGAGTACTTATCCGTCCTTCAGGTACAGAGCCGCTTGTTAGAGTTATGCTTGAAGGCCAGGATGTTGAATACATCACTCAGCTTGCTGAAGGTCTGGCAAAGCTTATTACGAAGAGATTTGGTTAAAAGGAGGATTCACACATGTGTGGAATAGTTGGATACGTAGGAGAAAGTCAGGCTAAGGAGAAGGTAATCGACGGCCTGAAGAGACTTGAATATAGAGGTTATGATTCAGCTGGTATCGCATTACCTATAAATGGCCAGATCGAAATTCGTAAGCATGTTGGCGAAATCAAGAATTTAGAGAAAATCATAAATGATGAAAGTTATAATGCTGCAGTAGGTATCGGTCACACAAGATGGGCTACACACGGTGCTCCATCAGATATCAATGCTCACCCTCATGGCAATCAGGACGGAAGCATTGCTATCGTTCATAACGGTATCATCGAGAACTATCAGGAAATCAGAGAATGGCTGACTAGAGAATATGGTGTAGAATTCAAGTCAGAAACAGACTCAGAAGTAATCGCTCACCTCATAGGCATCTATTATGATGGCGATCTTCTGGCTGCTGTAAACAGAGCTGTAGAAGAAATGCGTGGCGCTTATGCTGTTGCTGCTATAGCTGCAGATGAACCTGACAAAATCGTAGCAGTAAGAAAGGACGCTCCTCTTGTTGCAGGAATCGGCAAGGGATGCAACTTCATAGCATCAGATATCCCTGCACTTCTCAAGTATGTTAGAGAAGTATACTTTATCGAGAATAACGAAACAGTAGTTCTGACAAAGGATGATATCGTAATCTATGATGAAAACGGCAAGCAGGTAAAGAGAGATGTATTCCACGTAAGCTGGGATGCAGATGCTGCAGAAAAAGAAGGTTACGACCACTTCATGCTGAAGGAAATTCACGAGCAGCCTAAGGGCATCGGTGAAACTCTTCTGAGAAGACTGGATGAAAATGGCGAAATAAATCTCGATGGAATCACAATGACAAAGGAAGACATCGAAAACTTTAACAAGGTATATATCGTAGCATGCGGTACTGCTTACCATGCAGGTTTGGTTGGTAAGATGATTATCGAAAAACTCGCTAAGATCCCTGTTGAAATCGATGTTGCATCAGAGTTCAGATATAGAGATCCTTTTGTTGATGATAAGACACTCTTCATCGCAATTTCACAGTCAGGTGAAACTCTGGATACACTGGCAGCACTGAGAGAAGCTAAGTCAAAAGGCGCTAGAATCCTCAGCGTAGTAAACGTTGTAGGAAGCTCCGTTGCTAGAGAATCAGATGATGTATTCTACACTTGGGCTGGCCCTGAAATAGCAGTAGCATCAACAAAGGCATATACAACTCAGCTCATCTGCATGTATCTGATCGCTCTTTATATGGGAAGAGCGAAGGGAGCTGTCGATGATGCTCAGTACAAGTTCATGCTTGACGAACTTAAGGCTCTTCCAGAAAAGGTAGAAGCAGTTCTTAAGCAGGAAGATGCTATCGCTGCACTGGCGAAGAAATATCATCATAAGGAACACATCTTCTTCATAGGAAGAGGACTTGATTCAGGTGTATCATATGAAGGTTCACTTAAGCTAAAGGAAATCTCATACATCCATTCGTTTGCAATCGCTGCAGGCGAACTCAAGCACGGAACCATCGCACTTATGGATACAGAAACTCTTGTTATAGCTCTTGCTACACAGGACTTCCTCTATGAAAAGATGGTATCAAATATTGTAGAAGTTAGAGCTCGTGGTGCTAGAATCGTAGGCCTGGCTAAGGAAGGTAAGGATGAAATCGAGAAGGTTTCAGATGAAGTTATCTACGTTCCTGAATGTGCAGATGAAGTATCACCTGTTCTGGCTGTTGTACCACTTCAGATTTTCGCTTATTACGTTGCGAAGTATCGTGGCTGCAACATCGATAAACCTAAGAACTTAGCTAAATCAGTAACTGTGGAGTAAATAATGAATAATTACGATATTAGAGATATTAGCCTGGCACCATCAGGCCATACTAAAATTGAATGGGTAAGAAATAATATGCCGCTTCTGAGAGGCTTCGAAGAAGAATTTGTTGAAACTAAGCCTTTCGATGGCGTTAAGATTAGCCTTTCAATTCACCTTGAACCAAAGACTGCATACCTCTGCAAGGTATTAGCTGCAGGTGGAGCAGATATGTCAGTAACTGGCAGTAATTCACTGAGTACACAGGATGATGTAGCTGCAGCGCTGGCTGATTCAGGAATTAAAGTCTTTGCATACCACGGTGCAACTGATGAAGAATACAACAGACACATCGAAATGTGCCTGGAACATAAGCCAAATATCATCATCGATGACGGTGGCGACTTAGTTGGACTTATTCACGATAAGAGACCGGATCTGGGCGAAGAAGTCTGGGGCGGCTGTGAAGAAACAACTACCGGTGTTATCAGATTGCAGGCGATGGAACGTGCAGGCGTTCTCAAGTTCCCTATGGTAGCTGTTAACGATGCTGATTGTAAGCATCTCTTTGATAACAGATACGGTACAGGTCAGTCTGTATGGGATGCCATCATGAGAAACACTAACCTTATTGTTGCCAGCAAGACAGTTGTAGTTGTTGGTTACGGTTGGTGCAGCAGAGGAATCGCCATGAGAGCAGCAGCTCTGGGTGCTAGAGTAATCGTAACTGAAATCAATCCAGTTAAGGCTATGGAAGCTAAGATGGATGGCTATGATGTTATGACTATGGCTCAGGCAGCACCTCTCGGTGACATGTTCGTTTCAGCTACAGGCTGCAAGCATACAATTACAGTTGAACACATGATGACAATGAAGGATCGTGCTATCTTAGCAAACGCAGGTCACTTCAATGTTGAAGTGGATATGGCTGGCCTTGAAGCTATCGCAGTGGATGTTAAGGAAACACGAGCTAACATCATGGGATACACTCTTCCAAACGGTAAGATGATCAACGTTATAGCTGAAGGCAAGCTTGTTAATATAGCTGCTGGAGACGGACATCCTGCAGAAATCATGGACCTGAGCTTTGCTGTTCAGATCCTGAGTGCCAAGTACATCTTAGAGCATCACGTTACAGACGGCAGCGGCGCAGGTGCAGACGGACGTTCATCACTTACTAATTCAGTAGTTGACGTTTCAGGTGAGATCGATGATGTTGTTTCACGCAGAAAACTTGCCGCATGGGGAATAGAAATTGATGCCCTCACGCCGGAGCAGGAGGCTTATCTTAACAGCTGGCAGGTATAGTATGCACGTATGAATACGATTATTCAAAATTGAATAGCCATAAAGCCTTGAAACTAGCGAATTTTCATACAATGTATCAGCGAAGTATTCATTATTGAATACTTCGTTTTTTCTTTATACGCCAAACCCTTAGAATTAGCCATTTTTAATGTTGGCACGATACTTGCTCTAATATTAGGCAGTAAGTTAAAAAGCTACTAATTTGGAGGAAATTAAAATGGCAGAAAAAGAATATAAGGTACAGGAACATTTACACTATGCTGGTATTCCTAGCTTGGATTTAAGTCTTTCTTTTTTATGATAAATTATGTATTATTCAATTATGAATAATACTGCTGGTAAGGAAAAAGTAATGAAGCTTGAAGAAACACTTAAAGAACATTTAAATGAAATAATGGACGCTGCATCAGACGATCTTCTTATTACAGACGGAGATGGTGTAGTAATTCGTGTTAGCCCTAGTTTTGAAGATCGCTATGGACTCCCTGAGGATGAGGCTTTAGGAAAAACAGTCTTTGAGCTTGAAGAGAAGGGTTACTTTAAGCCGTCTATAATCGCAGAGGTGCTTAGACGCGGAGAAAAGATAACTATGGACCAGAAACTCAGTTCAGGGAGAGATATAATCGCCACAGCGACTCCTGTATTCGGGGATCTGGGTGAAATACAGTTTGTTGTCAGCTTCTCTCGTGATATCACTGAAATGCATAGTCTTCAAAAGAGATACTCCAGCCTTCAGAACAAGGTGGAGAAGTACGAAGATGAAATTAACAAATTGAGAAAGGCAAATACTGAGACTGACATTGTAAGTAAATCCGTTCAGATGGATAAAGTAATGGCGCTTATTGCGCAGGTCGCAGATTATGATACATCGGTTCTGCTGCTTGGTGAATCCGGTGTGGGCAAGACAGCTCTGGCGAGAAAAATCCATCAGATGAGCAACAGATCTCATAATGCTTTCGTAGATATCAACTGCGCAGCAATTCCTGAAAATCTGCTTGAGGCAGAACTCTTCGGATACGAGAAGGGATCGTTTACAGGTGCTGATTCTAAGGGCAAGGTAGGTCTTATCGAGATGGCACAGCAGGGTACTCTCTTTCTGGACGAAATATCAGAAATGCCATTAGCGCTCCAGGCTAAACTGCTTAAGGCAATACAGGAAAAGAAGATACAGAGAATTGGCGGCGTTAAAGAAATAGATGTCGATTTCAGACTGGTAACTGCATCTAATCGTAATCTTGCGGAAGCTGCAGAGCAGGGAACCTTTAGAAAAGACCTTTATTATAGACTTAATGTAATGAATATATCTATTCCTCCGCTTAGGGAGCGAAAGGAAGACATAGCACCGCTTATATACCATTTCCTTGACCAGTTTAATGAAAGATATGGTAAGAACAAGTCAATATCTAAACAAGCCATGGATCTTCTTTATTCCTACGAATGGCCGGGTAATGTCAGAGAGCTTTCGAATTTCGTTGAAAGGGCATACATAACGAGTATGGGTGATGTGATCCATGCAAATGAACTGCCCGACGAGGTAACAGGAAATACTGGCATCAAAGAAGAGGATATGGGGCTTGATGCTGCTGTTGAGCTCTTAGAAAGAAGAGTGATTACAGAGGCATATCGTAAATACAAGACAACTATAGAAGTGGCTAAGTATCTGAAAATCAGTCAGCCAACAGCTTCGAGAAAGATAAAGAAATATATAAAAGGGGAATAAATAAGGGTGTCGCAAATAATGCGACATCCTATTTGTATTAGTAAACGAGGCCGTATTTTTTTGCCAGCCCTTCCAGAATGGATTCATCTATAGAGCCTTCATACATGGCACGGCCCTGATAAAGTCTCAGAGCTTCTTCTAAAATACCAGCATCTTCGCACAATAAGCAGAGAGGTTTCTTTATGGAAATCTGATTATCCTCGAAATCAGAAAGCTCATCAAAGCTCTTGATTCTAATAGCTGTAACAGGGCTTTCCTTATCTGCTTCTTCGCTGAGCGCATCTGCCAGCGACTCATCACATGGTAAAACGTCTCCCTGTGAAATGACAACATCTGCGTTTAGCAGCGTGGGCATCTTCTCTGTAGCCAGCGGAAGCATATCAGGGTGAGCTGGTGCAGGAGGCTTGATTTTGATATCTCTAGTGCCTTCATAAATCGCTTTAATGTGATCTTCAGTTGTGCCGCAGCATCCGCCAAAGATAGCAACGCCTGCCTGGGCGAAGTCTTTAAGGTATTTGCTGAATTCTTCAGGAGTACATGAGTAGATAGTCTTGCCATCCACAAGTTCAGGGATGCCTGCGTTTGGCTTAGCGATAAGAGGAACTTCGGCGTATTCGGAAAGTCTACGGAGCTGAACCAGCATATCGTCAGGACCTACAGAACAGTTAAGTCCGAATGCGTCAACGCCCATGCCCTGCATGATCAGAAGGGCTGCAGTAACATCTGTTCCTGTTAAAGTCTTACCATTGTTATCGCAAGTAAAGCTTACGAAAACAGGTTTCTTACTAACATTTTTAACTGCCAGAACAGCTGCACGAGCTTCAGGAACAGTCATCATAGTCTCTATTACGAAAAGGTCTACGCCGGCTTCTTCTAAAGCCTTTGCCTGTTCTTCGTACACTTCAACCATTTCGTCAAAAGGCATATCTCCGAGAGGGGCCAGGAACTGACCGGTAGGAGCCAGATCGCCAGCTACGAATGCTGAGCCTGCTACGGCTTCTTTTGAAAAACCTACAAGCTCCTTGTTGATGCTATCCACTTTATTAAATAGTTTGTTTTCTTCCAGCTTAACTCTGTTGCCGCCGAATGTGCTGGCATAAACTATATCACTGCCGTTTTCGACGTATAATCTCTGAACCTCCTTGATAGCTTCAGGATGGCTGAGAAGCCACTCTTCGGCGCACATACCGCCGCCGTATCCGCGTTTTTGAAGCTGAGTGCCAGTAGCACCATCAAGTATGAGGGGAAAGTAAATTTCCATATCTGCCTCCTAATTAAATGTCATCTGTTCTATATATTTTTTCGAAAATCCCTTATCAAGGGCAAGCTCCAGATGTTTACATGTATCTGCGATTTTAAGCATATGGCTGGCAGCTGCAGGATCTCTAAGTAAAGCTATAGCGCCAGTCAGGGAAGCGTTCCCGATGTCTGTTATTTTATCAGTAAGATCTTCAGGAATCAAACCTATCCTGGAAACACTGTATGGGTTCAGGTTTTTGCCGAATCCGCCTGCTATATATACTTTATCGATACAGTCTGCACTGATACCAGCGGCACCCAGTAGAGTGTCGATACCGGCAGCAACTGCAGCTTTTGCCAATTGAAGCTGTCTGATGTCAGCAGCATTAACGTAGATGTTCTGATCTGGATCCACCCAGAAGATGCCGTTATCGTTATCGTCTGCAGTCACGAAGTGGCGCATCTTAAGAGGTACTTCGCCAGGACCGAGGAGTCTGCCTGTGCTGTCAACTACGCCTTCGTCAAGCAGGATTGCCAGAAGGTCCATATAGGCTGTTCCGCAAAGGCCCAGGGGTGCAGCTTGATCTCCTATGATATCAAGTTTGAGCGCAAGTATGCCGCCACGAGTTAAATCGTTTGTAAGCGATATGTGGCTAATGGCGCCATCTATGCTTCTCATGCCGCATGAAAGATGCGCTCCTTCGAATGCCGGCCCTGTAGCAACAGAGCAGCAGAGAAGGCTGTCTGAATTTCCTATAACCATTTCGCCGTTAGTACCTATATCGAGCAGAAGAGAAATCTCTTTACCTTTATCCATTCCGCTGGCTAATATGCCTGAAACTATATCGCCGCCAACAAATCCAGCTATGCATGGGGAGAATCCCAGTATGCAGTCGTCAAATTCAGGGTATTCTACAGGAGCTTCGAAATCCTCGTCAAAGAGGCATGACGGTTCATAAGGGGCCTTTGCCATAGGAGATGGGTCGATCTGTGCGAAAATATGCTGCATAACAGTATTACCTGATATAACAACCTCGCTCAGCTGGCCACCGCCATTTTCATCTATTATCTGCTGTATAAGAAGCCTTATCTGCCTTCGGATTTTTCGCCCCAGCATTTCAAGTCCTCTAGGCTTTTTCATGCAGTAATCTACTCTGGATATGACATCCGCACCATATGAACCTTGAGCGTTCCAATCGCTTGATGTTCCTATCAAAGCTCCACTTTCGAGGTCAAATACAGATACACATATAGTTGTAGTGCCCAGATCAACAGCTGCGCCGTAACCACTTCTTTTAAGAAATTCGTCAGAGTAATCAACGGTACCTGATTCTATGATGCCGCCGTTTGACGAGCTAAAAGTCACATCAAGATCTTCGCTTATGATATACTCACATGATTTGACCTGTCTTTTGCCATGTGAATCATTTATTTCTACCATGCATTTGCCGCAGGTACCGAGTCCGCTGCAATCGGCAGAAATATCAAATCCATTTTTGCGCAAAAAATCCAGTAAATTAGTACCATCTTCGGCCATAAATGTGGTAGTGTTATATTGTTTGGAAATAGTAATTCTAGACATAAATATTACCTTATATGTATTAATAAACACCGTATACGAAGATTATATATATGTGCATAGAAGAAATCAAGAAACTAGCAGATCAGATAGGTTTTACAGATACAGGACAAGTGAATATGGATGCGCTGGTTCCATTAAAGGAAGTTAGAGATATGTGTTCGGCAGACAAATGTGAGCGCTACGGTAAGAACTGGGGCTGTCCGCCATCACCTGTATGCCAGAGCATAGAGGATTCATATGATAAGATGCATGAATATGAGGACGGCATTCTGTGTCAGTATACTGCCAGGATGGATGACGAGTTTGATATGGTGGTCATAGCTGAATCGGCCAAGAAGCATAAGTCGATGTTCGATACACTTATCAGGCAGCTAAAGCTTATGAATGTAGAATGCATGCCATTAAGCGCTGGAAGCTGCACCAGATGTCGCAAATGCACATATCCGGACAAACCCTGCAGATATCCCGATAAACTCTATCCTTCTATGGAGGCCTATGGGCTTTGGGTCAGTGATGTATGCGAGAAGTCGGGAATGAAATATAATCACGGAGAAAATTCGATAACATATACAGCCTGTGTGCTGGTGAAAGGGGTAAATGAATGAGAACACCTGCAGAAATATTTAGAGAAAGCTTAAAAATAGATGGAAAACCAGAGAGAATGCTTAAGCAGTATGAAGCCTTTGAATTCATATTTGGCGATCCATGTAACGCATACCTTAGAGGAAACAGAGTTAAGGGTTCAACAAGCGTTGACAGATGGGGAACAACTATCCTTTTCCCTGAAGATGCGCCAGGCCCTACACCGCACATCACAGACGAACTCAAGGTTTGTAAGGACATAACTAGATGGCGTGAATATGTACGTGCGCCAGACCTCATCGCTAACTGCAGCGAAGGCTGGGAGCCTTTTAGAAAGAGATGCGAAGAGGCGAGGGAGAATGGTAAAATCCCAATCATCCTTTGGGGTACAGGAATATTCGAACAGGCACACTTCCTCATGGGAATTCCTGATACTCTGACAAATCTCTATGAGCACCCTAAGGAAATGCACGAACTTATTGACTATATATTCGAATACAGAATGCAGTACCTAAAGATGCTTGTTGAGAACATGCATCCTGATGCTATCCTGTCACATGATGACTGGGGTACAAATGCCGCACTCTTCATGCAGCCAGACCTTTGGAGAGAGTTCTTTAAGGAACCTTACCGTAAACTCTACAAATATATGCATGACAATGACGTAATCGTTATCCATCACGCTGACTCATACTTGGTTCCTATTATCGAAGATATAATCGAAATCGGAGTCCAGGTTTGGCAGGGCGTACTGCCTGAAAACGACATTCCTAGATTGCAGGATCAAATCAAGGGCAGAATGGTTCTCTTTGGCGGCTTCGGCGCAGCTATCGATAGGGCTGATTCAACAGAAGAAGAAATTTATGAGTACGTAACAAAGGGTCTTGATGAATACTGTCCCAGAGGCGGATTTGTGCCTTGCATTACATATGGCGCTCCTGGCTCGGTATTCCCTCACGTGGATCCGGTAATAAATAGAGCGATAGACGACTACAACAGCAGGCTTCATATCCATCAGTATAGACCGGCAAAACCTGTTCGCAGAAACCTTCAGTCGGCTGATAAGGTGGCAGTTATTTCAAAGGCTACAGTCTCAGACGACGGCCCTATTCTGGACAGAATTGCTGGAGCTATTAAGAAGGGACAGAAGGCCAAGGTATTAAAGTTATCACAGCAGGCGATAGAAGAGGGTACACCTGCCCAGCAGATACTCTCAGATGGACTTATCAAGGGAATGAGCCAGCTGGGTGATGAATTCTCGGCGAATAAAGCCTTTGTGCCAGAAATGCTTATGGCTGCCAAGTGCATGAGCGCTGCTACAGAAATGCTTAAGCCTCATCTGGTGGGTGAAGGCTCAGAAACAATAGGCAAGGCCTGCATAGGAACAGTAAAGGGCGATATGCATGACATAGGCAAAAACCTGGTTAAAATCATGCTCGAAGGCAGCGGTATCGATGTAATAGATCTGGGAACTGATGTTTCAGCAGAGATTTTCATAGATACAGCAGCTAGAGAAAACTGCGACCTTATCGTATGCTCATCACTTCTGACAACAACAATGCCTGAAATGCGCAGAGTTGTTGAACTGGCTAAGGATAAGGGTATTAGAGATAGTATCAAGATCTTTGTGGGAGGATCTCCTGTAACTCAGGAATTCGCAGACGAAATCGGCGCTGACATATATACAGATGATGCCGCCAGCGCATCAAGAGCCGCAGTAGCAGCACTTGCAAACAGAAAGGAAAAACAATGAGTGAATTAAATTACAATAAAATGATATTTATAGATAATACTTCGAATGATCCGCACTATAACCTGGCATTTGAGGAGTATATTCTTAATAACGTGGCCAAGGATTCAGGCGATGGCCCTGACGGCGGCGTTCCTATTCTTCTCCTTTGGCAGAATGGTCCATCGGTTATTATCGGTAAGTATCAGAACACACTTGAAGAGATTAATTACGATTATATTCGTGAAAATAACATTAACGTAGTCCGCAGAAATACAGGTGGCGGAGCGGTTTATCACGATCTGGGCAATTTGAACTATTCGTTCATTATCCCGGATGTGGAGTCAAAAGTTGACTTTAAGACTTTCACCATACCTGTAGTCAAGGCGCTGAATTCACAGGGCATTGCAGCGGAGCAGGCTGGTCGAAATGACATACTGGTGGACGGCAAGAAGTTCTCTGGAAACGCTCAGCAGTTCAGTAAGCACAGAATGCTTCACCACGGAACTATAATGTTCGACGTGGATACTGAAGCGGTAGCAGGTGCGCTTCGCGTTAAGCCGGGCAAATTTAAATCAAAGGCTACAAAGTCAGTTAGAAGCAGGGTCACAAATCTTAAGCCTTACTTTGACAAAGCAGAGGGTACTAAGCTGGAAACGGGCCTGGATCTGAAGGCTTTGCTCATAGACTGGTTCGGTAAAGAATACGAGCTTGAGGTTAGGGAACTTACAGAAGCTCAGCTTGCAGAAATTGAGGAACTTAAGAAGGCAAAGTACGACACGGATGCGTGGAATTTTGGTAAATCGCCAAAAGCCGATGTGACAAGAGGTGATTTCTTTAGATGTGGATACGTGGAATTCAATTTCACGATCGATAAGCATAAGGTAAAGAGCCTTAAGCTCACCGGTGACTTCTTCACAAGCAGGGATATAGAGGAGTTTGAAGATATGTTCACTGGTGTTCAGTACACAAGAGATGCCATTATGGAAGTGCTTAAGAAGGCTGATCTCAAATCGTTCTTAGGCGATGTTACAGCTGAGGAGCTAATTGAAGTAATCGTTTAGTCCTTATACATTCTGAGACGCCAAGCCCCAACGATCAGCGTCGGATCGATGGGGCCTAAATGTGCCATTGATATCGCTTCGGAGTGACGCTGGATGAATTCAACACCTATGCAGCCAAATTATTTGATAAGAGCGTTGATTCTTCTCTTAGTTTCTTCTTCACCCAGAATCTGCTGGATTTCCCATACGTCTGGTGACTGGCTTCTGCCAACGATGGCAATACGAATAGCTGTTGATACGTGTGCTACGCTGCCCTTGTAATCTTCAGGGTGCTTCTTGTAGTCTTTTGGCTTAACAGCATATCCTAAATCTGCAGTGATTTCACGGATCTTTTCGAACCACTGTGACTGATCATCGCTGTGATCGTAAGTTGCCAGGTAACGCTTGAGGATTTCGTTAGCATCTTCTTCGCTTACCTGTTCTGGATATGGTTCTTCGATAGTGAAGTGTTCTGCATAGAAGTACTTGATGAATTCGAAGATCTGCTTAGCATAGATAAGGTCCTTACGAGGCTTGTTATCGTTTCTGCCAAGGTCTAAGATCTTAGTCAGGTATTCCTTATCTTCAAGAAGTGAGAGTACTTCTGGCTTGAATTCTCTAGCCCAGCCAATCATGAAGTCAGCCAGCTCGTTTGCCGGAATCTTCAGGAGAACGTCCTTTGATACGTCGTTCAGCTTGTTAAGGTCAAAGAGTGCGCCACCGCTTGACATCTTATCTGTAGTGAACTTGAATTCATCGATATCTGCATCTGGATTTTCTGCGCGCCATTCTTCGAAGTTTGAATTCAGGATAGTCAGCAGGTATTCCTTAACAGCCTGTGGGTGGTAACCTTCGTTTCTGTAGTAGTCCAGTGAAAGTTCAGGGTCTTTTCTCTTACTGAGCTTTCTCTTGTTGCCTGTTTCGTCGTCAACCTTCATGAGTACTGCAGTGTGGCAGTAAGTAGGAAGGTCAAATCCCAGGAAGCTGAAGAGCTCAACGTGGATAGGAAGTGACATGAGCCATTCTTCACCACGTACTACGTGAGTTGTTCTCATGAGATGATCATCAACTGCGTGAGCGAAGTGGTATGTAGGGATACCGTTAGCCTTAAGGATGATTACATCCTGTTCGTTAGCTGGCATTGCCAGTTCGCCGCGGATAGCGTCGTTAACCTTGATGTAGATAACGCCGTCTCTGTTTTCGAATGAGTATCCGTACTTGCTTTCGCAGCTCTTGCCGCATTCCAGGCAGTGGGCAGGGTCGACCTTGTTGCCCTTTGACTTGATTCTTACTACGTAAGGCTTGCCTGCAGCGATGTTAGCTTCGATTTCTTCGAAAGTAAGGTTTCTTGATTTCTCAGCATACTTGCCATAGATACCTGTAGTTTCCTTATTAGCTTCCTGCTGCTCTCTGATCGCAGCGATTTCTTCTTCTGTTAAGAAGCAAGGGTAAGCCTTGCCCTGCTTAACCAGATCCTTAACGAATGCCTGATATACAGGTCCGCGGTTGCTCTGGAAGTATGGGCCGTATGAACCGACTTCTGTCTGGTTGCCGTCAGCGTCCAGAAGAGCACCTTCGTCAAAGTTAATGTCAAAGAATTTCAGTGAGTTGATGATTGTTTCAACTGCGCCTTCTACGTATCTCTTATCATCTGTATCTTCGATTCTGAGATAGAAAGTTCCGCCTGACTGGTGAGCCAGTCTTTCATCAACGAATGCGCCGTAGAGGTTTCCCAGGTGGATAAAACCTGTAGGGCTTGGTCCAAGTCTTGTTATGATAGCGTCGTCTGCCTTATCTCTAGCAGGGTAGAGGGCTTCATAATCAGCTGGAGTTTTGTCTATTTCAGGGAATAATAATTCCGCAAGCTTGTTGTAATCCATATTATTTCTCCATATAAAAGTATTTGTTAGCTTATCTAAATAATTGTATCACAAGTTACCTTATAATGGGCAAAAAAAGACTGCCAATCTTGAAGACGGCAGCCTTTGCATTATTAAATTACTTAGCGTACTTGTCAATGAGTCCCAGAGGTTCCATTGTAGCTCTGAGCTTAGCTCTGTTAGCTTCTTCCATTGGATAAAGTGGAAGTCTGTAACCGCCAACATTGAAACCAGCCATGTTCATAGCAGCCTTGATAGGAATAGGGTTTACTTCGATGAACAGGTTGTTGATGAATGGTAACAGTTCGATCTGAGCCTTCTTAGCTTCTTCAGTGTTTCCTTCCAGGTAATCCATAACCATCTTATGAGTTTCATAAGGCATGATGTTTGATAATACTGAGATAACACCTGAACCTCCCATTGAGAGGAGAGGAACGATCATGTCATCGTTACCGCTGTAGATTGCGAAGTTTTCGTCTGCGAACTTAGCAATCTTAGCCAGGTAACCGAAGTTGCCGCTTGCTTCCTTGATACCGATGATGTTCTTGTGCTTTGAAAGTCTTTCTACAGCTTCCACAGGGATGCCGATACCAGTTCTTCCTGGGATGTTGTACAGGATGATAGGAATATCAACAGCGTCTGCTACTGCTTCGAAATGTCTGCAGTGACCTTCGAAGTTTGCCTTGTTGTAGTAAGGTGAGATGTTAAGGAGAGCATCTACGCCAGCTTCCTGGAAGTCCTTGCTGTATTTGATAACTGATGCTGTGCAGTTTGAACCGCTGCTTGCGATGATTGGAACTCTGCCCTTAACTCTGTCAACTGTGAAGTTAACGATCTGCATATCTTCTTCGTGAGTCATTGTTGGTGATTCACTTGTTGTTCCTAAAACGAGGATTGCGTCTGTCTTGCCTTCGATCTGGAAGTCGATAAGTCTTCCCAGTTCGTCGAAATTGATTGATCCATCTTCGTTGAATGGAGTGATGAGAGCTACGATTGAACCTTTAATCTGCTTCATGATGTGTCCTTTCTTATATAATAATATTTTCTATATGTTCATTAAAAAATTGATTCGTTTGTTTCAAGTGCTTCAAGTTCCTTGTAGTCTTCTCTCTTGAGAACTACTCTAGCGCTGTCGCCGTTTACGAATACAACTGGAGGTCTACCAAGCTTGTTGTAAACTGAAGCCATACTGTAGCCGTAAGCACCTGTTGAGTAAACCAGGATAAGGTCTCCTGGATAACTTTCTGGAAGTGGAGCTTCCTTGATGATAACGTCGCCTGATTCACAGCACTTACCAGCGATTACATAGTTCTTAGTAGCTGGTTCAGTTTCTCTAGTGAGGTTTGTGCACTGATATTCAGCACCGTAGAGAGCAGGTCTGATGTTGTCTGCCATACCACCGTCGATGAAGAGGTATTCCTTAGAATCAGTTTTCTTTCTGCAGCCTGCAGTATAGATTGTATATCCTGAATCTCCAACCAGTGATCTGCCTGGTTCGATGCAGATGATTTTGATATCAAGACCGCGAGTTTCCATCTGACATTCGCAGTTTGTGATCATTCTCTTACATACTGTAGGGATGTCATCTGGATCGTCAGCGTCAGTGTACTGGATAGCGAAGCCGCCGCCCAGGTCCAGTTCGTTTACAGTTACGCCGTGAGCCTTAACCATTTCTTCGATGAAATCGAACATAGCCTGGATTTCGCCTTCGAATGATGAAGCTGCGAAAATCTGTGAACCGATGTGAGCGTGGAAGCCCTGGAACTCGAGCTGGCTGCTAGCGTTAACAGTTTCAACCATTTCCAGGATTTCATCCTTCTTATCGATTGAGATACCGAACTTGCTGTCCTTAGTAGCTGTAGCGATGTATTCGTGAGTATGTGCTTCAACACCAGGGTTAACACGTACCAGAATGTCTGCTGGCTTGCCTTCTTCTTCTGCGATCTTAGCGATAAGGCCAAGTTCGTCAGCGTTGTCAACAACGATGTGGCCTCTGCCCTTACCAAGATACTCTGTGATTTCTCTTGGTGTCTTGTTGTTGCCGTGGAAGTAGAGCTTGCTTACTGGGACACCGTTAGTAGTGAGGCAGTAAACTTCGCCGCCGCTTACGCAGTCAAAGTACATACCTGCTTCGTTGGCCATTCTAGCTGTATAGCCTGAGCAGAAAGCCTTTGAAGCATAAAGTACTCTTGTTTCAAATTTATCTGACTTGAAGTTATCAAGATATTCGCTGATTCTTGTTCTGATTCTTTCTTCGTCGTAGATCATTACAGGAGTGCCTGTCTTCTCTACGACTTTCTTCAGTATGTCCGTTGCCGGATGTAACATTGTAGTCCTCCTAATATTTCAAGTTAAGCAATTACATGTAGTGGTGAAGAAGATCTTCTGTAGTCTTGTTGATCAGGTAAGCTGGAGCGATGTCAGCCATAGTGATGCAACCAGTTCTGCCTTCCTGGCTCATTCTGTAAACAGCTCTAGCTACTGATGTGAGGACGCTGCCTGTGAAGAATGGGTTTGAATCCAGGTTGAGCTTGTATTCGATAACGTTATTGAACTGATCTTCCTGTCCAGTAGTGCCGCTGTGGATAACAACGCCGCCATGTGGGAGGCCTGAGTGGTTAGCCTTCATTTCTTCTGCTGAAATGAATTCTACTGTTGTATCATATTCGTCAAAGTAGTTAGGCATGTTAACGATTTCTGAAGTGATTCTTTCCTTATCAGCACCTTCTTCAGCTACAACGTAGCAGTATCTAGTGTGCTTTTCTCTAGTTGTGAATTCAGGAGTTTCGCCGTTTCTGATTCTTTCCATAGCTGCTTCTACTGGAATAGTGTACTGTCTGGCATCGATAACGCCTTCGATTCTTCTTACTGCATCTGAGTGGCCCTGTGAAACGCCCTTGCCCCAGAATGTATAAACTGAACCGCCAGGAAGAATAGCATCTGCATATACTCTGTTGATTGAGAAGAGACCTGGGTCCCATCCGCATGAGATAGCTGCTAAAGTGCCGTTAGCATTTGCAACTTCCTTAACTTCTTCATAGTGCTGCATGATCTTAACGTGTGTATCAAATGAGTCAACGCAGTTGAAGTACTGTACGTATTCAGGTGTCTGACCCATAAGGTCTGTAGCACTACCACCGCAAAGTACCATTACGTCGATCTTATCCTTAAAGTTTACTGCTTCTGATGCTGGGTAAACTTCAACGCCTTCTGTCTTGATTTTTACTGAAGCTGGATCTCTTCTTGAGAAAACTGCAACCAGTTCCATATCTTCACTCTTAGTTACTGCTGCTTCAACGCCTCTTGCCAGGTTACCATAACCCATAATACCGATTCTAATCATTTGAATGCCCTTTCTTAATAAATACTTTTAAGACCTTGTATATAATAATTATCTTTAGTTAATGAAATACATACAAAAGCCGTAGAATGCGAAACGCGTCTACGGCAGATAAATCAATAATTAATCTCTTAACCATCAATAGCGCTCCACTTTCGTGACAGTCCATTACATATTCTGCAATGACCCAGGGTAACTGTCGAGTTCTAAGTTCCCTTCGGCAGAAGTTCCTTTCGCATGCACCCGATAACAAATACTCTCAATTGCCGTGTGCACCTACTGATAAATTCCGCGCCTCTATTAAAGTTATGTATTATTAACGTTTTCATTATCCCACTTGCAAAGGCTATTGTCAACAGTAAGTTCAAGGCATATTAAGGGTTCGCAGACCCTACCGAAAGGCCTGAATGGATGATATAATATAGATGAATTTTATTAGATGGAGGCAGACCTTAATGGGAAAAGGATATTTTGATGACAGGCAGATAGTGGAGATACTGGATCGACTGAGAAAGGCTCATCCAGATGCTGGATGTGCACTTGATCATAGAGATGTATTTGAGCTTACTGTTTGTGTCGTGCTCAGCGCACAAACTACAGATGTCAGTGTGAACAAAGTGAGTCCGGCTTTATTCGAGAAATATCCCGATGCCAAGGCTTTAGCATCTGCCAGTCAGGATGATGTGATGGAAATCATCAAGACTATAGGCATGTACAAGACTAAATCGAGGAACATAATAAATCTGGCAAAGGCCTTATGTGAGCTTTATGATGGTCAGGTGCCAGGCGACTTCGAATCGCTGATCAAGCTTCCGGGGGTTGGCAGGAAGACTGCTAACGTTGTTCTGGCGGAAGGCTTCGGTCATCAGAAGATAGCGGTCGATACTCATGTGTTCCGCGTTTCCCATAGGATCGGTCTTGCTGGAAATAAGGATGAAAGTCAGGCAGAAGCGGGGGATGATGTTTCTGCTAAGACAGCAGGAGCTAAGGAAGTGCTCCTGGCAGAAGAAGAGCTTATGGATGTACTGCCGGAAGATAGGTGGACAGAAGCTCATCATACACTGATTTTCCACGGAAGGAGATGCTGTACAGCCAGAAATCCTAAGTGCGGAGAATGTGTATTATCAGATATGTGTGCTTATTTACAAAAATAAACAGGAGCTTAAATGAAATACGATTACCAATACGCTATAGCAGCAATCGTTGCTACGATAACATTGCTGTTCATAGTTTGTCATAGACGCAGCTATCCGACTTTAAGTAACAGGATATTCATATTGATACTGATATTAAATCTGGTATCGGCATCGGCGGACATGGTTACATTCTGGACCATATCATATCCGCAGAATTACAGTTTGCCGATTCTCTATTTGACGAATATGGTATACTTCATTACTTACAGTGCTTTTGGTGCGTCTTTTTTGGTTTACGTGGGATCCTTGGCTAAAACCGAAAGCGCTAAGTCGATTTCCATGGCGATTGCGGCTTTTGGTTGGGGAATAATTACTATTCTGGTGCTGTCAACTCCATTCACTCACTGGATGATATATTTTGACGATAGCCTTCAGTATAGGCATGGACCGCTTCTTTGGCTCATGTATATTATTGTAGCTATCCTAGTCCTTATGGCAGCAACCATAATGTTTAACAGGAGGAACCGATTCACGTCACAGCAAAAAGCAATGGTAACGTCCCTTGTTGCAGGCGTTACGATATGCGTAATCGTACATATATTAAACAGCAGGCTGGATATTGTTAATTTCGTTGGAGCTATCATTCTTAACTTCCTTTATATAACTTTCGAAAATCCAGGAGATTATACATTTAGGGATACTCAGTGTTTCAACTATAGGGCATTTCAGCTTGAAGCAATTGCCAGAATGAGGCACGATAAGGATAACAAAGTCGTATTCATCGGGCTTAGAAACAGCTTCAATACAAACGAGTATCAGAACGTACATGAGTTTGGGCTTTTCTCCAGAACTGCAGCAATGATGCTCCATAGAGAATTCGGCAAGAATGTATTCGCCATCGACGATACTAAATTCGCGATTTTCTTGAATGAAAGCAGGCGTATTACAGAGGAAGTCACACTCAAAAGAATAAAAAAGACCTTTGATAAGAAAATAAAAATCGAAGAAAAAGAAACAAACATAATATATAAAGCAAAGGCTATAAGCCTGGAAGAAATCGCGAAGTCAGAAGAGGATATAATTATCCTGATCGACGGAGTAAGAAATGTTTCTACAGACGAACTATTTTCTGCTGAAAGCATGAATCAGCTTCTGCGAAAGAATGAGAGGCTGCATGATATAGCCAAATGTCTGGATGATGCCGAAGAAAAAGGCAAGCTGATGGCTGTTTATCAGCCGATATATAATATTGAGAAGAGAACATTTGAATCCGCTGAAGTTCTTCTTAGATTAAGTGATCCGGTACTGGGAAACATAAGTCCTGAGGAGTTCATCGAAGTTGCGGAGCATACAGGACATATAGAGCAACTTGGTAATTTCGCATTGAAAAGCGCCTGTGAATTCCTGATTAAATGTCGGAAGCAGAAACTTGGAATAGAGTTTGCTGAAGTAAATGTCAGCATTGCTCAAATGCGAAAACCGGACTTCGCATGCAAGGCACTTGGTATTATAAATGAATACGGTATAGAACCAGGAAGTATAAATTTCGAAATAACTGAGTCAGTACCTCTTTCAAATGATGAGGTGGCATTAGCAAATTTCAATAGACTTATTGAAGCTGGAGCACAGTTTGCCATAGATGATTACGGCTCAGGATATTTCTTCGCCGACTATCTGTTTAACTTCCCTGTATCCATAGTTAAGATAGATAAGGCCATACTGTGGAAGGCGGTAGAAGATGAGAAGGCGAGAATAGTACTTAACAGCACGATCGAGATGGTTAAGAAACTTGGCAAGACTGTAGTAGTAGAGGGGGCTGAAACTCCAGAAATGGTCAGACTGGTTAAGACAAACGGTGGAGAATACATACAAGGGTATTTCTATTCCAAGCCGCTTGGTGAAGATGAGTTCATAAACTTTATTGAAAGAAAGAATAAAAAAATGTCGCACTAGCTAATGCGACATTCTTTATGTTTAGTGAAATTGATTAAGCGATTACTCTAGCCTTGATAACGCCGTCTACAGCGAGATCACAAGTCTTGTCGCCCAGGTTAGCAACGATTGCAGCGTAGTCGCCACGAGTTGCTGAAGCTACGTCTGTAACGCCTGCTTCTGCCAGCTTAGCGATTACTGCAGCAGCAGCGTCTGCCTTACAGATAACTGATGCACGAGCGCCAGCAGCTGGAGCCAGTGATACGTTAGGCATGTTAACTGAGTTCTTGATGTTACCGTTTTCGAGGTATTCCATAACCTGAGTAACTGCCATTACTGCACAGTTGTCTTCAGCTTCTGCTGATGATGCGCCAAGGTGTGGCAGAACGATGATGTCAGCTCTGTCTGCGTTCAGAATAGCGTCGTCAGCGAAGTCTGTTACATACTTGCCAACCTTACCGCTTTCGAGAGCAGCCAGGAGATCGTCGTCATTGATCAGCTTGTCACGTGAGAAGTTGAGGAATGTAACGCCATCCTTCATCTGTGCGTATGCAGCTGCGTTCATCATGCCCTTTGTAGCATCGTTTGCTGGAACGTGGATTGAGATGTAGTCGCACTGTGGATACATTTCAGCCAGATCTTCTACAACCTTGATGCTAGCATCAAGATCAGCTCTAGCAGCATCAGTAAGGAATGCATCATATCCGATTACGTCCATACCGAGGCCTACTGCAGCGTTAGCTACCATTCTGCCGATAGCGCCCAGGCCGATAACGCCCAGAGTCTTACCAGCGATTTCAGTACCAGCGAACTGTCCCTTACCCTTTTCAACCTGCTTGCCGATTCCTTCTGAGCCAACCAGTGACTTAGCGAATGCGAGACCTGCAGGAACATTTCTTGCTGCCAGGATCAGACCGCAGAGGCACAGTTCCTTTACAGCGTTAGCGTTAGCACCTGGTGAGTTGAATACTACGATACCCTGTTCAGCACACTTATCAACAGGAATGTTATTTGTGCCAGCACCAGCTCTACCGATAGCCAGAAGTTCGTCTGAGAAATCCATTTCGTGCATGTCATAGCTTCTCAGGATGATGCCGTTAGCTTCATCTGGGTTTTCGATAAGCGTGAAAGCATCTGTTAACTTACCAAGACCAACTGGAGAAATTTTGTTGAATGTTCCAATCTTGTACATTTTAGTTCACCTCATTATTTTGATTTATAATAACTATTTTTATTGTCCAATACGAGCAATATGTAAGTAATATCATACCATATTAAGCTTAAATATAAAAGCCATTTAAAGCTCGGTTTAGTGCAATAAAGCAATGAAAAATATTAATGCAAAGATAATCCTTTGTTATGGTCAGGAGTATTGACCGGAATTTGCTGGAATGTTAGTATTATTATGTGTAAAGAGACTTTTTATTTAGTTTATAGACTTTGCATAATTTACATTATTAAGTGGTTAAATCGCCCGTGATTTAACATGTTTAGGAGGAGATACCAATGAAATACGATAGAGTGTTTAACTTTTCAGCAGGTCCAGCTATGATGCCAGAACCAGTTCTCGAAGAAATCGCAGCAGAAGTACTTAACTACAGAGGTACTGGAATGTCAGTAATGGAAATGTCACATAGATCAAAGGCTTTCATACAGATTTATGATGACGCTGTAGCTGATCTTCGTAAGCTGATGAACATTCCTGATAACTATAAAGTTCTGTTCGTACAGGGCGGCGGCACAACTCAGTTCGCAATGGTTCCACTTAACCTCATGAAGGGTGGAGTTGCTTGCTACGTTGAAACTGGTGCATGGTCAAAGAAGGCTATCGCTGAAGCTAAGAAGTACGGCGAAGTTAAGATCGTTGCTTCATCAAAGGACAAGAACTTCTCATATGTTCCTGATTGCAGCGACCTGGATATTCCAGAAAATGCAGATTACGTTTACATTTGTGAAAACGAAACAATCAACGGTACTACATTCAACAAGCTGCCTAACACTAAGGGCGCAGTACTCGTATCAGACCAGTCATCAATGTTCCTGTCAAGACCTTGCAACGTTGAAGATTACGGCGTAATCTGGGCTGGCGTTCAGAAGAACGTAGGTCCTGCTGGTATGGCTGTAGTAATCATCAGAGAAGATCTTATTACTGAAGATGTTCCTGATTTCTGCCCAACTTACCTGAGCTACAAGACTCACGCAGACAAGGATTCAATGTACAACACTCCTAACTGCTGGGCTATCTACTGCTGTGGTAAGGTATTCAAGTATCTGAACGATCTCGGCGGTCTCGAAGCAGTTGAAAAGATGAACCAGGAAAAGGCTCAGATCTTCTACGACTTCCTCGATTCAAGTGAACTCTTCAAGGGTACAGTTGCTAAGGAAGACAGATCACTCATGAACATTCCTTTCGTTACTGGCTCAGACGAAGAAGATGCTGCAGTAGTTGCTGCAACTAAGGCTGCTGGTATGGACAACCTTAAGGGTCACAGAAGTGTTGGCGGACTCAGAGCTTCAATCTACAATGCAATGCCTAAGGAAGGTGTTGAAGCACTGGTTGAATTCCTGAAGGAATATGAGGCAAACAAGTAAGCTGAAAATATTATCTGTAATACTAACTGCGGCGCTTATCTTTACGGGATTAGCGCCGTATTTTACAATCTGCGAAGATTCTTACGGATTACAGATGCACGAAGCGCCTAAGATGAATGCCGGCTCAGTTGTCCTGATGGATATGGGAAGCGGCAAGGTGCTTTATGAGAAAAATGCAGATAAGGTGAGAGAACCGGCCAGTGTTACAAAAATACTGAATTGCATGGTCGTTCTGGAAAACATGGATCTTGATCAGGAAGTAACGATCAGCAAAAATGTGGAAACCGAAGGAAGCATAGTCGGACTCAAACCTGGAGAGAAACTATCCGTAGAGGAACTTATCTACGGAATGATGCTTGTATCAGGTAATGATGCGGCCGAGGAACTCGCTAAAGCTACGGCAGGCAGTGTGAGTGAGTTCTGCGAGATGATGAATGAAAGAGCCGAAGAATGTGGTGCGGAAGATACGAACTACAAGAATGCCAACGGCCTTAATGAGAATAAAAAGAAGCTGAATTATACTACAGCAATAGATCTGGCTCTCATTTCCAGAGAAGCTATGAAGAACGAGAAGTTCAGAGAAGTAGTTTCAACTTCTAAATACACTATCCCTAAGACTAATAAAGAAGGCAAGAGAAAGCTGGAGAACTCCAACGTTTGCCTGTGGCTTACTAAGGAGAAAGTAAAGATAAACGGTCAGAAGGTGCCGCTTAAATATGAAGGCTGTACCGGAATCAAGACTGGCTACACAAGCTCAGCGGGCAACTGTTTTGTAGGAACTGCCAAACGCGGAGGCAGCGAGTTCCTGCTGGTTGTCATGGGCTGTGATACGGATCCGGCCAGATTTGTTGATGCCATTAAGCTTTGGAATTTCGCATTTGAAAACTACGAAACATATACGATTCTCAGGAGTGGCAAAGCCGCTTACGAGGAACGAGTATGGGGCGGAGAGCTTAGAGATGTTCAGATAGGAACAAACGAAGATTTTGACATCACTGTCGATAAAGGATATAACGGGGCGGAGAATGTTAAGACTGAAATCGTAACATTCGAGGACAAGGTCCAGGCTCCTGTTGAGGAAGGCACTATACTTGGTCAGGTTAATGCCTTTGATGAAAACGGCAGGCAGGTGGGAAGCGCAGACCTTTATGCTCTGGAATCGGTACAAAAAGGCGGTCCACTGTCACAGATAGGAATTGCGGATGAAGATCTGCCTTATTTCTACGCGGTGGCAGGTACACTGCTTCTGATCATAATCGTAGCAATTATATTAATAGTAAAGAGAAAGAAGAAACCAGAAGAAGAATAATCCATGTTCGATATCAAGGAGAATCTAAAAAAATTGCCAACTTGCCCAGGCGTATACCTGCACAAGGATGAACTCGGCAACATAATATATGTTGGTAAGGCCATCAATCTGAGAAACAGAGTGAGGCAGTACTTTCAGTCTCAGAAAAACATGGCGCCAAAGGTTCGCAGCATGGTTTCGCAGATCGCGGAGTTTGAATACATAACTGCGGGGAGTGAGATGGAAGCCCTCATTTTAGAGTGCAATCTTATCAAGAAACACAGACCTAAGTACAACATTCTGCTTCGTGATGACAAGACATATCCATATATTAAAGTTACAAATGACACATACCCTAGAGTGATCAAGACTAGAGTGGTTAAGAAGGATGGCGGCAAGTATTTCGGCCCTTACAGCGATGTGGGTGCGGTAAATTCCATCATCGATCTTCTTAACGCCAGCTTCACTCTCAAGCGATGCTCCGCATCGGATTTCCCCAAAGGCTACAGGCCCTGCCTGAACTACCACATTAAACAGTGTAGAGGCATATGCTCCGGGGAAGTTTCACCAGAGGAATACAGGGAAGCTGTTAATGGCGCTGTGGATTTCCTTTCGGGTAGGAGCAATGCACTGCTGAATTCGCTTAAGACTAAGATGATGGCTGCATCGGAAGCCATGGAATACGAAGAGGCTGCTGTGTATAGGGACTACATTGAAGCGGCAAAAGCTTTGACGGAAACGCAGAGAGTTGTTATCCATCATAGTGAAGAGGCTGATATCGTGCTCCCTGCTCGAACAAATGAAGATGCTTTTGTTATTATCTTTACGGTACGCGATAGCAAGCTGGTGGGCAGAGAAACTTATCAGCTCAATGCGGCTAAGTCTGTAGATGAGAATTTCACATCAGCTTTTCTCAAGCAGCATTATAGCTCAACGCCTAATGTGCCTAAGGAAATTCTTGTGCCTAAGCTTCCAGAGGATCATGAGCTAATATCTGAGTATCTCACAGAGGTTTCAGGGCATAGCGTGAAGGTTTTGCATCCTGAGAGAGGTGAGAAGAGAGCGCTTCTGCAGATGGCATCGAAGGACGTTGTCGAGATGGTTAAAACTCTTGACGAACGTGCGGCAGCAGCTAAGGAAAGACGCAATACTTTAGGCAGTGAAATCTGGGATGTTCTTTCTAAGATGCATGCGCCTGGATACAGCGCAGACAAAGTTTATGACGGCCGACAGTTTAGAGCCGAGGCCTATGATATTTCAAATACAAACGGCGTCGATACTGTTGGCGCTATGGTAGCATTTAATGGGCTTAAGCCGGACAGGCAGAGTTACAGAAGGTTCAAAGTCAGAACTGTTACCGGGCAGGACGACTACTCGTCAATGAGAGAGGTGCTTTCCAGAAGATTCCTTCGTCTTATAAATGGCGATGACGGATTCTGCGAAGTTCCGGATATCCTCTTTATGGACGGTGGTAAGGGTCATGTGACCATCGCTACAGAAGTTCTGGAGGCTGCCGATCTGGATATTCCTGTTGTGGGTATGGTAAAAGATGATCACCATAGGACCAGAGCTCTTATCTATAAGCAGGGTGAGGATTTCGTTGAAATTTCACTTCGCGATAAGCCTCTACTGTACAAGTACATTGGCACTATTCAGGAAGAGGTTCATCGATTTGTAATTACGTATCACCGTAACCTTCGTGGAAAGAATGCACAGAAATCTCTTTTGGATGAGATCAAGGGAATTGGTCTTAAGCGAAGGAGAGTGCTCCTGGAAGAGTTCAAGAGCGTGGACAATATTAAGAACGTGGCACTTTCTAGTGGAGGGGCTGAAAGGCTGGCTGCCATAGACGGCATGGATATGCGTGCGGCAAACAGCGTTTGTCAGTTCTTTAGAGAAAGAGAAAAATAGCAACAAAAAACCCTGCAGCATCAGCTACAGGGTTTGATTTTGTTTGATTATGCTTCTTCTACTGCGAGGCTTTCGAATACTTCAACAACCTTTTCGAAGTCTTCTTCTGGGATGTCTGATAATTCATAGTCATCGCCGATTTCCTTGTAACCATAAAGGTATACGTCTTCAGTTCCCAGTGGGTTAAGTGCGATGTATTCCTTACCGATTGCATCAAATACTCCGAGAATTCCGCATTCTTCTTCAACGCCGTCATCAAATTCCAGTGTTAAGATTTCGTCTTCTTCGTATCCGTATAATTCCTTATCTTCTGCCATTGTTTTCTCCTTTTATTAGATGGATTAGTGGATAGCGAGCTGTCCACTTAAATAATTATCCTAATTTCAATGTTACTATAACATTACATTGCTGAAATGGCAACATATTTCGCCTTCAGCCTGTAACTGTCTTTTTTTAGAAGTATCTGAACACTCCCTTGACCTTGCCGAGAATTTTAGCGTCCTTAACAATGATAGGGCTCATTGTTGAATTCTCTGGCTGAAGCCTGATGTGATCCGCTTCTTTATAGAATGTCTTAACAGTTGCTTCGCTCTCAAATCCATCTACCATTGCAACAACGATTTCGCCGTTGCGTGCTGTCTGGCACTGTTCGACCAGGATGTAGTCGCCGTCCATTATGCCTGCTTCAATCATGCTCTCGCCTCTGACTGTCAGCATGAAGTTTGTGCCGCTGCCCATAAAACGAGCTGGAACAGGGAAGCTGTCTTCTATGTTCTGTTCTGCCAGGATAGGAGTGCCTGCTGCGATTCTGCCGATAACAGGGACATCAACAACATCAGCTCTAGCTAAGCCATCATTATATGATGATATTCCTGCATCTGCGCCAGATGAAGCTGATGCTACTGCCTGCTGCTGGTTGAAATCGTCATCGACAACTATAAGTGCTCTTGGCTTAGCGGGGTCCTTTCTCAGATAGCCCTGCTTCTCCAGACTGGATATATCTTTATGCGCTGTTGAAGTTGATTTGATGTTAAGCGCACTGCATATTTCTCTAACTGTAGGGGGATAACCCTTCTCTCTAATTTCACTCTTCATGTAATCGAGAATTCTCTGTTCGCGTTCTTTAAGCATTTTATCCTCCAATGGTTCAAAACTGTTTCTACAGAGTCATAATATCATATGATGAAAATAATGTAAACGCTTGTTTGCGAACAAATTTTCGCACCAAGAATAAGGAATCTGTACTAAAAAAGTATAGATTATCTATTCGTCATATGTTACAATGACAAAAAGCGAAAAAGAATTAATCCAATAAAAGGAGGATATACAATATGAAAGCAATAACAATTACAGCAGATAATTTCGAAGAAATGGTGCTTAAGTCAGATAAGCCGGTACTGGTTGATTTCTGGGCAACATGGTGTGGACCATGCCGTATGCAGGCTCCTATCCTTGATGCTTTGGCAGAGGAAAGAGATGATATCGTTATTGGTAAGCTTAATGTTGATGAAGAACAGCTTCTGGCATTTAAGTATCAGGTTTCAAGCATTCCGATGCTTATGCTTTTCAAGAATGGCGAAGTATCAGCTAAGGCTCTGGGACTTCACTCAAAGGATCAGCTTGTCGAGGCGTTAGGCCTTTAAATTTCAATGAAAACCCGGGAAAATATATTTAAAATTTTCTTGATTTGAGTAACCCGGTGTGGTATATTATTCGAGGCAGTAAGCAGAAGTTATCCGCTTCTCACCTTGATAGCTAAGGCAATCGGGTTAATAGATGACTCAAATCTCGACACTGATCGAATTATGTAGTTAGATATTATGGCGGATGCAATATGCATTCGCCATTAGTGGTTTTTGCATAACAATCGCAAATGCGGTGACCTATGAAGGAGGTACGGAACAATAGCTAAGGAAGCTTTAATTAACGAAGATATTCGTGCTAAGGAACTGAGAGTAATTGATACTGACGGTAACCAGTTAGGCATCATGAGCAGACAGGAAGCTCTCGCGCTTTCAGAAGAGAAGAAGCTTGACCTTGTGTGCATCGCACCTAAGGCTGAGCCACCAGTTTGTAGAATACTTGATTATGGCAAGTATAAGTACGAACAGCAGAAGAAAGAAAAGGAAGCTAAGAAGAAGCAGCATACTACTCAGGTTAAGGAAATAAGACTTTCAACCTTCATAGAAGATCATGACATCATGGTAAAGGCTAAGACAGGCGCTAAGTTCCTTAAGGATGGAAACAAGCTTAAGGTCAGCCTTAGATTCAGAGGCAGAGAACGTGATTACGTTGCTAGAGGTCAGGAAGTAATGGACAGATTCGCTGAAGCTGTTGCAGAAGTAGGCGAAGTTGAGAAGAAGCCTAAGTTTGAGGGCAGAAGCCTGACAATGATTCTGTCACCAAAGAGCGATAAATAAAATGTTAAGTCAATAAAATTCAGGGAGGACAACATGGCAAAGAATAAAATGAAGTCTCACAGAGGCGCATGTAAGAGATTTAAGATTACAGGTTCAGGTAAAGTAAAGAGAAATAAAGCATATAAGAGCCACATCCTTACTAAGAAGAGCCAGAAGAGAAAGAGAGGCCTGAGAAAGGCAACTACATTAACTAGTGCAGATCTGAATAGAATCAAGGCTGTATTAAGCAAGTAAGGGAGGTAATAAAATGGCAAGAGTTAAGAAGGGCGTTAACGCACACAAGAGACATAAGAAAGTATTAAAGATGGCTAAGGGCTACTATGGCTCAAAGCACAGCACATATAGAGCAGCTAAGCCTGCAACAATGAGAGCTCTCCGTTCAGCTTACATTGGAAGAAAGAACAAGAAGAGAGATTACAGAAGACTTTGGATCGCTAGAATCAACGCTGCAGCTAGAATGAACGACATGAGCTACAGCAAGCTGATCGGTGGCCTGAAGGCAGCTAACATCGACATCAACAGAAAGATGCTGTCAGAAATGGCTATCTACGATCCTGCTGGTTTCGCTACTCTTTGTGAAACTGCTAAGAAGGCTCTCTAAGATAGAGTTTATAAAAAAGATATATAAGTGCGTGAAGTATTCTCTCACGCACTTTTTGTTATATACTAGTGCAGTGAAATAAATTATATAGTTAGTAAAAGGAGAAAATATGGAACCGCGTTTAACAGAAATTGAATTTGATGAAATAATTGCGAACCTGGAAAATCTCCAGGAAGAAATCACACCCGAAATCGAAGAAGAGATAAGAGCTTGTGCCAAGAAGGTAACTGAAGCTGCTGATCCTAAGTTTACATATATGATGCTTCCTATATATGATAGAGAAATCTCAGGATGCCCAATCGAAGGTAATGATATCGGAGAATTTCTCGCTACAAGCAACCAGGCTTTACTTTTCGCTGCAACTTTAGGAAATGAAGTGGAAGAAATGCTTCTGGGAAATGGTGAAGATGCTAGAGCAGAAGCAATCATGAATGCGTGCGCTAGAGCTGCTATCGAAAATGTAGTTGGCAACTTCGAAAACGATTTTGCCAAGGCTGCATCATACCAGGGCCTTTTCCTTACGGATAGATTCTGCCCAGGAAATGGGGACATGCCGGCTGGTGAACATCAGAGAATCTGCGATATTTTATACACTACTAAGAGAATCGGTTTAGATATCGCTGACGCTGAAGATCTGACTCCTAGATCATGGATGTCAGCAATTATCGGAATCTCAGAAATTCCTCAGAGATAGGTTTTGCGCTGTAAGCCTGACAGTGGTAAAATAAAATGTCGAGAGAAAGGAAATCAATATGAAGAAGATAATTGCTTTATTAAGCTGCATTATGATCATGATATTCTGCGTGGGTCTTACTGGCTGCGGAGAATCTGAAGGACAGTACTCAGATAGTAAATATGTCGGTAAGTGGACAGCCACTCAGGTAGAAATCAATGGAGAGACAAATCCTATTGGTGATTATCTTGATAGCGAATTTTCAATAACACTTCATGCTGACGGCAGCGCTTCAATTGTAAATAAGGGTGAAAGTAATGTCGGTGTTTGGGAACCAACAAATGACGGCTTCTCAATTGACGCTGGAACAAACGAATTTATTGAGGATGGCGAAACAGTCGTTCTGGAATTCGATGGACTGAAATTCATCTTTGAACAGTAAAATCAAAGCTCCGGTTTTTACCGGGGCTTTCTTCAGATATAAGGAATGGATATGGCAAAGGCAAAAAGACTTACAATAGGAATATTGGCTCATGTAGATGCGGGGAAAACCACGCTGTCTGAGGCGATGCTCTACCATTCGGGACGCATTAAGTCAATGGGCAGGGTTGACCACAAAAACGCTTTCCTGGATACAGATACTCAGGAAAAGGACAGAGGGATCACCATATTCAGCAAGCAGGCGGAATTCACCATAGGTGATGGAGAAACGGAAGTTATGCTGCTGGATACTCCGGGTCACGTGGACTTTAGCGCTGAGATGGAGAGGACACTCAGCGTGCTTGATTATGCTATTCTTGTCATCAGCGGCAAGGACGGTGTGCAGAGCCATACTGTTACGCTTTGGAAGCTTTTGCAGAAATACGAAGTTCCGGTTTTTGTCTTCATAAATAAGATGGATCTTGACGGAACTGACGAGGATAGGTTACTGACTGAGCTCAAAGAAACACTGGATCCCGGCTGCAGCGTGCTGACGGATCTGGAGGAGCTGGCAACTTGCGATGATGAGTTACTTGAGGAATACCTGACAAACGGTACTCTGGAGAATGATTCCATAGCGAGGGCTGTGTATGAGCGAAGCGTATTCCCTTGCTTCTTCGGCTCTGCACTAAAGCCTTACGGTGTAAGCGAATTTATGCAAAGTCTACAAAACCTGACTCTCCGCCTTGTATATACCGATCCTGGTAATGTGAGCGGACCTAATGATTTCAGAGGGCGTGTGTTCAAGATCACAAGAGATCAGGGAGAAAGACTTACGCATATCAAAGTCCTTGGCGGAGTCCTTCGCGTTAAGGATGAAATAGATGGAGAAAAAGTAAATCAAATCCGAATTTATTCCGGTCAGAAATATAGAACCGTGGATAGCGCTGAGAGCGGTATGTTATGTGCGGTTACGGGGCTTGTCAAAACATCTGCAGGCTATGATGCCGAGCTGGAGCCGGTAATGTCATATAGGGTAATACCACCTGCTGAAGTTAATGATACTAAAATGCTTGAAATACTCAGGCAGCTTGAGGACGAAGATCCCATGTTGAATGTTTCCTGGAACCCTCAGATAAGAGAAATCCAGGTCAAGCTTATGGGAGAAATTCAGTTGGAAGTCCTCAGTAATATAATAAATGAAAGATTTGGCTTCGAAGTCACCTTTGGTCAGGGTCAAATCGCATATAAAGAAACAATAACTGAGCCGGTAACCGGTGCTGGACACTTCGAGCCGCTGAGACACTACGCAGAGGTACAGCTGCTCCTGGAGCCTTTGCCAAACGGTAGCGGGTTGTCGTTTGGAACGCTTTGCAGTGAAGATGTCTTAGATAAAAACTGGCAGAGGCTTATTATGACACACTTTCTGGAGAAGGAGTACACGGGAGCACTTACAAATTCGCCTATTACCGATATGAGGATATCCATTCTGACGGGTCGTGCTCATAAGAAGCACACGGAAGGTGGAGACTTCAGACAGTCCACATACAGGGCAATAAGGCAAGGTCTGAGAAAGAGTGCGGCTTTAGGCCAGGTAGTGCTTCTGGAACCTTGGTATGAATTCAGATTGGAACTTCCAGGGGATATGGTCGGAAGAGCCATGGCGGATATACAGCGAATGAGCGGTACTTTCGAAGCTCCAGAAATGCGTGGGGACAACGCTATTTTAGAAGGACAGGCGCCTGTATCAGAAATGAAGAGCTATATAACCGAAGTAGCTATGTACACTAAGGGTTACGGCAGGCTCATGGTCAGAGCGGCTGGGTATAGGCCTTGTCATAATCAGGATGAAGTAATCGAGAGGATAGGTTATGATCCTGACAGAGATATAGAGAATACGGGTGATTCGGTATTCTGCAGTCATGGTACTGGTATTAACATTCCTTGGTATGAATCTGATGAAATGATGCATATGAGTAATGGGCTCAAAGATACTAGGGAAGAGGAGACTGAGTTCTCACCTAAGGTGACATCATATCGCAGTGGCCCTTCATTTGAAGATGATGATGAGCTGAGGCGAATATTCGAAAATACCTATGGCAGTTTGTCTGGTAAAAACACCGGCAGCAGGAAGAAGTGGAAGGCCAAAATAGAACCGAAGGAATATGTTGCTAAGGTTAAAATCAAAGAAAGCCTTCCTGAATATCTGCTCGTTGATGGTTACAACATCATATTTGCCTGGCCTGATCTTAAGGAACTCGCTAAGGTAAGTATTGATGCGGCTAGAGATGCGCTTATTGAAATTCTCTGTAATTACCAGGGATTCAAAAAATGCAAACTAATGGTTGTCTTTGACGCCTATAAAGTCAAAGGCGGCGAGAGACATATAGAGCAGCAGGCAGGTATCAGCGTCGTATATACTAAGGAAGCTGAAACTGCAGATACCTTTATCGAGAGGACGACCTATGAACTTTCGGGAAAGGGTGCTGTGGACGAAGAGGGCAAAAGACAGAAATACAGTGTCAAAGTTGCAACTTCGGATAGACTTGAACAGATAATAATCATGGGTAATGATGCTATCAGGATGTCAGCTAAGGACTTCATAGCTGAGGTGGAGATGGTCAATAAACAAATAGAGGAAGTCATTGCTAGAAATAATAGGCAGAATGAAATAGCTAGTGTTAAGATTGGTCACATCTTCGACAAGAAGCAGTGATAAGATAAAAAGATAAAGGAGAAATAATAAATGAAACGTACAGGAATAATTTGCCTATGCCTTATGGTTGTAATTGGCCTATTTGGTCTCACTGGATGCGGCGAAGCTATGCCATATAGCGAAATCAAAGTGGATGATTACGTTAAATTAGGTGAATACAAAGGCCTCAAAGCTGACCCTATAAATGTTGAAGTAACAAAGGAAGATGTAGCTAACCTGGTACAGGCTAGACTTAACAGTGAAGCGGAAGAAGTGAACCTTGAAAAGGGTGACAAAATCAAGAATGGTGACGTGGCAAATATCAACTATGTTGGTACTATTAATGGTAAGGAATTTGAAGGCGGATCTGCTGACAATTATGATCTGACTATAGGTTCGGGCGATTTCATTTCTGGTTTCGAAGACGGTCTTGTTGGCAAAAAGGTTGGGCAGGAAAACATCAAACTGAATTTGGCCTTCCCTCTTAATTACGGTGCAACTGATCTGGCTGGTAAGGACGTAGTCTTCACAGTAAAAATCAATTCAGCAGTGAGACCTACAGCGCCTGAATATAATGAAGTATTCATAAAGTCACAGGGTGACTATAATACTAAGGAAGAATATGAAGCGGCACTGAAGGAAGAACTTACAAAGAAACAGACTGCAGAGGCTAAGGAAAACCAGAAAAACGCTCTCTGGAGTCAGGTTATCTCAAATTCAGAAGTAAAGAAGTATCCTGAAGAAGTCCTGAACACATATCTGGAATTCAACAGCAAGCAGCTGGATGATTATGCTGAAGAAGCAGGCGTAACGAGAAAAGATATTTTAGAACAGTACGGCTTCGCTAGTGAAGAGGAATTCAAGAATGTAAATGAAGATAGCAGCAAGGTAAGAGTAAAGCAGGAACTTATCATGAAAGCTATTTCAGAAAAAGAAAATCTGGAAGTAACAGATAAGGCTATGGAAGACATGGTCAAGAAGCTCGAAGAACAGGGTTATACTGACGAAGCAATACTCCAGTCAACAGGAAGAAACATTACTGAATATGTATATCTGCAGGTAATGTATGAAAATGTTCTCGATTTTATCGTTAAGAATGCAGATATTTCCAAGTAAGTCTCAAATTTAATACTATGTTCAAAAAATAATACAAGAGTTCTGTTTTTTGCTTGTATAAGATTAGATAATATGATATCCTACATAAGTAACCTTAATAAAGCGGCCTGTGCTTTTTAGCATAGGCTGCGGTGGGACTTATTTAGGATTTTTTATTTTGGAGGAAAGTTTATGTTTACACAAATTTTAGATCAGATTGATAGCTTCGTATGGGGCGTTCCACTTCTGGTTCTAATCATGGGTACTGGTATCCTGCTTACTATCAGATTAGGTGGATTACAGTTCAGAAAGCTGGGCAAGGCACTCAGATACATGGTTAAGAATGAAGACGGTGCATCTGGTGAAGTTTCAAGTTTCGGTGCTCTTTGTACAGCTCTTTCAGCAACAATCGGTACTGGTAATATCGTAGGTGTTGCAACAGCTCTTATCGCAGGCGGCCCTGGCGCACTGTTCTGGATGATCATCGCTGCTTGTCTGGGTATGGCAACTAAGTTCTCAGAAGGTATGCTGGCAGTTCTTTACAGAGTTAAGAACCCTGATGGCGGCTATCTTGGTGGACCATTCAACTATATCGAAAGTGGTATCAAGGAAAGATACGGCTGGAATGCTAGATGGCTTGGTAAGCTGTTCGCACTCTTCGCAATGTTAGCTGGAGCACTCGGTATCGGTACTATCACACAGGTTAACGGTATCGCATCAGCTGCTAACACATTCTTTGATCCTAACGCACAGCACATCGCATTCTCAATCGGTGAAAACAGCTACACAATCACAACTGTAGTAGTAGCAGTACTCGTATCAGTATGCTCAGCACTGGTTATCATCGGTGGTATCAAGAGAATCGCATCAGTTACTACTATCGTAGTTCCTTTCATGGCAGTAACTTACTTGCTCGTTTGCTTAATCATTATCTTCGCTAACATCACTGACATTCCAGAAGCAGTAGTTAGAATCGTAGAAAGCGCATTCGGCATCAGAGCTGTAGGCGGCGGTGCTCTCGGCGCAATGATGCTGGCTATGCAGAAGGGTGTTGCTAGAGGCGTATTCTCAAACGAATCAGGTCTCGGCTCAGCTCCTATCGCAGCAGCTGCAGCACAGACTAACGAACCTGTAAGACAGGGTCTCGTATCAATGACTGGTACATACATCGATACAATCTGCATCTGTACTATGACTGGTCTGACAATTATGGTATCAGGCGCTTATGACTTCGCTCTGGAATCAGGTCACGAAGGTGCACAGGTTACAATCGACGCATTCAGCATGGGTCTCCTCGGAGACACAGCTGGTTCATTCGTCGTAATGTGCGCACTGTCATTCTTCGCATTCACAACTATCCTCGGATGGGACTACTATGCAGAAAGATCATGCGAATATCTGTTCAACGGCAGCAAGGCTGCAGTACAGATCTACAGATGGATCTACGTTCTGGCAGTTCTCATCGGCCCATTCCTCACTCTGAGCCAGGTATGGACTATCGCAGATATCTTCAACGCACTGATGGCAGCACCAAACCTCGTTGGTCTGATCCTTCTGAACGGCGTTGTTGCTAAGGGAGTTAAGGATTACTTCCACAGACTTGAAACTGGTGAATACGACGACGGAATCACAAAGCTCAAGAATAGATAAGATATAGCATAATCGCTTAATCAAGGCCTTCGCAACTAGCGGAGGCCTTTTCTTAACTGTTGGCAAAATGGCCCAAATGTAGTACAATTTCAATGTTCAAACAATCAGAAACATTATCCCGCTGAGATACAGGAGGAATGAAAATGAGATGTCCTTATTGTGAAAATGAAGACAGTAAAGTAATAGACTCAAGACATACAGAAGATGGTAAGGCCATTAGAAGAAGACGTGAATGTGAGAATTGCAATAGACGTTTCACAACTTATGAGAAAATCGAAGAAATGATCCTTATGGTCATCAAGAAGGATGGAAGTCGTCAGGCATTCGACAGAAGCAAGCTCATGAACGGTATTATCAGAGCCTGCGAGAAGCGTCCTGTATCAATGGCTGACATTGAGAAAATTGTTGATGATATCGAACGCGGTCTGAATAACATGATGGAGAAAGAAATAGAGAGTACTTTCATTGGCGAATTAGTAATGGAAAGGCTGCAGGAGCTTGACGAAGTAGCTTACGTAAGATTCGCATCAGTATACAGACAGTTCACAGATGTAAATACGTTTGTACAGGAAGTTGAGAAACTCCTTACAACAAAGAAAGGCAAATAGTAAGATGAGCGAAATTTTTAGAATTGCAATAGATGGACCTAGCGGAGCTGGTAAGAGCACTATCGCTAAGGCGGTTGCTAAGCGCCTCGGCATCGATTACATCGATACTGGCGCTATGTATAGAGCTATCGGATATAAGGCTAACCTCTGCGGTGTTTCAGCAGAAGACGCTGATGGACTTCAGGCTATGCTTGATACAACAGATATCGACTTCGTACAGGGCAATATCCTGCTTGATGGCGAAAATGTAAATGACAAAATCAGAACTCCTGAAGTATCAATGCTGGCATCTAAGTATTCAGCTATTCCAGAAGTAAGAGAGAAGCTTGTTGAAATCCAGAGAGGTATGGGGTCAAGAAAGAGCGTTATTATGGATGGCAGAGACATCGGTACTAACGTATTAAAGGACGCTGAGTACAAGATTTATCTCAACGCATCAGCAGAAGAAAGAGCTACACGCAGATTCAAGGAACTGCAGGAGAAGGGCCAGAATCAGAGCTACGAGGCAGTGCTCGAAGATATCAAGCAGCGTGACTATAATGATATGAATAGACCGCTGAATCCTCTGAAGAAGGCAGATGATGCTCTGGAAATCGATTCAACAGGCATGAGCATCGATGATGTTATACAGGCTGTAATCGACTGCGTGAACAAGTAGGATTTACTAAACTGGAAAATAATGGTAAAATGCTTCCTGAATAGGGAGCATTTTTTTAATGCCGCTATTCATTGGGGATGGGAAAAGAAAACTATGTAAGGAGAGAGATCAATGAAAATCAGGGAGATGCCGATATGGGAAAAACCGAGAGAAAAACTTTTGAGAGAAGGAAGCGAGAGCCTTTCGAGTACAGAGCTCATCGCTGTAATACTGAGGACAGGAACGACAGAAAAGTCGGCAATGGGACTAGCCTCCGAAGTGCTTTCCATCGATAAGCGTGGAATCAAGCATCTGGCAGACATAAGTCCCGAAGAATTAAAAGCCATAAAAGGGATGGGGGATGCCAAGGTTTGTCAGCTTCTGGCTGCTGTGGAACTTGGCAAGCGCATAGCTACAGCCATGCCCGAGAAGCTGGATAGAATAGCCTGCTCCGATGATATCGCCGGAATATATATGGAAAAGCTAAGGTATGAGAAAAAGGAGCATTTCAGGTGTCTGCTCATAAGCGCCAAGGGAGACATCATCGAAGATAGAGAAGTGTCGATAGGCGATCTCACTTCGTCGCAGACGCATCCTAGGGAAGTGTTTGTGGCGGCAGTCAGGAGGAGCGCAGGGAGTGTAGCTTTTGTACATAATCATCCTTCGGGTGATCCGACACCATCGCCTGCAGACGTTGAAACTACACGAAGGCTGATGGATGCGGGCACTATTTTAGGCATACCGGTGATCGATCACATCATCATCGGCGATGGAAGATACATCAGTATGAAAGCCGAGGGTATTATTTAAATTAATTCTTGACTACGTTCAAATAATCGTGCAAACTATTATAGTAGGTATCATAGGCTAAATCCCGAGAAATGGAGAATATTAGGTATGGGGAAAGTGATTCTGGTATCCTCCGGTAAGGGAGGAACAGGTAAGACAATGTTTTCTGTTAACATGGGAACAACTCTGGCTAAGCTTGGCTTTAAGGTTGTTCTTTTAGATATGGACATGGGTCTTAGAAACATGGACATTTATCTGGGCATGGAGAACAGAGTTGTTTATAACATCATGGATGTTATGTCGGGAATCTGCCGTATCAGCAAGGCGATGATTAAGGTCAGAGGTTTTGATAATTTCTACTTCATGGCCGCATCACCTAGAAGAGATGACAGAGACATAACTCCGCTGCATATGAAGGTGCTTTGTGATAAGCTCAAGACTGCGTTTGATTACATCATCATCGATAGCCCTGCAGGCATTGGCGATTTTCTTGATGTTTCAATTGCTCCAGCTGATAAGGCTGTTATCATTACAGAACCTGAAGCTGCATCTATCAGAGACGCAGATGTAACGGAGAGATATATCAGAGATCGCGGTCTTAGAGATACATGTATAGTTATCAATAAGGTAAATGTAGCCCTCATGCAGAAGGGACTGGTACCTAGTTTGACTGAGATTGCCCAGGTATTTGAAGGACCTGTCAAAGGCGTGATTCAGTATGATGACAATATTCATATTTCAACCAATAAGGGCATTCCTATTGTGTGTAAGAAAGGAACATACATCGAGAAGAATTTCCTGGATATTGTCAGAAGAATAGTCGTATAAACTAGAAGTATAAGCTATGATATTTGGATCTGTTGAAATCCTAGATGGTTTCAGGAGATCCATTTTTTTATTTCAGCTTACTTCTTATATATGCCAAATTATGGATGAAACATTGACTTGACGGGTAAAATAATCTAAAATAAGCACGTATGCTTTTAACTTTTAGCTTAGTAAAATTTAAGTTGAAATAGACTATTAGATATTTTTAAAATTGAATAATGAGAAGGAGGTACATATGGCGGTAGTAATAACTGTGATAGTTGGTCTAGTGGCCCTCGGCATAGGACTGCTGGTTGGATATATACTGCGTAAGTCGATTGGCGAGAAGACAATTGGTAACGCTGAAACAACTGCTAAGAACATGCTGCTCGATGCAGAGAACAGAGCAGAGACAATCAAGAAAGAATTAATACTCGAAGCTAAAGAAGACGTACAGAGACAAAGAAACGAACTCGATAAGGAAATTAGAGAAAGAAGAAATGAACTCTCTAAGTCAGAAAGAAGACTCAATCAGAAGGAGGATTCAATCGATCGTAAATTAGAAAATATTGAGAAAAAAGAAGAAAGCATTACAAACAAGGAGAAGAGCATAACAAATAAGCAGCAGGAAATGGAGACGCTCTTTCAGAGACAGTTGGAAGAACTGGAGAAAATCTCAGGCTATACAGTAGAACAGGCTAGAGATATTATCCTTCAGAAGGTTGAACGTGAAGCTAGAAGCGATGCTGCAGTTCTTTATAAGGAAATCGAAAGCAAGGCTAAAGAAGACGCTGAGAAGAAGGCTAAGGAAATAATCACTGGCGCTATCCAGAGATGTGCAGCTGATCACGTTGCTGAATCAACAGTATCAGTAGTTCCTCTTCCTAACGATGAAATGAAGGGTAGAATTATCGGTAGAGAAGGTAGAAATATCAGAGCTATAGAGAACGCTACAGGCATCGACCTTATCATCGATGATACACCTGAAGCTGTTATACTTTCGGGATTCGATCCGGTAAGAAGAGAAATCGCTAGAGTTGCTCTTGAGAAGCTGATCGTAGATGGCAGAATTCACCCAGCTAGAATCGAAGAAATGGTAGAGAAGGCTGAACGCGAAGTGAATGCTATCATTAAAGAAGCAGGTGAACAGGCAACATTCGATGTTGGTATCCACAACCTGCATCCTGAACTCGTTAAGCTTCTTGGTAGACTTAAGTACAGAACTTCATACGGACAGAATGTGCTCAAGCATTCTGTTGAAGTTGCTCACCTGGCAGGTCTGATGGCTGGAGAACTGGGGCTTGATGTTACACTTGCTAAGCGTGCAGGTCTGCTTCACGATATCGGTAAGGCTCTCGACCACGAAAGAGAAGGTACTCACGTAGATATCGGTATCGAAGTACTGAGAAAGTATAAGGAACACGAAGCTGTTATCAACGGTATGGCTGCTCACCATGGAGACTATGAACCTAAGTCAATCGAAGCTGTTCTTATCGCAGCAGCTGATGCACTTAGTGCAGCAAGACCTGGTGCTCGTCGTGAAACTCTCGAAAGTTACATTAAGAGACTTCAGAAACTTGAAGAAATCGCTAACACAACAAGCGGCGTAGAGAGATCATACGCTATTCAGGCTGGTCGTGAAATCAGAATTATTGCTAAGCCTGATGAAGTCGGTGATGATGCCATCGCTCTGCTGGCACGTGACATTTCTAAGAAGATCGAATCTGAACTTGAATATCCAGGTCAGATCAAGGTAAATGTTGTTCGTGAGACTAGAGCAATTGACTACGCTAAGTAGAGTTTGGTAAAGAATAAGATACTTAAAGGGATAGAAACCATTCTATCCCTTTCTTGTCGATATAAAGATAAGGTGAAAACAATGATATATCTGGATAACAGTGCTACAACTAGACAATATGATGAAGTAACTGACATCATGATTAAGTGCATGAAGGAGGATTTTGGCAATCCTTCATCTCTTTATCTTCTGGGTGTAGATAGCGAGAAAATAATAAAGAAGGCGAGAAAGCAGATCCTCGATGCAGCTGGTGTGCCTAAAGACTGGCAGGTGGTATTCACATCCGGCGGAACAGAAGCTGATAATATGGCGATCATCGGAACTGCCAGAGCTCTCCGTCGTCAGGGTAACAGAATCGTAACTACTTCTGTTGAACATCCTGCAGTGCTTGAATGCTGCGGCTTCCTTGAAAGAGAAGGTTTCGAAGTAGTCAAGGTGGGCGTTGACAGAAACTGCAGACTGAATATGGATGAGGTTAAATCGGCTATAAACGATCAGACGATTCTCGTCACTATGATGCATGTAAATAATGAAGCTGGAACAATTATGCCTGTGGACAAAGTTAAAGCCATTATGAAGGAAAAGGGAGCTCCAGGATACGTTCACTGCGATGCAGTGCAGAGCTTCGGTAAAATACCTCTCGTAACTGGAGTTGACATGATATCTTTAAGCGGACACAAAATCCACGGACCTAAGGGTTCGGGCGCTCTTCTGATAAGAAACGGCGTGAACATCCCGGCTTTCGTAATGGGCGGCGGACAGGAAAAAGGCATGAGATCAGGCACTGAGAATGTGGCTGCAATTGCTGGACTGGGACTTGCGGCACAGATGTCTGCTGATTCAATGAAAAAAGATATGGCTGCTATCACAGAAATGAGGGAAAGACTCATTGATGGCTTATCGCAAATAGGCGATGTAACTATAAACAGTGTCCTGGAGACAGGAAATGAAGCTGACATGTGCTGTCCTACTCTTCTGAACGTAACGTTTATGAAGACTAGAGGAGAAGTCCTTCTCCATACTTTGGAACAGCATCAGATCTACGTATCAACCGGCTCGGCTTGCTCATCAAACAAGAAGGGACAAAGTCATGTCCTGAGAGCAATGGGCCTTAAAGATAAAGAAATCGAAGGGACTCTCAGATTCAGTCTCGGTAGATTTAACACAATGGACGATATAGATTTTGCAATAAAAAAAGTAACTGAAGCTGTAAACAGATTCAGAAGATTAGGGAGTTTCAGATAATGGAAAATCAGAACACATCAAACAATGAATTCATCTTTATTGTTCGCTGCGGTGAAGTTGCACTTAAGGGAATGAATAAGCCTTACTTCGAAAGAATGCTTCTGGAAAGAATCAGAAAGCTTCTTAAGAAGTTCGACGGCGTAAGATCATATAGACACGAAGGTCTCATCTACGTGCGTGCAGAAAAATTCGTGGACGGCATCACAACAGAAGAAGAATCAAGAGAAAGAAAGAACGCTATCATCAAGGAAATAGGCAAGGTTTTCGGCGTTGCTTCCATCAGCCCTGCATACGAATGCGAAAGCACAATGGAATCAATTGGTGAAACTGCAGTTAAGTATATGTTTGAAGCTATCGAAGAAAGAGGCGTTAAGACATTCAAGGTTGAAGCTAAGAGAGCTGACAAGAACTTCCCTGTTAAGTCACCTGACATCGCTAGACAGATCGGCGCTGCGGTGCTTAAGGGATGTAAGGTCTTAAAGGTTGACGTTCATAATCCTGACGTTAGACTCTTTGTAGATGTTAGACATGACAAATCATACGTATATCAGGATAAGATTCCTGGTTTTGGTGGGCTGCCTCTCGGTACAAACGGTAAGGGCATGACACTGCTTTCAGGCGGTATCGACTCACCTGTAGCAACATGGATGATGGCTAAGAGAGGAATGCTCATCGAAGCTGTACACTTCCACTCATATCCATATACAAGCCCTAGAGCACAGGAAAAAGTTGAAGAACTGGCAGGCATCGTATCAACATACTGCGGAAGATTTAAGATGCACGTAATCAACCTCCTGCCTATCCAGGAACAGATCGTTACAAACTGCCCTGAAGAAGAAACAACTATCCTGGTAAGAAGATTCATGATGAGAATCGCTCAGGAACTTGCAAAGGCTACAGACTGCGGCATGCTCATCACTGGAGAAAATTTAGGTCAGGTTGCCAGCCAGACTGCAGAGGCGCTGGTTGTAACAGATGCATCGGTACAGATGCCTGTAATGAGACCTCTTATCGGTATGGATAAGGTAGATATTATGGAACTGGCACAGGAAATCGGTACATATGAGAAGTCAATTGAACCATATGAAGACTGCTGTACAGTATTCCTGCCAAAGCATCCAACAACAAAACCAAAATTAGATAGAATCCTCGCATCGGAAAGCAAGCTCGATTGTGAAAAGCTTATAGCTGACGCTATTGCAAACGAAGAAATTGTAAATATTTATCCAGTATAAATAAATATTTTCGGATAATTTTGTGTAATGACCACAAAAAATATTGACAGATACCCTTGTATAATGGTACTCTTATGTAGCGTAATCTCGCAGGGGTTATGTTTTTTTGCGCCTATAGAAGGCTTTACATATAAATGGAGGATGATTAAATGAGCAAAAAAGTGAACGATGCGGTAGAAATAAGGTGGCACGGAAGAGGCGGCCAGGGTGCTAAGACAGCATGCCTGCTCCTCGCTGAAGCAGCTTTCTGTTCAGGCAAGTATGTTCAGGGATTCCCTGAATACGGTCCTGAAAGAATGGGTGCTCCCATTACTGCATACAATAGAATTTCAGACGAACAGTGTAACGTTCACTCAAATATTTACACACCGAATTACGTTGTGGTAGTTGATGACACACTGCTTAAGTCTGTAGACGTAGCTAAGGGAATCAAGCCAGGCGGAATTCTTATTATAAACAGCAGGAAGGAACCTGAGGATCTGAGGCCTTTGCTTAATGGTTATGAAGGCAAGATCTGCGTAATCGACGCTGAGAAGATTTCTTTAGAAACACTTGGAAAGAACTTCCCTAACACCCCAATGCTGGCTGCAGTTGTTAAGGCTAGTCAGGTGCTTGAACAGGAACGTTTTATTGCTGATATGAGAAATTCATTTGAGCACAAGTTCAGAGGTAAAGAAGAATTAGTAGAAGGTAATATGAAGGCTCTTATCAAAGCCATGGATGAGGTGAATGTAGGATAATGAAGAAAACAAGAGCACAGGATATAAATGAGAAGATAACATGGCAGGAAATAACAACAGGCGCTGAAATCTACGAACCAGCAACATCACTTATGGTTGAAACTGGTGACTGGAGAATCATGACACCTGTATTCAAGCCAGATAAGTGCATACACTGCATGCTTTGCGTACCTTACTGCCCAGATAGTTCAATTCCGGTTGAAGGCGACAAGAGACTGGATTTCGATTTCATGCACTGTAAGGGCTGCGGCATTTGCTACAAGGTATGTCCAGTGAATGCGATAGATTTTGTGAAGGAGGATAAGTAAATGGCAAAGAAAGACAGAATGTCAGGAAACGAGGCGGTGGCAACAGCCTTACGCCAGATAAATCCCGATGTAATGGGTGCCTTTCCTATTACACCTTCAACAGAAATCCCAGAATACTTTTCACAGTTTATGGCTGATGGAGAAGTTGATACTGAATTCGTAGCAGTTGAATCAGAACACTCTGCAATGTCAGTTTGCATCGGTGCTTCAGCTGCAGGTGCCAGAGCTGTAACAGCTACATCATCATGTGGTCTGGCGTATATGTGGGAACTGCTTTATGTAGCTGCATCATCAAGACTGCCTATCTGTATGGCAGTTGTTAACAGAGCATTAACAGGCCCTATCAACATCAACAACGACCACTCAGACTCAATGGGAGCACGTGATTCAGGCTGGATTCAGATTTATGCAGAAACTAACCAGGAAGTATATGACAATATGATTCAGGCGATTCCTATCGCTGAAGCTACTAGACTTCCTATCATGGTATGCCAGGACGGCTTTATCACAAGTCACGGCGTATCAAACATCGAACTTCTCGAAGATGAAGAAGTTAGAGAATTCGTTGGTGAATATAATCCTGAGAACTATCTCCTTAAGGAAGAAAATCCGCTGGCTGTAGGCCCTTATGGAATTTCACCTTACTATATGGAAGTTAAGAGAGCTCAGGCTCAGGCAATGAAGGATTCAATGCCTATCATCATTCAGACAGCTAGAAAGTTCGAAGACTTAACTGGAAGAAAGTACAGATTCTTCGAAGAATACATGATGGACGATGCAGAAGTAGCAGTAGTTGTTATCGGTTCATCAGCAGGTACTGGTAAGGATGCTGTTGACAGACTCAGAGCTGAAGGTAAGAAGGTTGGGCTCATCAAGCTGAGAGTATTCAGACCTTTCCCTAGAGTTCCTCTCGCAATGGCAATGTGTAAGGTTAAGGCTGTAGCTATCATGGATAAGGCTGAAGGCTTCTCAAACTCTGGCGGCCCGCTCTTTAATGAGGCTAGAAACTCACTTTACGACCTTCCAGGCAGACCATATGCAATCAACTACATCTATGGCCTTGGAGGCAGAGACATCACAGTAGAGAATTATTACGAAATATTCAATGACCTGTTCATCATCGTAGATACTTATGATCCTGGCGACGTTTACAGATATGTTGGTGTTAGAGACTCAAGATACGATGAAGGTGGATTCGACCACAGAACATACGATGATGTATATAGATAATAGGAGATCATAATGGCATATAGTTTAAAGAAAGAAGTACAGAAGCCGGAGAGACTTGCCGGCGGACATAGACTTTGCGCTGGATGCGGTGCAGGCGTAGCTGTCAGAGCGGTTCTGAGAGCTCTGGAACCTGAAGATAAGGCTGTAATTACCAACGCAACAAGCTGCCTTGAGGTATCAACATTCATCTATCCTCATACAGCATATTACGATAGTTATATCCACAGTGCTTTCGCTAATTCTGCAGCAACAACATCTGGTGTAGAAACAGCCTACAAAGTTCTGAAGAAAAAGGGTAAAATAAAAGAGAACTTCAAGTTCATCAACTTTGGCGGAGACGGCGGTACATACGATATCGGACTTCAGTCACTGTCAGGAGCTATGGAACGTGGACACGATATGGTATATGTATGTTATGATAATGAAGCATACATGAATACCGGAATCCAGAGAGCATCATCAACTCCTAGATTTGCTGATGTTACAACTGCTCCAGTTGGTAAGGAAATCCCAGGTAAGATCCAGAATAAGAAGAATCTTACTGAAATCATAGCAGCTCACAACGTACCTTATGCAGCACAGACTACATTTATGGGTAACTTTAAGGATCTGCATGAGAAGGCGCACAAGGCAATCTATACAGAGGGTCCTTGTTTCCTTAACATTATGGCTCCATGTCCTAGAGGCTGGAGATATGACGCTGAAGATTTGGCTGAGATCTGTAAGCTGGCAGTAGACACATGTGTATGGCCTATGTATGAAATCGAGAATGGTCACTGGCATCTGACTTATGAACCTAAGCAGAAGCTGCCGGTAGAAGAATTCCTTAAGAAGCAGGGAAGATTCAAGCATATGTTTAAGCCTGGTAATGAATGGATGATAGAGGAAGCTCAGAAATATGTTGATGAGCAGTGGGAAATCCTCTTAAAGAAGTGCGAATAAAACTATAGTAATTATTATTAAATAAGGAAGGAATTTCATATGGCAAAGAAAATAATGCTCGGCAATGAAGCCTTTGCTAGAGGCGCTTATGAAGCTGGCGTTAGAGTTGTCAGCTCATATCCAGGAACTCCAAGTACTGAAGTTACTGAAGCTGCAGCTAAGTACGACGAAATATATGTAGAATGGGCACCAAACGAGAAGGTAGGCGTAGAAGTTGCTATGGGCGCATGCGTTGGCGGCGCTAGATCACTTTCAACAATGAAGCATGTTGGTCTGAACGTAGCATCAGATCCATTCTTTACAGCAGCATATAACGGCGTAAATGCAGGTTTTGTAGTTCTGGTTGCAGACGATAACGGCTGTCACTCAAGCCAGAACGAGCAGGATTCAAGATATACTGGAAGAAGCGCTGGAGTACCTGTATTTGAACCAGCTGATTCACAGGAATGTCTGGACTATATGAAGTTTGCATACGAAATGAGTGAAAAGTACGATACAGTAGTTCTCATGAGAAGTGGAACTAGAGTATCACACTCAAGAGGTATCGTAGAAACTGGAGAAAGAGTTGAGAAGGACATCATTCCTTACGAAAAGAACATCCAGAAATACGTATCAATGCCAGCAATGGCAAGAAAGCTCCACGTAGCTCAGGAAAAGCGTCTGGCTCAGATTGCAATCGACGCTCCTGAAATGGAATGCGGCGGCGCTAAGCTCAATAGAGAAGAAATGGGAAGCCAGGAAATCGGTATCGTAACAAGCGGTATCTGCTACCAGTATGTTAAGGAAGCTATGCCAGAAGCAAGCATCCTTAAGCTTGGTCTCGTTAACCCACTGGCTATGGATCAGATCAGAGAATTCGCAGGAAAGGTAGATAAGCTCTACGTTATCGAAGAAGGTCCTGCATTCCTGGAAGAACAGATCAGAGCTGCAGGCATCGAAGTTGCTGGCGGCAAGGATATGCTCACAATCCAGGGCGAATACAGTGCTAACATGATCAGAGCTGCATTCGGTAAGGAAGTTGCTCCTGTAGTTGCTGATACATCAGACGCTCCAGGAAGACCACCGCTCCTCTGCGCTGGTTGCCCACACAAGGGACTCTTCTATGTACTGAGCAAGCTCAAGACAACAGTACTGGGAGACATCGGTTGTTACACATTAGCAGCACTGCCTCCAACATCAGCAATGGATACTACACTCTGCATGGGTGGTTCAATTACAATGGCTCACGGATTTGAAAAGGCTACAGGCTCAAGCAAGAACACTGTAGCAGTTCTAGGCGATTCAACATTCTTCCATTCAGGTATCACTGGCCTGATCAACATGAGCTATAACCAGTCAACTGGTACCGTAATCGTTCTGGACAATAGAATCACAGGCATGACTGGTCATCAGCACAACCCAGCAAGCGGTAAGAATGCTAAGGGCGAAGAAGCTCCTGCTATCGATATCGCAGCATTCGCTAGAGCTTGCGGCGTTAAGAACGTAGTTGAAATTGACCCATTCAAGGTTAAGGAACTCGAAGAAGTTATTAAGACTGAAACTGAAAGAGACGAACTGTCTGTAATCGTTACTAAGAGACCATGTGCTCTTATCGTTAAGCAGACTAATCCGCCTAAGCAGATTTCAGCTGATAAGTGCAAAAACTGCAAGCAGTGCATGAAGATCGGTTGCCCAGCAATCGAATATAAGGACGGCAAGCCATTCATCGCATCAGAAAGATGCGTAGGCTGTGGCCTTTGCAAAAATGTTTGTCCGTTTGATGCTATTGATTAATGAGGAGGTAAGAAAATGAATATAAATATTCTTATTGTAGGAGTTGGTGGACAGGGAACTCTTCTGGCAAGTGTACTCCTCGGAAATCTGGCTTTATTAAATGGTTATGATGTTAAGCTCAGTGAAGTTCACGGAATGTCACAGAGAGGCGGAGACGTTGTAACTCACGTTAGAATCAGTGATGGTAAAGTAAACTCACCACTTATCGAAAAAGGCGAAGCTGACATCATCATCGCGTTTGAAGAACTGGAAGCTTACAGATGGCTGCCATATCTTAAGAAGGGCGGAATTGTTTACATGAACAATCAGCAGATCCTGCCTATGCCAGTAGTTCTTGGTCAGGCAGAAATCCCTGCAAATGCTGAAGAAACTATCAAGGCGGCAGCTGATAAGGTAGTAGCATTTGACGCTCTGGCTATCGCAGAAGAATGCGGCAGCAGCAAGGCTGTAAATGTAGTTCTTTTAGGCGCTGCATCAAATGATCTTCCTTTCACTGATGAACAGTGGGACGAAGTAATCTCAAAGTTTGTTAAGCCTAAATTCGTTGACTTAAACAAGGTTGCTTTCGCAGCAGGAAAGAAGGCTTAATAATACCATAAGTTACAAATTAAAGGAGTAACATGTCACGTCTAGTAAGCAAAATCGTTTTCATGATTTGCCTGATTGTTTTCGTAGGATCGGCTGCATACCTTCTGAACTATGTTCTGGGCACCACGGGAGCTTCTAAAGACTTCCAGGCCTTGAAGACTACAGAAGACGAATCAAAGGTAAATCTATGGGCACTATATGACAGAAATCCAGATTTCAGAGGCTGGCTCGATTTAGAAGGTACGAAAATCGACTACCCGGTAATGCAGTCAGACCCAGAAGATCCGGAATTCTATCTCCACTTGAATTTTGATAAGAAGTGGTCTAATTCGGGAACACCTTTTATCGATTCGCTAAGCTATGATGACAGCTCAAACTGGCTGATTTACGGCCATAACATGAAGATCGGTACAATGTTCCACGACCTTCTGGAATACGAAGACAAGGAATTCTGGGAGTCGCATCAAACATTCAAATTCGACAGGCTCTTAATCAAAGACCCACCTGTCGATATGGAAAAGTGGGACCCGGATTTAGCGGAAGAGGATAGGGGAGAATACGAAGTAGTAGCTGCCTGCTATTCAAAGATCCGCTCAGGTGATTCAAAGGAATTCAAGTACTACAACTATTTCTACATAGCGGATGAAGAAACCTTCGACGAGTATGTCAAAGGCATAAAATCCGAGAGCTGTTATGATACAGGTGCCGAGCTGTCCTACGGGGATCAGCTGGTGACGCTGTCAACCTGTGCGTATCATACGGATGATGGGAGATTCTATATAGTTGGTCGCAGGGTTAATTAAAACAAGATAAGGGCTATCGCGCTAACCGCTGGTTGGTGTGATGGCTTTTTTGTACCATAAAAGTTAAATAGCCAAAAAAAGCCATCGCCCTCCGAAGAAAGCGACAGCCTCTAATGTGGTTTTTATTTACTTCATTACAGCTCCATGTGCCGCTGAATCAACGTTTCTCTGATAACGTACCAGCCAACCGCTTGTTACAGTTGGAGCTGGAGCTACATAGTTTTCACGACGCTTAGCGAATTCTTCGTCGCTAACCTGAGCGTTGATCTTAGCGTTTGGAATATCGATATCGATGATATCGCCTTCTTCCAGGAGACCAATGTTACCGCCTGAAGCAGCTTCTGGACAAACGTGACCGATTGATGCGCCACGGCTTGCGCCTGAGAATCTACCGTCAGTGATCAGTGCAACAGTCTTGTCCAGCTTCATGCCAGCCAGTGCACTTGTAGGGTTCAGCATTTCTCTCATGCCAGGGCCGCCCTTAGGGCCTTCGTATCTGATAACAACCACGTCACCGTCAACGATATTGCCAGCATAGATAGCAGCGATTGCATCTTCTTCACTGTTGAATACACGAGCAGGGCCGCTGTGCTGCAGCATTTCTGGAGCAACTGCTGATCTCTTAACTACACAACCATCCTGAGCGATGTTACCCCACATGATTGCGATACCGCCAGTCTGGCTGTATGGATTGTCGATAGGTCTGATGCAGTTAGTGTCCTTAATGTGAGCTCCTGCGATGTTTTCTGCAACTGTCTTGCCAGTAGCTGTGATAAGGCTAGTGTCGATAACACCGATCTTATCCAGTTCTGCCAGTACTGCAGGAAGTCCGCCGGCATTGTTCAGGTCGTGCATGTGTGTAGGACCTGCAGGTGCCAGGTGACAGATGTTAGGAACCTTGCCGCTGAATTCGTTGAACAGCTTAAGGTCGAAGTCTACGCCTGCTTCGTTAGCGATTGCCAGCAGGTGAAGAACAGTATTTGATGAGCAACCCAGTGCCATGTCACATGCCAGAGCGTTTCTCAGTGATTTTTCGTTGATGATATCACGAGCCTTGATGTCCTTTTCTACCAGGTTCATGATAGCCATACCAGCGTGCTTAGCCAGCATGATTCTGTTGCTGTGTACAGCAGGGATAGTACCGTTGCCAGGGAGAGCGATACCAACAGCTTCAGCCAGACAGTTGATGCTGTTAGCTGTGTACATACCTGAGCATGAACCGCAGCCTGGGCAAACGTTTTCTTCGAATTCCTGAAGACCAGCTTCGTCGATGAGGTTAGCCTTGTAAGCGCCAACAGCTTCGAACATCTTTGACAGTGATGTTTCTTCGCCGTTAACCAGACCTGACATCATAGGACCGCCTGAGCAAACAACAGCAGGAATGTTCATTCTTACAGCTGCCATGATCATGCCAGGAACGATCTTGTCGCAGTTCGGGATGAGAACCAGACCGTCAAGAGCGTGAGCTAAAGTCATAGTTTCAACGCTGTCTGCGATCAGTTCACGGCTTGCCAGTGAGTACTTCATTCCCAGGTGTCCCATAGCGATACCATCGCAAACACCGATTGCAGGGAATTCAACTGGAGTACCTCCAGCCATTCTGATACCAGCCTTAACAGCTTCAGCGATCTTATCCAGGTGCATGTGACCAGGAACGATTTCACTCTTAGCTGATACTACGCCGATAAGAGGTCTTTCCAGTTCTTCTTTTGTGTAACCCATAGCATAGAACAAGCTTCTATTAGGAGCACGTTCTGGGCCTTTTGTTACGTTATCACTTCTCATAAGTTTTCTCCTTTGTTAAGTTCGCAAAATTCGCGAGCTCCTTTAGATAGAAACAATCCTACGGCTAAGCCGTAGGACTGAATTATTCTGTTTAGCTTAGTTTAATTACTTCTGTAACCAAGTCATCATCTTTCTGAGTTCAGCGCCAACCTTGCAGAGGAGGTGTGAAGCTTCTACTCTTCTTGTTGCCAGGAATCTAGCCTTACCACCAGCGTTCATTTCCTGTACGAATTCTGAAGCGAAAGTACCATCCTGGATTTCTCTCAGAACGTTCTTCATTTCCTTTCTAGTTTCGTCAGTGATGAGTCTTCTACCTGTTCTGTAGTCACCATATTCAGCTGTATTTGAGATTGAGTATCTCATCTTGTCGAAGCCACCTTCGTTGATCAGGTCTACGATCAGCTTCATTTCGTGGATACATTCGAAGTAAGCCATTTCTGGAGCGTAACCAGCTTCTACCAGAGTGTCGAAACCAGCCTTCATCAGTTCAGTAACACCACCGCACAGAACTGCCTGTTCACCGAAGAGGTCTGTTTCTGTTTCTTCTCTGAATGTAGTTTCGAGGATACCAGCACGGCCTGCACCAATACCTGAAGCGTATGCCAGAGCGTAGTCCTTAGCCTTACCTGATGCATCCTGATATACAGCGATCAGTGAAGGAACGCCTCTGCCGTCTACATACTGTGATCTTACAGTGTGACCAGGGCCCTTAGGAGCAACCATGATTACGTCGAGGTAATCAGCTGGCTGGATCTGCTGATAGTGAATGTTGAAACCGTGAGCGAACATCAGAACGTTACCTTCCTTCATGTGAGGAGCGATCTGAGTCTTGTAGATTGAAGCCTGGAGTTCGTCTGGAGTAAGGATCATTACTAAATCGCCAGCTTCTGCAGCTTCTTCGATACCTACAACCTTGAGGCCAGCAGCTTCTGCCTTAGCAGCGTGAGCTGAACCAGGTCTAAGACCTACTACTACGTTAACGCCACTTTCGTTAAGGTTCATTGCGTGTGCGTGACCCTGTGAACCAAAACCGATAATAGCAACTGTCTTGCCGTCTAACATTCCCAGATTGCAATCTGCATCATAGTACTTAGTGATACTCATTATAAATTCTCCTTTACCTAAAAAATATTCTTTATTATATTAAATCACTTAATTATTAAGCTAAATAATTAACTTGGCTTAGAAACCTTCGTCTCCCTTGTAAATGCCTGTTATACCAGTTCTGCAAACTTCCAGAAGGTCATAGCAGCTTACCATGTTAAGGAATCCGTCAAGCTTGTCTGATGAACCTGTAAGTTCAACGATCAGGCTCTTCTTAGAAAGGTTAACGATTCTGCCTCTGTAGATGTTAACTATTTCCATAATGTCTGAACGTTCCTTCTTGCCAGCCTTGATCTTAACTAGGAGCAGTTCGCGGTAGATGCTGTCATCTCTAGCCATCAGTGAGATGTGGATAACAGACTCCAGCTTAGCTGTCTGAGTCAGGATCTGGTCAAGCTTACGTTCATCGCATGTAGTTACGATAGTGATACGTGACTGTGATGGATTATTTGTTGGTGAAGCTGTGAATGATGTAATGTTATATCCACGTCTTCCGAAAAGTCCGCTGATTCTTGTAAGAACATTGACTTCGTTGTTAACAAGAATACTTATAACAGCTGTTTTTTCTTTAGTTGCCATGCGTACCCTCCTAACCTATAATCATGTCTTCAATTGTGCCGCCGCCAGGGATCATTGGCAGAACTCTTTCGTCTGGAGCAATAGCACATTCGATCCAAACAGGACCGTCAATTGTTAATGCCTTAGCGAAAGCTTCGTTGAACTCTTCTGGAGTTGCTGCGAAGAAACCTGTAGCACCGAATCCTTCGGCGATCATTGGGAAGTTAGTAACTCTTTCTGGTGTAGTGGATGAATATCTGCTTCCGTAGAATACGGTCTGCCACTGATATACCATGCCGAGAACCTTATTGTTCATAATGATCGTAATGATAGGGAGCTTTTCGCTTACTGCTGTGCAGGCTTCGTTCAGGTTCATGTGGAATGAACCGTCGCCAGTGAAGTGGATGACTCTCTTGTCTGGGCATCCTATCTGTGCGCCGATTGCTGCGCCGTATCCGTAACCCATAGTGCCAAGTCCGCCTGATGTCAGGAACTGACGAGTATGTTCGTGCTTCAGATACTGTGCACACCACATCTGATGCTGGCCAACGTCTGTAACATAGATAGTATCCTTATCTGTGTTATCGCATACTGCAGTAATGATTTCATCTGGATGAAGCTGAGCACTGTTGCTTTTAGCATCGCCTCTTGTGTTCTTCCAGTTTGTTGCCTGTGAAACCCATTCGCTTCTGTCCTTATCCTTGATAAGAGGGAGAAGTGCTGTAAGGAATTCCTTAGCATCGGCATTTACGCCGTAATCAACAATAACATTCTTATTGATTTCGCTTGAGTCAACGTCGATCTGAACCTTAAGTGCGTGTCTACCGAACTTCTCAGTGTTGAGTGCTACTCTGTCTGAGAATCTAGCGCCGATAGCGATAACAAGGTCAGCTCTGTCGATAGCCTTATTAGCTGCAATTGAACCGTGCATTCCCGCCATGCCCAGGTTCTTAGGGTTGTCATAACCAATTGTGCCTGCTGACATAAGAGTGTGTACTGCAGGGATATCAGCCTTGTCCATAAGCTGGAGGAGTTCTTCATCTGCATCTGCAGCTGGAACACCGCCGCCGCAATAGATAACAGGCATCTTTGATGCGTTGATCATTGAAGCGACCTTTCTCACATCTTCATCTGAGAACTTAGGTGTCTCAGAGAGAGGAACTGGAGCAGTAGGCTTATAATTAATTATCTGTGCTGTAACGTCCTTTGTTATGTCGATGAGAACAGGACCCTTACGGTCGCTATTCGCAATTCTGAAAGCGTTTCTAAGATCATCTGCCAGATTTTCAATCTTATTTACAAAGAATGTATGCTTCGTAACTGGTATTACAACATTGGAAATACTTACTTCCTGGAAAGCGTCTCTACCGATGAGTTCATCAGGAACATTAGCTGTGATGGCTACCATCGGAATACTGTCCATGAACGCTGTTGCGAGACCTGTAACAAGATTTGTAGCACCAGGGCCACTTGTGGAGAATACCACGCCAGTCTTGCCAGTAGCTCTAGCATATCCGTCAGCTGCATGTGATGCTCCCTGTTCGTGAGCAGTCATTACGTGCTTGATCTTATCTCTGTACTCATAAAGAGCATCGTAGATGTTAAGAGCAGCGCCGCCTGGATAGCCGAAAACTGTGTCTACACCATGTTCAAGAAGGATTTCCATTACCAGTTGTGAACCGGTTAATCTCATAGTAAAACCTCCTAATATTTAACGTACATTCCTATTATATATGTACAAAAATATAAATCAATACATTTGGTGAAAATAACAAATAAAACGGCGAACGCGTTGTGAAAAAACACAAAAAACATAAAAATAGAGGTGGATTTCCACCTCTATTTGAGTTTTTTGCTTAATTATGCGTAAAGTGCAGCGATTTCCTGAGCTAAGCTTTCGATTTGAGCTCTGCTGTCGTCATTTAATGCAGCCTTGATAGTTACGCTGTTTTCAAGCATGTTCAGATTCTTGCAATTTTCCAGCTTCTTAGTCATTACGCGCTTAGCAGTAGGGCCCCATGAACCGTTTTCGATAAGGGCAACGTTTCTGTTCTGATAGAATCTTTCAACAAGATGATCGATGAACTGATTCATGAAAGGGAAGATGTCGCCATTGTATGTTGTTGTTGCCAGAACGAGCGTGTCATATCTGAAAGCGTCCTCAACAGCTTCGGCCATATCGCATCTTGCCAGATCACTGATTTCTACTATTTCAACGCCGAGCTCCACAAGTCTATCGTGAAGTGCCAAGGCTGCAGCCTTTGTATGTCCATAAACTGAAGTATAGCAGATGCAAACACCCTTATCCTCAGGTCTGTAGCTTGACCATGTATCGTAAAGGTCGATGTAGTATCCCAGGTTTTCTGTGAGAACAGGACCGTGGAGAGGACAGATAATCTGGATATCCAGTGCTGCCGCCTTCTTCAGAACTGCCTGGACCTGTGCTCCGAATCTGCCTACGATACCGATATAGTAACGTCTGGCTTCGCATGCCCAGTCTTCGTCTACGTCAAGTGCTCCGAACTTGCCGAAGCCGTCTGCTGAGAAGAGGATTTTTTCTGATGATTCGTATGTCATCATTACTTCAGGCCAGTGAACCATAGGCGCCATTATGAATGTGAGAGTATGGCTTCCTAAAGTTAAAGTGTCGCCTTCGTTAACTTCTAAAGTGTTCTTGATAGTGAGTTCAGGGAAGTAAAGCCCGATCATCTTAAATGTCTTAGCATTACCGATAACTGTAGTTTCCGGGTACTTGCCGAGAAATGCTTCGATAGATGCTGAGTGATCTGGTTCCATATGCTGAACGAGAAGGTAGTCAGGGACTGAACCTTCGAGAGCTTCTTCGAGATTTGCCAGCCATTCTTCTGTCTTGCTCTGATCAATAGTGTCGATTACGATGGATTTCTCATCCTTAATGACATATGAGTTATATGCCATACCGTTAGGTACGATATACTGTCCTTCAAAAAGGTCTAAATCGTGGTCGTTAGCACCAACATAAATGATGCTGTTTGTTACATCTGAAATCATGATATCTCCTTCCTTTTTTTATAACCGTTCGTTTCATTATATATAGTATAAGTAGGAAATGTCAATAAAAGGTTGACACTACATTTCTATAGGTCTATAATGTTGAAAGAATCGAATAAAGATGCGTTGAACGGAATAAATCCTGAGAAAGCATTACAGAGAGTAATCGTTTGGTGGAAGGTTATATGTGGAAACAGGACGTCTCACCCGGGAGCAGAAACCTTAAGTGGACATGTAGTTCTCTATCGCGAGTAGGAGCGCTGACCTGAATTGCAGGTTTTGCGAAAAGCATGTCAATAAGAGTGGTACCGCGGAAGCAAACATGCCTTCGTCTCTTAGTCAAGTAATGAGATGAAGGCTTTTTTTCAATTCGGAATACACATCTTGAGATAGCAGATCAATGTGAAAGGAAATAGAAAAAATGAAGAATTTTGATAAGTACGGTATCGGTTATTATCCCGTCGGAAAAGAGTACATGAAATGGACTGAGAAAGATCATATTGAGAAAGCACCTCAGTGGTGCAGCGTTGACCTTCGTGATGGTAATCAGGCTCTGATCGTTCCAATGAGCCTTGATGAGAAGGTTGAATTCTTCAAGTATCTTGTTAAGATCGGCTTTAAGGAAATCGAAGTTGGTTTCCCTGCAGCATCAGAAACTGAATACCAGTTCTTAAGAAAGCTGATAGATGACGATCTCGTTCCTGATGATGTTACTCTCCAGGTACTTACACAGTCACGTAAGCACATCATTAAGAAGACATTTGATTCATTAAAGGGTGCTAAGAAGGCAATCGTTCACCTTTACAATTCAACTTCAGTTGCTCAGAGAGAACAGGTTTTCAAGAAGAGCATGAAGGATATCGTCAAGATTGCTACAGAAGGTGCTGAACTTATCAAGAAGTACGCTGACAAATACTCAGAAAAAGAAGGAACACAGTTCCAGTTTGAATATTCACCAGAAAGTTTCACAGGCACTGAAATGGACTTCGCAGCTACTATCTGCAACGCTGTAATCGATATCTGGGAACCAACACCAGATAACAAGGTTATCATCAACCTTCCGGCAACAGTTGAAATGGCTATGCCTCACGTATATGCATCACAGATCGAATATATGTGCGAACATCTTCATAACAGAGAAAATGTAATCGTTTCACTGCATCCTCATAACGATAGAGGAACTGGCGTTGCAGATGCTGAACTTGGTCTCTTAGCAGGCGGTGACAGAATCGAAGGTACACTCTTCGGTAACGGTGAAAGAACAGGTAATGTTGATATCGTAACTTTGGGAATGAACATGTACACTCATGGTGTTGACCCAGAACTTGATTTCACTAACATGCCTGAAATAGTAGAAACATACGAGAAGTTCACAGATCTGAAGGTACATCCTCGTCAGCCATACGGTGGCCAGCTTGTATTCGCAGCATTCTCAGGTTCACACCAGGATGCTATTGCCAAGGGCATGAAGTGGCGTAAGGACAAAGACCTCAAGCAGTGGACTGTACCGTATCTGCCGCTGGATCCTAAGGATGTCGGCAGAGAATACGAAGCTGATGTTATCAGAATCAACAGCCAGTCAGGTAAGGGCGGCGTAGCATATATTCTGGAACAGAACTTCGGATATGTGATCCCTCAGGCAATGAGAGAAGAAATCGGATACATGATCAAGGGTATCTCAGACAAGAGCCATAAGGAACTTTCACCTATTGAAGTCTATAAGGCTTTTGCGAAGGAATACATCAATGTATTTGACCATATCGATATCACAGATGCAGTATTCTCAAAGGCTTCAACATACAAGTCAAATGACGGTATGATAGCAAGCATCAAGGTGAGAATCGCAGACAAGAATTACGAATTTGAAGCACTTGGTAATGGTCGTCTCGACGCTATCAGTAACGCACTGAAGATGTCACCATATACATTCAACTTCAAGTTTGTTACATACTCAGAACATGCTCTTTCAACTGAATCATCATCAAAGGCAGCATCATACATCTGCATTGAAGATCCAGAAGGCAACCAGTTCTGGGGTGTAGGTATCCACGAAGATATTATCCTGGCTTCAGTAAACGCTCTGGTTAGCGCACTGAACAGAAAGAATAACGAAGACCACTTTGTTGAATAGACTTTGAAAGGAGCGTAATCAATGAATTACAATATCGCGGTTATTCCTGGCGATGGAATCGGTCCTGAAATTACAGCAGAAGCTGTCAAGGTGCTTGACGCAGTAGCAGCTAAATATGGACATGAATTTAATTATACAGAAGTACTCCTGGGCGGCGCATCAATCGACGTTCACGGAATTCCTCTCACAGATGAAGCTATTGAAACAGCTAAGGCTAGCGATGCTATCCTGATGGGTTCGATCGGTGGCGATGCTAAGACTTCACCTTGGTATCAGCTGGAACCATCAAAGAGACCTGAAGCTGGTCTTCTGAAGATCAGAAAGGCCCTCAATCTCTTCGCTAACTTAAGACCTGCTTATCTTTACAGTGAACTTAAGGATGCTTGTCCGATCAAGGGTGCAGAAGACTTTAACATGATCATTGTTAGAGAACTTACTGGCGGACTTTACTTCGGCGAAAGAAAGACAGAGGAAGTTGACGGCGTTATGACTGCTGTTGATACTCTCTCATATAATGAAAACGAAATCAGAAGAATCGCTATTAAGGCTTTTGAAATCGCTATGAAGAGAGGTAAGAAGGTAATCAGCGTAGATAAGGCAAACGTTTTGGACACTTCAAGACTTTGGAGAAAGGTCGTTGAAGAAGTTGCTGAAGGATATCCTGAAGTAACTCTGGAACATATGCTGGTTGACAACTGCGCTATGCAGCTGGTTCACAACCCTGCACAGTTCGACGTTATCCTGACAGAAAACATGTTTGGTGATATCCTGTCAGATGAAGCAAGCATGTGCACAGGTTCAATCGGTATGCTGTCATCAGCAAGCCTTAATGAAACTAAGCTTGGCCTCTACGAACCAAGCCACGGTTCAGCTCCTGACATCGCTGGTAAGGGAATCGCTAATCCACTGGCAACAATCCTGTCAGCAGCAATGATGCTCAGATATTCACTGGACCTTGATGAAGAAGCTGATGCTATCGAAGCAGCTGTTAAGAAGACTATCGAAGCTGGTTACAGAACAGTTGATATCGCTAAGGAAGGCGAAGCATGGCTTGGCACTAAGGAAATCGGCGATAAGATTGTAGAATTCATTTAATTAGATTTTAGATATTGAACATTAATATATACGGAGAAAACAAAATGGGAAAGATTTCAGGTAATGAGTTCTTCGCTAAGGCTATGCTGGAAGAAGGCGTTGAGAAAATCTTCGCTTACCCAGGAGCTACAGTAATCGATATTTTCGATGAACTCTATAAGCAGCAGGATATCGACATGATCCTGCCAAGACACGAACAGGGCCTCATTCATGCGGCTGAAGGTTATGCCAGATCAACTGGTAAGACAGGCGTTTGTCTAGTAACAAGCGGTCCGGGAGCAGCAAACCTGGTTACAGGTATTGCTGACGCTAATTACGATAGCGTTCCACTGGTATGTTTCACAGGACAGGTTGCAACTAATCTGATCGGTAACGATTCATTCCAGGAAATCGACATGGTTGGTATCGTTAGAAATATCGCTAAGTACACAATCATGGTTAAGAAGAGAGAAGATCTCAACAGAATCATCAAGGAAGCATTCTACATCGCTAATACAGGCCGTCCAGGCCCTGTAGTAGTAGACCTGCCAAAGAATGTTATGGCAGAACTGGGTAGTGATGTATATCCATCAGAAGTTAACATCAGAGGATACAAGCCAAACACTAAGATCAATGAACGCCAGATCAACAAGGCTATCAACATGATCTATAAGGCTAAGCGCCCATTATTCCTCCTCGGCGGCGGCGTAAGACTTGCTGGTGCTCAGAAGGAAATGACAGTACTCATGGAAAAGTCAGGTATTCCTGTAACTACAACTATCATGGGTAGAGGCGCAGTTCCTACAACACATGACCTTTGCTATGAAAACCTGGGTATGCACGGTAACGTAGCAGCTAACAACGCTGTTGGAATGTGCGACCTGCTGATTTCAATCGGTACAAGATTCAATGACAGAATCACAGGTAAGCTGGGAACATTCGCTTCAAAGGCTAAGATCATCCACATCGATATCGACCCTGCATCAATTTCAAAGAACGTAGTAGTAGACGTTCCTATCGTAGGCGATGCTAAGGAAGCAATCGAACTGATCCTGGCTGCAGTTGAAGAAAGAGGCGCATGCGAAACTGCTGACTGGATCAAGACTCTTGACGAATGGTGGTACAAGAACCCTATAGATATGAACCCTAAGGGCAAGATTGTTCCTAAGCAGATTATCGATGCTATCAACGTAATCTATGATGAACCTATCCTGACTACAGACGTAGGTCAGAACCAGATGTGGGCAACTCAGTTCTTCGAACTCTACGGAGATCGTCAGCTGATTACATCAGGCGGACTTGGAACAATGGGTTACGGCCTGCCATCAGCTATAGGTGCAGCAATCGGTAACCCTGGCAGATGCGTAGTAACAGTATGCGGTGATGGTGGTTTCCAGATGAACATTCAGGAACTGGCAACAGCAATGACTCAGGAACTTCCTATCACAATCTGCATCTTCAATAACGGATATCTCGGTATGGTACGTCAGTGGCAGGATCTCTTCTACGAAAGAAGATTCTCAGGTACTTGCATGAGAGTACGTAAGAGCTGTGGTAACTGTAACAAGGCTCATCAGGACTGCTGTCCTCCATATATTCCAGATTTCGTTAAGCTGGCAGAAAGTTACGGAATCGAAGGTATCAGAGTATTCAATGCTGAAGATATCGCACCAGCATTAAAGAAAGCTAGAGCTAAGAAGGATGCTCCTACACTCATCGAATTCATCATCGAAGATGAGGCACTGGTATATCCAATGGTTAAGCCAAACAGCTCAATCGACGATCAGATCACTAAATAGGAGGAAAGCAAAGTGAGTAACACATTTAGAAGAAGATGGCTTTCACTCTTTGTAGAAAATCAGAGTGGTGTACTGGCCAGAATTTCAGGTCTTCTTTCAGGCAAAGGCTACAACATTCACAGTTTAGTAGTAGGTGAAACTGAAGACACTACAGTATCAAGAATGACTATCTGCCTCGATGCAGATGACATCACATATGAACAGATCACTAAGCAGCTTAACAGATGCGTAGAAGTAATCAGAGTATTAGACTACACTGATCTTAACATCAGAAACAAGGAAGTAATGTTCATCAAGATCCGAGGCATTGGTGTTAAGGATAGAGAAGAAGTATTCCAGATGGCAACAGTATTCAAGTTCAGGATCAAGGATATGGGTCCGAAGAGCGTTCTTATCGAATCAATTCAGACAGAAGCTAAGAACGATTCAATCCTTAAGGTTGTTAAGGACAGATTCTCAAGCATCGAAGTTGTTAGAGGAGGCCCTGTAGCAATCGAATCAATCAGTGTACAGGATAGATAAAAATAATTTAACGGAATCCATAAGGGTTCCGTTTTTGTTGCACTTTTGTTGCGGCCTCTTTGTTATAATTGCTCCAAACTATAAAAGGCAAAACTGGCGAAAGCCAGTGACGCAAAGCCAAAGGGTCTAAGGCGTAATGCTATGACAGCCGGTTGCCGCATAATCATCTGTGTTAGGATGATGTATTTCCTATGGGAATGTTGCAACCGTTGATAGGCTTTTATCAACGGTTTTTTATTGGGAGGAAAACAAAATGTTTAAGAAGAAAAGCACGAAAATCGGTATTACAGCAATGCTGGTTCTGACTATGATGTTCTCCTTAGTAGGAGGCTTTTCGGTATATCAGAACAACCTGACAAACAGCATACCTGATAAGCTTTATGTTGAAGGCGATGTGGTTCAGATTTCTGATGCACCAGTTCCAATGGGCAAGGTAAAAGTCAAGACAACTAAGAAAACAAAGACAAAGACTAAAACTATTAAGCTTGAAGCCAAGTCGGAATTTACTTACACAGTAAAGATGGATCCGGTTGTTACAGTAACTTATTCATCATCAGAAAAGAAGGGCAAGACAACAGATGTCAAGACAGAAGTAACTGTAACAGTAACAGAGAAGTATAAGAAAAAGTCAAATAAGAAGAAGGTAACTACAAAGACAGTAACCAAGACTACTAAGACAACATATGCAACACCTCCTAAGACTTTAGTAGTACCGGAAGCAGAAGCTAAAGAGCAGCCTGCAGAAGAAATTGTAAGTGCACCTGCACTTTCTGATATCAGAAGAATGGCTCCATTAGCAAATGAAAACGTTCTTTCAGCTTTCGAAGAACTGGGATTCAAGGTTGTAGTAAACCCTTCAGTAAGCTATGAAGGTCGTCTGCAAGGCGAAAGCAGAACGCTTACATTAAAAGCTGCCAATGACAACGTTTATCATGAGCTGGGACATTTCATTGCATTCGTAGCTGGAAATGTTGATACAAGTTCAGCTTTTAAGGATATATATAGCAGAGAAAAGAGTAAGTACACAGGTAGAAATCCATCATATGTTCTCAAAGATTCAGAAGAATACTTCGCAGAATCATATCGTAATTATATCCTTGATGGAGATAATCTCCTTAAAGAAAGACCAGAAACATATGCATTCATCGAAAGCAGCGTAGCTAAGATCAATGCTAACCAGGTTTCAAAAATTAAGATGGTCTTCAGTAGCATTTGGAAATAAGCATAGCGAACAAATAATAACCAACCCTAAAGCGGGAAATCTGAGTTTTCGGATTTCCCGTTTTAGTATTTACAAGTAAGGCTAACAGTTGTAAAATATCTACCGTATGAGCGGAGGGTATTCTTATCAAGAAACTGTACCGGCAAACTTAATATGGGATAGACTTCCGATAAAGCTGGAAATGAATATTAGCATCAGATTGGAATAGGTGATTTGATGATAAAAACAGGTTTTATTGGGGCGGGAAAAGTTGGGTTTTCCCTTGGTAAATTTTTTTCAGAAGGCGAAATTCAGGTGACCGGATATTACGATAGGCACCGAGAATCAGCACAAGAAGCTGCTGAGTTTACTAATAGCAAATGCTACGACAGTATCGAAGAAATAGTACGAAGTAGTGATGCGATATTCTTAACAGTTCCAGATGGTCTGATAACAGAAGTCTACGAATCCCTTAAAGATTATGATATTAGAAATAAACAGATTTGCCATTGCAGTGGTGCTATGTCGGCTGGAGAAGCATTTCCCGGTATCGGCAGTGAAGGTGCCGAAGGCTATTCAATACATCCGCTATTCCCAGTCAGTAATAAGCTGACAGTGTACAGGGAATTAGGGGATGCTTTTTTTTGCATCGAAGGTACGGATGAAGCGGGGCTTATGCTTTGGAAGCAAAGGCTAGAAGCCCTTGGCCCTAAAGTCCAGATGATATCAGGTGAAAAGAAAAGCAAATATCATGCGGCGTGCGCTATATCAAGTAACCTTGTGTGTGCGCTTATTGACAAGAGCGTGGAGCTTTTGCAGGACTGTGGCTTTACTGAAGAAGGTGCACTTGAAGCGCTGGAGCCTTTGGTAATGAGTAATGTGAAACACCTTGTCGAAGACGGCGCGGTGAAGGCACTTACAGGTCCGCTGGAGCGCGGAGACGCAGGAACGATTAAGAAACACTTATCGGTGATAGGAGATACGGGTCTTTATGTTGAGGCCTCAAAGAGATTGATTAGCATTGCATCAAAGAAAAACCCGGATAGGGACTATAGTGAGATTAGAGAACTTTTGAAAAAGGAGTAAAAAATGGCAAGAAACACTGTTAACACACTGCTCAAGCTGAAGCAGGAAGGAAAGAAGATTTCTCAGGTAACATGTTATGACTATTCAACTGCACGTCTTGTTGATGCAGCTGGAATAGATACTATTCTTGTTGGAGATAGCCTGGGAATGGTTATGCAGGGTTATGAAAACACTCTCCCTGTAACAATGGAAGAAATGATCATTTACGGCAGAAGCGTTGTACGTGGCGCACAGAATGCGTTTGTAGTAATCGATATGCCATTTATGTCATACCAGTGCTCAGTGGAACAGGCTGTAATGAACGCAGGCAGACTGATCAAGGAAACTGGTGCCAACGCAGTTAAGCTGGAAGGCGGCGTGGCAGTAGCACCACAGATCAAGGCTATCGTTGATTCAGGCATTCCTGTTTGCGGACACATCGGAATGACACCGCAGTCATGCAATCTCATGAGCGGATTCAAGGTTCAGGGTAAGAGCGAAGCAAATGCTGAAAGAATCATGCAGGATGCTTTCGCAGTTCAGGAAGCTGGCGCATTCATGATGGTTATCGAATGTGTACCTCCTAAACTTTCTGCTCTGATTTCAAAGAAGATGCATCTGATCACTATCGGCATCGGTGCAGGCGCTGGCTGTGATGGACAGGTTCTGGTTAATCAGGATATGACTCAGATGAACGGTGACTTCCTGCCAAAGTTCTGCAAGCACTTCGGTAATGTGGGAGACGCACTTATCGCTGCATATAAGGCATATGATGAAGAAGTTAAGGCAGGAACATTCCCTGATGAACAGCATTCATTCCCTAAGAGCGAATGTCCAGAAGAGTTCCTCAAAGTGTTAGACGAAAGATATTAATTTACATATAAGAAGGAGACTTTAGAAATGATCGTAGCAAAGACAATAGCAGAAGTTAGACAGCAGGTTAGAGAATGGAAGGCTGAAGGTCTGGTAGTAGGTCTGGTTCCTACAATGGGATACCTCCATGAAGGTCACGCTAGCCTGGTTGATAAGGCAGTTTCAATGTGCGACAGAGTAGTAGCATCAGACTTCGTTAACCCTACACAGTTCGGACCTGGCGAAGACTTAGAGGCTTATCCTAGAGATTTCGAAAGAGACTGCAAGCTCCTGGAAGAACACGGCTGCAACATGGTATTCTACCCATCAGTTGACGAAATGTATCCAGATGGAAACGGCAGCCAGGACACATACGTTGAAATTCTGAACGATATGCCTAAGGGCCTTTGCGGAAAGACTCGCCCAACACACTTCAGAGGCGTTTGCACAGTAGTAAGCAAGCTCTTCAACATCGTAACTCCTGATAAGGCTTTCTTCGGTCAGAAGGATGCTCAGCAGCTGGCGATCATCAAGAGAATGGTTCGCGATATGTCATACGGTATCGAAATCATCGGTTGCCCTATCGTTCGTGAAGATGATGGCCTAGCAAAGTCTTCAAGAAACACTTATCTGAGCGCTGAAGAAAGAACTGCAGCTCTGGTTCTCTCAAGATCAGTTAGACTTGGCCAGCAGATGGTAGCAGATGGCGAAAAGTCAACAGCTAAGGTCGTAGCAGCTATGGTAGAAATGATCGAAGCAGAACCTCTCGCTAAGATCGACTACGTTCAGGCAGTAAACAATTTCGATATGTCACCAGCTGAAAACTTCGAAGGCAGCGTGCTGGTTGCTATGGCAGTTTATGTTGGAAAGACTAGACTTTTAGATAACTTTATTATTGAAGCGTAATTTAGCGATTCACAGTAAGATGTTGTACAACATTAGTAAAAGTAAAAAGGGAGACAAGACAAAAAATGACAGTAAATATGTTAAAGGCAAAGATCCACAGAGCTACAGTTAAGCAGGCAGAACTGGATTACGTTGGTTCAATCACAATCGACATGGATCTTATGGACGCAGCTGGTATCTACGAATACGAAAAGGTTCAGATTGTTGACATCGACAACGGCAGCCGTTTTGAAACTTACACTATCGCAGGCGAAAGAGGTTCAGGCATGATTTGCCTCAACGGCGCAGCAGCAAGATGCGTGAGCGTAAACGATAAGATCATCATCATGGCATATGCACAGCTGACTCCAGAAGAAGTTAAGGATCATAAGCCACACGTAATCTTCGTAGACGGCGACAATAAGCCAGAAAGAATTACAACATATGAAAAGCATGGGTTGCTCAAGGATATGTAGTTTAGCCACTACCTCGTCCGAGCGAAATCACATACACTCACTCATATAAAATAGAACCCTGAACAAACTCGCGAGATTTAATCTCGCTCAGACATGTTCAGGGTTTTGCTCACAAGGTGAGTTGAATTCATATCTTGTTGTTAACCATTTTCAGCACCTTTTTTCAAAATGGTTAATGATTCCGAGCTGGACTAACCAATATTTGAAGATTTAGCGTAAATGGCTAACCGGTTGCTATGTGACTTTAACTAATTAGGATAAAGCGCTTGTATTTGGTTAATGATTATGTAATGTGTTAACTATTTTTAGAATAGTAGCAAATAATGGTTAGAGCAATAAAGCACTTAGATCCTAGTTAAGATATTATCACGAAGGAAGCTCTCTAGGTAACGTGAATCTAGAAGATCTTGCTCAAAAGTAAAAAATAAATTGTCTGATGTGACCGCTCCAGAGTGTCGCATTACAAAAATTCGCTCACTAGCGTTGCTGCGGTAGTATGGGTCTGATGTCATTCCTTCGTGTTCGTGGACTAGTCTTTGACCGTCAAATGTTAGCGGGTTAAAATCCGGAAAGATTGTGATGGTGCCTTTAGATGCGTCGAAACGTCTCCATATGGAACCCCTTTGGTTCATCCAGCTGAGTTCTGGTGGCACGTTCCAGAAGCATAAGTTCCCGGAATATGAGTAAAGTCTTTTGCCGTGCCTATAATCTTTTGTTACTTCCACCAAGTATTCTACCAAATCGAATACATCCATAGTCAATGCCATTTCATAGCGATAAGGTATGCCTAGTTTCTCATACATATTCCCAATTTTGCATTCCGATTTTGAGCGCATTGCTATGCCCGATGATGTGATATGAATCAAATCTTCTTTGTGGGTTTGGTTTGATGGGAAAGTGTCATGCATCCACTTATACTGGCTTGGAGTCATCGTTATTCTAGCCAAATCTAATCCTGCCTTTTCAAAGTTGGTAAGCATTTTGTTTCTTTGGGCATTCAATTTTATTAGCTTACCATCAGAAGTTTCTTCCATAATCGCGATTTCATTTTTTATGTACTTCTTTCTGGCGAGTGCATATATTTTGTCTTGTTCTTTGTTGATGTTTTTTGCACCGCTTTCGGCTGTGTATTCTACAAAGCTTGTATATTTAGACGAGTGTTTCACATGCAGCGCCCCCTCCGGCATGGCAGAAAGTTCACGGCGCAGCTGCTCTAATTTTTTCTTGTTCATAATCACAAAACCCCCTGTGATATATCAATATCACAACTGGTAAAATATGGCAATAAGGGAACGGCTCAAATGTTGAAAAAAAGCCATTCCTGTAGTATACTTAAATATCTACGGGAAAGTTAGAAAAGGCGGCTAAGCATATGAAAATATTCGTATACAGCTTAAGAGAATATGACGAGAGGGAGTTCTTTGACAGGTTCAGGATTATACGCTTAAAGGTAAGATCGGCAGAGAACTTAGAGACTGCAAAGTAGGTGTTAATAGATCTATGGCAATTCTTAAAGCTTTTCCTAATGTGATAGTGACTCCGCATATGGCTTTTTATACGGATGAAGCGGTTTCAAATATGGTTGAAAATTCAATAGTTGGAAGCCTTGAGTTTTTTGAAAGCTAAGGTTTACAAACATATGTTCGCAGGTGTATACTTGGGCTATATTTAGAAACGGAGAATATTAAATGAAGATTCTAGGAATTGACCCGGGATATGCGATCCTGGGATATGGCGTTCTGGAGAAGGTGGGCAACAGGTTTAGACCACTGACTTACGGATCGCTGACAACTGATAGGGATATGCCGATGCCGCAGAGGCTGGAGGTTCTATACAACGGGCTCAGAGAGATTATCGAGGAGCAGAGGCCAGATGTGGCGAGCATAGAACAGCTTTACTTTAATAATAATGCGAAGACTGCTATCAATGTTGGGCAGGCTAGAGGTGTTGCGATTCTGGCATGTGTCAAGGGCGGTCTTGAGATCGCGGAGTATACGCCGCTGCAGATAAAGCAAGCACTTGTAGGCAACGGACGTGCTGAGAAGAAGCAGGTGCAGTTTATGGTTAAGACTATACTTAATCTTAAGGAAGTTCCTAAGCCGGACGATACTGCCGATGCGCTGGCAGCTGCAATTTGTCACGGACATGCAGCCGGAACGAGAGACAGAATGAAGGAAATTGAGAAGAGAATAAGACAGGGCCTATAAGGGGAAACCATAATGATCGGATTTTTAAGAGGAATTCTCGCCGAGAAGGGCGATGGATATATAATAGTTGATGTTAACGGCGTGGGTTATGTTGTGAATGTACCTGCCAATACTAAGGCTTACTTAAGTCCTGTGGGACAGGAGGTAATGGTGCATACGATGATGATTGTCAGAGAGGATGACATGAGCCTTTTCGGATTTTCGGGAAAGGGCGAACTGGATGCCTTTAAGAAGCTCATCAGTGTTAACGGTGTAGGACCTAAGGCTGGTATATCGATCATGTCTGCTTTTACGCTGGATCAGCTGCAGCAGGCAATCGTTTTCGAGGATTCTAAGACTTTGACTAAGGCTAACGGAATCGGTAAGAAGACAGCTGAGAGAATAGTTCTGGAACTTAAGGATAAGTTCTCTGCACCGGAAGGAAGCGCAGATGAAATCGGTGGAGATGATGCATTAATGCCTCAGCCAGACGGTAAGGCGGAAGCTATCAATGCTCTTATGGCTCTGGGCTACACTAGAGGAGAGGCTACAAGCGCTCTGGCAGGTGTTAAGGATAAGGATCTCAGTACTGAAGAATACATTAAGCGTGCGCTTAAGAATTTGTTTTAAGTTTTAATTAAGAAGGATAGATATGGATTACGAAGAAAGAATTACAGCTGCAGAACTTGGTGAAGGTGAAGAGAGAAATGAGTTTTCCCTTCGTCCGCAGACACTTTCTGATTATATAGGTCAGAAGACTGCAGCGGGAAATCTTAAAATATTCATTGAAGCAGCCAAGCTTCGTGGCGAACCGCTGGATCACGTTCTTTTTTATGGGCCTCCAGGACTTGGTAAGACAACGCTGGCTGGAATTATAGCCAATGAAATGGGCGTTGATATCAGAATCACTTCAGGACCTGCTATCGAGAGAGCGGGAGATTTGGCAGCCATACTTACTAACCTCAACGATAACGATGTACTCTTTATCGATGAAATACATAGATTAAACAGAGCTGTTGAAGAAGTTCTATATTCAGCAATGGAAGACTTCGCCCTGGATATTATTATCGGCAAGGGGCCATCGGCAAGATCCATTAGACTTGATATCGCCAAGTTTACTCTGGTTGGAGCGACAACTAGAGCCGGCAGCCTTAGTGCGCCTCTGCGTGACAGATTCGGCGTAAGCTGCAAGTTTGAAATGTACACACAGGATGAACTTGCTGAGATCATCAGGAGAACTGCAGGACTTCTTGGTGTAGAGGTGGATAATGAGTCAATTGCAGAGATGGCTAAGCGTTCCAGAGGAACACCTAGAATCGCTAATAGAATCCTTAAGAGAGTCAGAGACTTTTCACAGGTAAAGGGTAATGGTAATATAGACATCGACATTACTCGCCAGGCTCTTAATGCGCTGGGCGTTGACTATCTGGGTCTTGAACATCTGGATAGAGAGATTTTGAGAACGATAATAAACAGATTTGATGGAGGTCCTGTAGGTATAGATACTATCGCTGCTTCCATAGGAGAAGAGCGAGTTACTATCGAGGACGTGTATGAACCGTACCTCATACAGGCAGGCCTTCTTCATAGAACAAAGAAAGGACGTGTTGTTTCAGCTGAAGCGTACAGACATCTGGGAATCGAAACAGATATGGATGACGATGATGACCAGCTGAAGATGGACATAGAAGATTAAAATGAGAATTGATGAATTTGATTACAATTTACCAGAAGAACTCATAGCACAGAAGCCTACTGACAAGAGAGACTGCTCTAGGCTTCTTGTTGTACATAGACAAAGTGATACGATCGAGCATAAGCACTTTTATGATATCTTAGATTATCTGAACGAAGGCGACTGTCTGGTTCTCAATAATTCTAAGGTCCTTCCTGCCAGAATGTATGGTAAGAAGGTAGTGCCTACACCAGAAGATGAGCTTAATACAGTTGGTGGAGCAAATATCGAGTTTCTCCTCATCAAGCGCCTTGATGGTGACAGATGGGAAACTATGGTTCGTCCGGGAAGAAGAATTAAGCCAGGGGACAAGGTAGTCTTCAGTGGAGCAGGAGACGTGATGGCTGACAGACCGCTGTTTATGGCGGAGATTGTAGATTTTGGAGCAGACGGAACAAGAATCGTCGATTTCAAGTACGAAGGCATTTTTATGGAACGTCTCGAAGAAATCGGAAGCATGCCGCTCCCTCCATATATTGAGAGAGCATCTGAAGATGATGATAAAGACAGATATCAGACTGTTTACTGTAAGGAAGAAGGTTCAGTAGCGGCGCCAACAGCAGGGCTGCATTTCACTGAGGAACTTCTGAAGAAAGCGCAGGAGAAGGGTGTCGAGCTGGCTTACGTTACACTTCACGTTGGCATCGGAACATTCAGACCGGTTAAGGTCGAAAATGTAGAGGAACACTCAATGCATTTCGAGGAATACTGGATCGACGAAGAGACAGCTGAGACTATTAATAAAGCCAAGAGAGAAGGCAGAAGAGTTATTTCTGTAGGAACAACTTCAACTCGTACGGTAGAGAGTGCAGCATACTTTGACGAAGAACTTGGATGCTATCAGGTAAAGGCTGGTGCGGACAGCACAGGCATTTTCATTTACCCTGGATATGAGTATAAGATCATAGAGAGTCTTATCACAAACTTCCATCTTCCTAAGTCAACTCTGATCATGCTTATTTCAGCGCTTTATGACAGAGAGAAGATTTTAGATATCTACAAGACAGCTGTAGAGGAAAAATACAGATTCTTCTCATACGGCGATGCCATGTTCATTGAATAATTTATTAAGGAGACATTAATGTCAGCATTAAGTTTTAAGTTACTAAAAACAGATACAAAATCAAAGGCAAGACGCGGCGTGATCCAGACTCCGCACGGCGAGATTCAGACTCCGATTTTCATGCCTGTTGGCACAGCAGCCACTGTTAAGGCCATGAGACCTGAGGAGGTTAAGGAACTCGGCGCACAGATTATACTGAGCAACACATATCATCTCTATCTGAGACCAGGCCACGATATCGTTAAAGAAGCTGGCGGCCTTCACAGATTCATGAATTGGGATAAGCCTATCCTGACTGATAGCGGCGGATTTCAGGTTTTCAGCCTTGGTGCAATGAGAAAAATCACTGAGGAAGGTGCAACATTCAGATCACATATCGACGGGTCAAAGCACATGATTTCACCAGAAAAGTCAATGGAGATCCAGCACGCTCTGGGTTCAGATATCATTATGGCATTCGATGAATGCGCACCTTATCCAGCAGATAAGAGATACGTTAAGAATTCCATGGAGCTTACTATGAGATGGCTTAAGCGCTGTAAGGAATATCACTACAGTGCTCACGAACCTATAAATGAACAGTTCGTAGAAGCCATGAAGAAGAACCACGGTGTTTCCCTTAATGTTGGCGATGACCTTCCTAGAAATAGAGTGCAGGCGCTCTTTGGAATTATGCAGGGCGGTATGTATAAGGACCTTAGAAGAGAAAGCGCCAAGCAGATCGTTGACCTGGATCTTCCGGGCTATTCGATCGGCGGCTTAAGCGTAGGCGAACCTAAGGAAATCATGAATGATATTCTGGACGATTGCGTAGATTACCTGCCAAAGGATAAGCCTAGATACCTTATGGGCGTTGGCAGCCCTGACTACCTCTTTGAAGGTGTTGAGCGCGGTATCGATATGTTTGACTGTGTACTTCCAACTAGAATCGCCCGTCACGGTATGGCGATGACTTCACAGGGTAGAGTTAATATTAAGAACAAGAAGTTTGAGAGAGACTATACTGCACTTGATCCTAAATGTGACTGCTACACATGCAGAAACTATTCTAGAGCATACCTTAGACATCTCTTTAAGGCAGATGAAATGCTTTCATCAATGCTGCTTACAAACCACAATCTGCACTTCCTAGTTAACATGATGACAAATATTAGGCAGGCAATCGACGAAGATAGATTCTTAGAATATAAGAAGGAGTTTTATGATGCATATGGAAGATTTTAAGACTGAATACTGCGACCGCGGAATCTGCAGAGACAGCGAAATCTGTGGCGGATGCGTTTATCAGGGTGTTCCATATGAGGAACAGCTCTCAAATAAATACGGTGAAGTTAAGGCTTTAATGGACAACAAGAGCATCGATTATGATGAATTCCTGCCTATCGAACCTGCACCGGATAGATACGAATATAGAAATAAGATGGAATATACCTTCGGTGATATGGTCAAGGATGGCCCTGTTACTTTAGGTATGCATAAGAAGAAGCACTTTATGGCAATCGTAACAGTTGACGAATGCCAGCTTGTTCATCCGGATTTCAACAAAATCCTTCAGGCTACTTTGAACTTTGTAAATGAGAGAGGCTACAAGCACTATCATAAGAAGAAGCACGTTGGCCTTATGAGAAATCTGATCATAAGAAGAGGTGTTAGAACTGGTGAAATACTGGTAAACATTTCAACAAGTTCAGAGGGTGAACCTGGTTCACAGTGGGAGCACGTAGGACAGAGATTTGACGAAGCGGCTTATGTTGAACTGATCAACTCACTTGATCTGGAGCACGAAGTTGTAGGTATCCTGCGTACTATCAACGATAGACTGGCAGATGCTGTTATCTGCGATGAACTGAGAATCCTTCAGGGTCGTGACTATTACAATGAAGAAATCATGGGCCTTAAGTTCAAGGTTAGTGCGTTCTCATTCTTCCAGACTAATATCGCGGCAGTAGAGAACCTCTACACTTATGCGATCAACCTTATAGATGATTTCGAAAACAAGAAGGCATTTGACCTCTTCTGCGGAACTGGTACTATCACACAGGTTCTGGCTAAGAAGGCATCTGATGTACTGGGCGTTGAAATCGTAGAGGAAGCTGTTGAAGCGGCTAGAGAAGCTGCCAAGCTTAATGGCCTTGATAACTGCAGATTCATTGCGGGCGATTGCTTCAAGGTCCTGCAGACGATCGATGATGTTCCGGAAGTCATGGTTGTTGACCCGCCAAGAGTGGGCATCAGCACTGATGCGCTGGATAAGATCATCAGCTACGGTCTGGACCAGATCGTTTACATTTCATGCAACCCTAAGACACTGGCTGAGAACCTTTACTATATGCAGTATTACGGATATAAGATCGTATCGGTTAAGCCTTTTGATAACTTCCCTGGAACTAAGCATACTGAGTGTGTGGCTTTGCTGAGAAAGGTTAAATAGTAATAGAGCACTAGAGAAAGAGATTTGACATAATGGTATTATTTGACAATAAGAAGTTTATTGCTGTTTTAACTGCAGCAATAATTGCATTTACAACAGCGTATGTTAACACATCAGCCGTTTCAGCTAAAGAAACAAGCCAGCAGAAAAACTGCTATAACAACGAAATCATTGTGGTTTTTAATGATGATGTGGATGAAACTGTTGCAGAGGAGATAACTGAAGGAAATGTGGAAGTACTGGATACAGAAGCTCGGGCTGAGACTGTGATCGAAGATGGTACACCTGTGCTTGTTTCATACGATGAAAATATCGATATGAAAACTGCCATCGAAGAACTTGAGGAAAATGACGATGTAGCTTTTGCACAACCAAATTTCATATACACACCTGATGGAGTCGGTGCCAAGGCTGTAGTGAACGACAAGCAGGCAGGTAAACTTTGGTACTTTGATTATATGGATGTTCCTGAAGCGTGGAACCTGATCGAGAAAATCAAGGAAATCGCAGGTCCTAAAGACCGAGTGATCATATCGGCTGTTGATACAGGATGCGTTACAAACAACAAGGATATGCAGGTTAACCTTGACACAGTTCATTCAGTGAATGTTACGGGTGATGAACCTAGATATACTAGGGCTAAATGGAACCATGGCACTAAAGTAACATCCATTTTATGTGCGACTGCTAATAATAAGCTGGGCATTTCTGGAATCGCTTCAGGAAGAAATAATGATCTGGTTTCTGTATATGCAGTAAACGTGTATAAGGACTACAAATATACAAGGCAGGAAGTTGCAACAACGGCTGATGTAATAAAGGGTATTGAGTATTCAATCGAAAACGGTGCGCAGCTTATCAATCTGTCATTCAGCTACTATGATAAAGATATGGATGTAGACGGTAATCCGCATGACGATATGGCTCTCGAAAAGGAAATAGATAAGGCCGTATACGAATATGACATTCCAGTTATATGTTCTGCAGGGAATCACCATAATGACATAGCAAGATACCCTACTGACTTCGAATCAACAATTGGAGTAGTGGGCATAAAGCGTCATAAAAATGCATGGGCTAATGTTAAGACTCATAATTCCAACTACGGCCCTGCCAAGACTATAGGTGGAGCTGGTGAAAACATTTATAGATATGTTTCAGCGAGCGCTAAGGCCACTTCGTCGACTTCCACATCAGTAGCTACACCTACTGTTACTTCTGTTGCAGCGCTTATGCTCTATGTAAATCCTGATCTTTCGCAGCAGGAAGTTAGAGATATTCTGTGCAGTACGACAACAGACGTATATTTAGAAGGTAAAGACGATTACACTGGATATGGACTTACCAATGCATTTAACGCAGTTAAAGCGTCAGCATATAAGGCTGTTGAAGATGGCACACTGGGAATGTCAAAGGAAGAACTTGACGAAGTCGTAGAACTGACAAAGCCTGCAGAAGAGGCTGGACAGACTCTTAATATGCCGCTTGTTACTTCGGCTAAAACTGGCAAGAAAGCAATAACAATAAGGTGGGGCTATAAATGCCCATATACAAACAGGCTTGAAATACATCGCGCTACAGAACCTGACGGTGAATATCAGTGCGTGAAGACTTTTAGTAAGAAAGCAACATCATGGCAGGATAAAGCCACTGTTAAAGGTCAGGAGTATTTCTACAAGGTAAGAGTTTTCGGAACTTCATCTGATGGTAAAAAGGTTTGGAGTGACTATAGTCTGCCTAAATCCGTTATACGTTAATAATTAAAAAATCAATGAAAGCCATCGGGAGCGCCCGGTGGCTTTTTTGCAAATGATCTCAAAAAGTAGTATAATATATCATCTTTACGTGCTTTTAGCACAATGCATTAAAAAACAGGAGGCAGGGAAATGGGAAAGATATTCCGTTTTTATAAGGACGTTGATACTGACCAGATTATCGCATCACAGTATCTTCTTTATCCTACATTCGACGAAATGAAGGTTCATACTTTCGAATCACTTGATCCGGACTTCGCGTCAAGCGTACAGCCTGGTGATTTCGTAGTAGCAGACGAAAATTTCGGTTGCGGTTCATCAAGAGAACAGGCACCAAGCGTACTTAAGGCTCTGGGGGTTAAGGCCGTAATCGCTAAGTCATTTGCTAGAATCTTCTACAGAAACTCAATCAACATCGGTCTTCCGGTAATCATCTGTAAGGATCTGTACGATGCAGTGCAGCCAGGAGATGAAATGGAAATCGATATGGAAGCAGGACTGATCACAGCAGCAGGCAAGGAATTCGCATGTACTAAGCTGCCTGAAAATCTGCAGAACATCCTGAACCAGGGCGGACTTTTAGCTTCGCTGGATAAGGAGGACTAATCATGGGAATGACAATAGCAGAAAAAATCATTGCGCGTGCATCAGGTAACGAAAGCGTTAAGGCAAACGATATTTGCACAGTTGAACTGGACCTGCTCATGAGTAATGACGGAACATCACACATCACAGTAGATAAATACAATGCTCTTAAGCATCCTAGAATTGCTGACGTTAACAAGCTTGTTTGGATCGTTGACCACAACATTCCATGCGACAGCGTTAAAACAGCTGAATCACACAAGAAAATGCGTGAATTCGCTAAGGAACAGGGCATCACATATTATGAAGGCGAAGGCGTTTGCCACCAGGTAATGATCGAAAACCACGTTCGTCCTGGACAGCTCATCTTCGGAGCTGACAGCCATACTTGCGCATACGGTGCACTGGGTGCATTCGGTACAGGCGTTGGTAATACAGACTATCTCTACGCTATGGTAACAGGTACATCATGGACACTGGTTCCAGAAACACTGAGATTCAACCTTACTGGCAAATTGCCAGAAGGCGTTTCAGCTAGAGACCTTATCCTCACTATTATCGGAAGAATCTCTGCTAACGGCGCTAACTATAAGGCAATGGAATTTGGCGGCGAAGGCCTGGCTACTATCGACCTGGCTGGCAGAATCGCGATCTGCAACCTCTGCGTTGAAGCAGGTGCCAAGACTGCACTTATGGAAGTAGACGACGTTGTTCTCGATTTCCTTAAAGAGCAGGGCAGAGAACCTGTTGAATGCTTCGCACCAGACGAAGATGCAGAATATGCGGAAGTTTATGATATCGACCTGAGCGAAATCAAGCCTATCGTTGCTAAGCCACACTTCGTAGATAACGTAGTTCCTGCAGAAGAAGCATTTGGAACTCACATCGACGAAGCCTTCCTGGGATCATGTAACAACGGACGTATCGAAGACCTGAGAATCGGTGCTGAAATCATGAAGGGTCACAAGGTTCATCCAGATGTAAGATTCCTGGTTGTTCCGGCAAGCCGCAAAGTCTACGAGCAGGCAATGAGAGAAGGCCTTATCGAAACATTCATCGAAGCGGGTGCTATCATCATGAACCCTAACTGTTCAGTATGCTGGGGTGCATGTCAGGGCGTAATCGGCGAAGGCGAAACACTGATCTCAACAGGTACTAGAAACTTCAAGGGCCGTGCAGGTCACAGAGAATCATTCGTATACCTGGCATCTGCTGCTACAGTAACTGCATCAGCAATCAAGGGCGAGATCATCACAGCTGATAAATTATAGGAGAATAAAAATGGAAAAATTCACTGGTAAAGTCTGGCTCATGGGAGATGATATCGATACAGATATCATTATGCCGACTGAATATCTGGTTTTCGAAACTATAGAAGAAATGAAGCCTTACGCATTCTCACCACTCAGAGGTGACATCGCTAAGGAACTTCAGCCCGGAGACATCATCGTAGCAGGAAACAACTTCGGCTGCGGTTCATCAAGAGAACAGGCTCCTGAAGTTGTGAAGGCTTTGGGAGTTAAATGTGTTATCGCGAAGAGTTTCGCCAGAATCTTCTTTCGTAACTCAATCAATAACGGACTCCTCCTCATCGAAAATGCTGATCTGGCAGATGACATGAAGGAAGGCGATGAAATCACTGTAACAATCAACGATAAAATCGAATATAACGGCAAGGAATACCCAATCGTATCACTTCCAGACAATCTGGTTGAAATACTTAATGCAGGTGGACTTGTAAAGGCTATGCGTAAGCGCAATGGCCTTGATGACTAAGGAGGTGGCACTATGGGAATGACAATGATAGAGAAAATCATCGCTCACAATGTAGGCCATGCTGTTAAACCTGGTGACATTGTAACTGTAGATGTAGATTATGTAATGCTGGACGACATTATGATGCCGTTCATCGTATCAAAGTTCAAAGAAATGGGATTCACTAAGGTATGGAATCCTGATAAGACTGTAATCATCTGCGACCATCTGGTTCCAGCGAGCCAGGTAGATGACACTCGTGCTTATCACATCTGCTGTGATTTCGCGAAGGAACAGGAAATCAAGACTCTGCACACTAGTGACGGTATCTGCCATCAGCTTATGACTGAAGCTGGATATGTTAAGCCTGGTCACATCGTATTCGGTACTGACAGCCATACAACTACTTACGGTTGTGTTGGCGCCTTCTCATCAGGCATCGGCTACACTGAAATGGCTGGTATCCTGGGAACAGGTCAGCTCTGGTGCAGAGTTCCTGCAACAATCAGGATTAACATCACTGGTAAGCTGGCTGATAACGTAATGTCAAAGGACGTTATCCTTAAGATCATCGGCGATTTGACAGCTGCAGGTGCAACATACAAGGCTCTGGAATTCACTGGCGATACAGTTGAAAACATGAGCGTTTCATCAAGAATGACAATGACAAACATGGCGATCGAAGCCGGGGCTAAGTGCGGTCTCTTCGCACCTGACGCGAAGACTGCAGAGTACTGCGGAATCGAACTTGACGAATTCCAGGCTTCACTTAAGGGCGATGAAGATGCTGTTTATGAAGCAGTAATGGAATATCGCGCTGAAGACTTCGTTCCAGTAATGGCTGTACCTTCAAACGTTGACCACGTTGTGCCTATCACAGAAATCGGTGACGTGACAGTTGATCAGGTATTCCTGGGATCATGTACAAACGGCAGACTGGAAGACCTTATGGAAGCTGCTGAAATCCTTAAGGGTAAGAAAATCGCTCCATTCACAAGACTGATCGTAACTCCTGCAAGCCGTAAGGTTTATATGGAAGCTCTTAAGAACGGCACTTTAGAAATCTTAAGCCAGGCTGGAGCAGACATTACTCATCCATCATGCGGACTTTGCTGCGGACGTACAGGCGGCATCCTGACTGATGGGGAAACTGTTGTAGCAACAAACAACAGAAACTTCCTTGGCAGAATGGGAACATCAAAGGTAAACATTTATCTGGCATCACCTAAGTCAGCTGCAGCATGTGCACTGGCAGGTAAGATAGTTCAGGCATAGCCGGCGGCACCTTTTTATTTTATTTCGCATTGTGCTTGACAAATCTAAAGAGTTAGGATACACTAACAATGGTTAGAGAAAACTAACTAATGACCGACTATAAATCAGAAACCACAGGAGGACCATTATGAGATTATCAGACGCAAATGCAGGGGAAACATATGCTGTCAAAGATGTTGTGACTGGAGATCAGGAAATGGAAGCATTTCTGTTTAGACTTGGGTGCTACAGCGGTGAACCCATTACGGTGATATCAAAGAGAAGGAACGGATGTGTAGTGGCCATTAAAGATGGCAGATATAATTTAGATAAATACATCTCAAGCGCTATTATCGTTTAGCGATTAGCGCTTATTTTTAAGATTGTGGGTTAGATGAAACTAACCGGCTGGAACATATGATACAGGAGGAGAATAAATGAGAGTAGCTTTTGCAGGAAATCCTAACAGCGGTAAAACCACACTGTTTAATGCGCTGACAGGAAGAAATGAGAAGGTTGGTAACTGGGCCGGAGTTACCGTGGGGAAAAAAGAAGGCCGGTTTAAGGTTGAATACGGTGAAGATAATATAGCGGTGGACCTGCCGGGTGCATATTCGATGTCACCGTTTACGCCGGAAGAAAGCATCACAAGTGGGTATATCAGAGAAGAAAATCCGGACGTTATTATAAATATCGTTGATGCGACAAACCTTAGCAGAAGTTTATTCTTCACTACGCAGCTTTTGGAAATGAATATTCCGGTAATCGTTGCGCTGAATAAGGTGGATATAAATAAAAAAGAAGGGGTTGAAATAGATGTAAAGGCATTATCACAGAAGCTTGGATGTCCTGTAATAGAAACTGTTTCAAATGATGCTAAGCATAAAGGACTGAGGGAAATCGCCAGTGCGATAAGGCTGGCTGGCAAGGGCCAGGTTGCTCCTTTCGTGCAGAGCGATATTGATCTTCACGATAAGGATGCTGTTGATAAGGCGGATAGAGCAAGATTTGCTTTTGTAAACAGTATAGTAAGGGAAGTTGAAAAGAGAAAGGTAAAGTCAAGCGAAAGCACTTTTGCAGATAAGCTTGATGCCCTAATAACAAATCCTATAGCGGGTATCATCATATTCGCTGGGGTAATGTGGGCAGTTTTTGCAATTTCACAGACATATCTGGGACCATGGATCGCGGATTATCTCGTAGGATGGATAGAAGCTTTCCAGGGTCTGGTTGAAGGCTGGACAGCAAATGCGCCAGCGATAGTGCAGACTCTTCTGGCAGAAGGTATTGTTGGCGGCGTAGGTGCGGTAGTAGGATTCCTCCCGCTTATCATGGTAATGTTTTTCCTCATCGCGCTTCTTGAAGACTGTGGATATATGGCTAGAGTTACAGCCGTAATGGACCCTATATTCAAAAGAGTAGGTCTTTCAGGCAAGTCGATCATTACTATGATTATTGGAACTGGCTGCGGCGTTCCTGCAATCATGTCAACACGTACAATTAGAGACGAGAGAGAAAGAAGAGCAATCACTATGCTCACTACATGGATTCCTTGCGGAGCCAAGGTTCCTGTAATCGCACTTTTCGCGGGAGCATTCTTCGCGGGTGCTAGCTGGGTAAGCCTTGTTTCATACATCACAGGGGTTGTACTTATCTTCCTGGGAGCACTGCTTATTAAGGCGGTAACTGGCTTCAAATACAGGAAATCATTCTTCATCATGGAGCTGCCTAAGTGGTCGGTTCCAAGCCTTAAGAGAGCGTTCTTCTCAATGATGGATAGAGCTAAGGCATATATCATCAAGGCTGCAACGATAATCCTGATCTGTAACTGCGTTGTAACTATCATGGCTAACTTCAACTGGCATTTCCAGATTGTAGCAGAAGATGCTCAGGATACTTCGATTCTGGCAAGCATAGCATCACCATTTGCTGTACTGCTGATTCCTCTGGGATTCGGAGCATGGCAGCTGGCGGCAGCGGCGATCACTGGATTCATAGCAAAAGAAAATGTTGTAGGAACAATCGCGGTAGTATATGGTATAACTAGATTCATCGATACAGAAGAACTGGCCATGACAGGTGGCGCTAATGAAATTGCAGTAGCTATGGGACTTACATCTGTAACAGCAATTGCATATCTCTTCTTCAACCTGTTCACACCACCATGCTTCGCAGCTATCGGTGCGATGAACGCAGAAATGCAGCATAAGGGATGGCTCTGGTCAGCGATCGGACTTCAGCTCTGCACAGGTTACGCAGTAGCATTCCTCATCAACCAGATTGGTACACTTGTGACAACAGGTAGTCTGGCAGCTGGATTTATTCCTGGACTTATTGCTATAATAGTAATGGTGATTATCACAGTGATGATTTCCATGAAGATCAGGAAGAATTTCGATAAGCAGTATCAGCTTCACGATAAGAGCGTATTAGGAGTAACAAGATAATGGGAACAGTAATTTCAATAGTTGTACTTTGCGCCGTGCTATTCTTCGCAATAAGATATATTGTTAAGGCAAAACGAAGAGGCGTTAAATGTATAGGCTGCCCGAATGGCGGCGAAAACTGCCACTGCGATTGTAATAAAGAATAAGCAAAGGCTATAAGGGGCCGGAAGCATTGATGCTTCCAGCCCTTTTTCAGTTTTTGCAGATGTGATATAATTACGAATAACTATGCAATTATGAAGGGAGTGGGAAGCATGGCACGTACTTTAATTGCACCTTGCAAATATATACAGGGTCCAGGTGAATTATGGAATATTGGCACATATGCTGCTAAATACGGCGAGAATGCGCTTATCCTCATTAGTGAAGGCGGAATTAAGCGATTTGGGGAAATCATTAAGAAAAGCTTCGCAGATGCCAAAAAGAAAATGGCCTTCTTCGAATTTGGAGGCGAATGTTCAAAGAAAGAAATAATGAGAGTTATCGACGCAGTCTTTGAAGAAGAATGCGATTGTATAATCGGAGTTGGTGGCGGTAAAATATTTGACACAGCTAAAGCAGCTGCAGACTCAACCTATGTACCGCTTATCATTGCGCCTACCATCGCAGCTACGGATGCTCCGTGTAGCGCGCTCTCAGTAATATACACAGAAGATGGAAGAGTTGAATCCTTCCGTAATGTTAGACAAAATCCGGATCTTGTTTTAATGGATTCTGAAGTTATCGCAGCTTCACCAGTCAGACTCACAGTTTCGGGTATGGGCGATGCCCTGGCAACATATTTTGAAGCCAGAGCCTGCAAGAGAAGCGATAGTGAGAACTATGCTAACGGTAAGTCACTCAATGCTGGTCAGGCATTAGCTAGGCTTTGCTATGACATTCTCATGGAAGATGGCTACAAGGCCAAGGTTGCGCTGGAAGCTGGAGGCAGCCTTACACAGTCTGTAGAGAATATCATCGAAGCTAATACACTTCTCTCGGGAATCGGCTTCGAGAGCTGCGGATGTGCAGCTGCACATGCCATCTGCGATGGACTTTCAGAGCTGCATGAAACTCACGAGTACTATCACGGTGAGAAAGTTGCTTTCGGCGTAATCGCGCAGTTGGTACTTGAAAACGCTCCTAAGGAAGAATTGGATGAAGTTTTAGATTTTTGCATTTCAGTAGGCCTGCCGGTAACACTTACTCAGATAGGCCTTTGGGATATGTCGAACGATAAATTGATGACTGTAGCTGAAACGGCTTGTGCCGAAGATGATTCATGCCACAATATGCCGTTTGAAGTTACACCTAAGAAGGTGGCTGATGCCATTCTGGCAGCAGACCATTTTGGTAGACTCGCGCTTAAGGCACGCGCTTAAAGCCTTTGCAAATAAAACAAACAGGAGGAAGTCAATATGACTAGAACGTATGACGATAGAATGTTCATCGAAACTTTCGAACACGAGTATACATGGCTCAATGGATTCATGAGGAATGTCAGAAGATTTGGTTCCAAGCTTGCGATCATTGACCCTCAGATGAACAAACAGTGGACATACAGACAATTTAACGTTGAAGCAAACAAGCTGGCTAATGCTCTTAAGGCTGACGGCGTGGGTAAGAATGACGTGGTTATGGAGATCCTTCCTAACTGCCCTGAATTCTGTTTCTCGTATGTTGGACCTAGAAAAATCGGGGCTATTACGCTGCTTGCTAACTATAAACTCAACTTTGGAGAAATGGCTCTGCTTATTGAGCATAATGAGCCTAAGGTGATCATTTATTCAGCTGATATTGCCGACGCAGTAGTTGAAGCTCTGAAGATGAGCAAGCACAAACCTGTCAGAGCTATTATGGCCGATAATCTGGAAGAAATCGAAGCTCCTGAAGGCCACATTTCATATAGCGATTATGTCGGTTCACAGCCTGTAAATGACCCTGATAGGGACTTCGAATCACACATTTATGATGAAGTTATAAGAATGTGCACAAGCGGAACATCAGCTCTGCCAAAGAGCGTTCCGATCAATGATATAAATGAAGTGCTGAGCGCACATGACGCTATTATGCATTATCCACTCAATTGTAAGGATATCTGCATGAATATGACTCCGCTCTTCCATAGAGGCGGCAGCCACTCAGGTGGTACTTGTCCGACTTTCTATGTGGGAGGAACGCTGGTGCTGCTGAGATCATTTAGCCCTACACATACACTGGACTATGTTGAGAAGTATCATATAACTTTCCTGACAGGTTCACCTGCTGCACTGGAAATGCTGGCAAGGGCTCAGGAAAGAGGCAACTATGACATCAGTTCTATCCATGGTATCGTTACTATGGGTGCGCCTCTCGAAAAGGCTGCATGCGAGCGTTTTATGAATGTGCTCACACCTAATATTTTTAACGGCTATGGCACAACAGAAACCTTCTGGAATTCATTCTTAAGACCATATGACCTTCCGGAAAGTGCAGGCGGCGTAGGCGGCAGCTGCACAGATGACGAAGTTCGCGTGGTTAAAGTATATGAAGACAAAAAGGCAGAGCCTGACGAAGTCATTCCTCAGGACGGAGAAACTGTTGGAGAAGTAATTATCAGCGCACCTGGAAAGACTACATACACTTACTACGGCAACGAAGAAGAGAGTCAAAAGAAATTCTACAAGGGCTGGATGTACACATCTGACCTTGGAACATGGGATGAGAAGACTTACGTAACTATAACAGGACGTAAGGACGATATGATCGTATGCTCAGGTGAAAATATTTACCCTGCACAGATAGAAGAAGCTATAAACGGCTTCGATAAAGTAAGTGACTCAATGGTTACATCTGTTCCAGATAAGATAAGAGGACAGGCTGTAGTAGCGTACGTTGTTCCTATGGATGACAGCCTCACTATTCCAGAGCTTATAGATTACTGTAATGAATGCCCTATGCTCAGTACGTATAAGAGACCTAGATGGTACAAGATCGTAAAGGAATTACCTCATACAGCAACAGGCAAGAAGATGCACTACGTTCTCAAACAGCAGGCTCTGGAGGATTTAGAAAAAGGCGAACTTAAGCGTAGATAAACACCTATATTAACACTGCTTATGTTTGACAATAAGCCAAAATAAGAGTAGAATTTTTAGTGCTACAAATACCCTTAATAAAGGTTTAAGAGAGGAATAAAAAATGACAAAGTTTTATCAGAAAGAAATCGAAACTATGCCTCTTCCAGAGCTGAGAAAGCTCCAGAATGAGAAGCTCGTTAAGCAGATTAAGCACGTTTATGATAACGTTCCTTACTATGCAGCTAAGATGGATGAAGTTGGTGTTAAGCCAGAAGATATCAAGACAACTGATGATATCAAGAAGCTGCCTTTCTTAACTAAGGACGACCTTAGAGATCAGTATCCATATGGACTTATGGGTAAGCCTCTGAAGGATTGTGTAAGAATCCAGTCAACTTCAGGTACTACAGGCAGAAGAGTTGTTGCTTTCTATACTCAGCACGACATTGATGTTTGGGAAGAATGCTGCGCTAGAGCTATCATGGCTGTTGGCGGCGATGAAAACGACGTTGTACACGTATGTTATGGCTATGGCCTCTTCACAGGCGGCCCTGGACTTAACGGCGGTTCACATAAGGTTGGATGCCTGACTCTGCCTATGTCATCAGGCAACACTGAAAGACAGATCCAGTTCATTCAGGATCTCCAGTCAACAATCCTCTGCTGCACACCTTCATATGCAGCATTCCTTGGCGAAGCAATGAAAGAAAAGGGCATCAAGCCAGAAGATAATACTCTTAAGTTTGGTATCTTCGGTGCAGAACCTTGGACAGAAGAAATGAGAAGAAACATCGAAGCTTCACTGGGCATCAAGGCATGCGACATCTATGGTCTGACTGAAATCTCAGGTCCTGGTGTTTCATGGGAATGTGACCAGCAGGCTGGTATGCATATCTGCGAAGACCACTTCTATGCAGAAATCATCGATCCAGATACAGGCGAAGTTCTTCCTGACGGCGAAGTTGGTGAACTGGTATTCACACCACTGGATAAGGAAGCTTTCCCTCTCGTAAGATATAGAACTAGAGACCTCTGCGTACTCGAAAGAGAAAAGTGCAAGTGCGGAAGAACTCACGTAAGAATGAGAAAGCCTAAGGGCAGAACTGACGATATGCTCGTCATCAGAGGCGTAAACGTATTCCCTTCACAGATCGAAACAGTTCTGATCAAGGACGGTTATGATCCTAACTACATGATCGTTGTAGGAAGAGAAAACAACACAGATACTCTCGACGTTAACGTTGAACTTCTGCCAACAATGACAGATGAAAAAGTTGAACAGATCGCTAAGAGAGAAAAGCAGCTGGAAACTGATATCAGAAGCATCCTGGGTATCGGCGCTAAGGTTCACCTCGTAGCTCCTAAGTCAATTACTAGAAGTGAAGGTAAGGCTAAGAGAGTTATCGATAACAGAAAACTGATTGACTAGTTTGATTAAAGACTTTATGGAACTGTCGCTTTTGCGACAGTTCTTTTTTATGTTGGATAAATAAAAAAGGCTTCCGAAATTCGGAAGCCCCAGGTTCTAACGAAATTAGATGAATGATACTAAATCTTCAACTTCTTTTCTTGGTGGCATTTCTGGTTCGATTGCAGGAATACCCATGCAGATAACGCTACTTACGTGTTCGTTTTCTGGAAGATCAACGATCTTTCTGATTTCTGCGTCATCATAGTATCCCAGGATTACTGTACCAACGCCTTCTTCGTATGCTGCATCACAGAAGTGAGCTGCTGAAAGACCAGCATCATAAGCCTGCCACTTGTCGCCTTCTGGAGTTGAGAAGCTGCCGTCCTTTTCGTATCCTGAACGACCAACCTTGTAAGTCTGGATAGCAACAGCAGTAGCTCTGGCTAAAGTCTTAATGTTATATTCAAAGTTGTAAACAACAGGACCAGTTGCCAGCTTAGCGATTACTTCAGGATCTTCAACAATGTGGTAGCGAACAACCTGAGTGTTCTTCCATGAAGGAGCGAAACGAGCAGCGTCTACCATGTTCATGATAGCTTCTCTTGGTACTGGTTCGCCAGTGAACTTTCTTATGCTTCTTCTGCCTTTGATTACTTCCTTAAATTCCATATATTTTCTCCTTTCGCAATTAAATTATCGCGTTTAATATCCATATAAAATAATTATATCAGCACGTACTTAAGAAATCACCCATTTATTTGACACCAATAAGCAAATAATAATATAATTTGATAATGCTTATCAAAATACTTCACAGGAAATACAAGAAGTGATTGTATATTCATCACTAAGGGGAGAAATAATATAAAATGAAATTCAATGATAAAATATATATCCTTGATGGAGCCATGGGAACAATGCTCCAGAAGGCAGGTATGGAATCCGGTGGCAACTCTACAGAATTTGCCCTTAAAAATCCTGTCATTCTTAAGGACATACATTCTAAGTATGTGGATGCAGGCTCAGATATAATATATGCTCCGACTTTCAGCATTAATAGAACTGTTGCTGAATCGATCGGGGAAACATTGGAATCAGCTGTATCAAAGCTCATGGCGCCTGCCTTAGCTGTACGCGAGAGCGCTAAGGAAAACGGCAGGGAAGTTATGGTGGCTCTGGACATGGGTCCTCAGGGGCAGCTCCTTGAACCGATGGGCACTAGAACATTCGAGGAAGCCTATGAAATTTTCGCTGACATAGTAAGGGTAGGAGCAGCATGTGGAGCGGATATCATTGTCATAGAAACAATGATAGATCTCTATGAAACAAAGGCTGCAGTCCTGGCCGCTAAAGAGAATTCGGATCTTCCAGTGATAGTATCAATGTCGTTCGAAGAAAACGGCAGAACTTTCACAGGTACAAGCCTTGAAGCTATGGCAATTACTATGGAAGGTCTCGGGGTAGATGCCATCGGCATCAATTGTTCGCTTGGACCAGATCAGATATTGCCGCTGGCTAAGCAGATGATGGAAGTGTCAAGTATCCCTGTTTTCGCCAAGCCAAATGCGGGTATGCCTGATCCTTCAACAGGTGAATATAACATCACACCTGAAGAGTTCGCTCTGATAATGAAGGAATATATGGAAGCCGGCATCTCAATGGTAGGCGGATGCTGCGGAACTGATCCTGACTGTATCAGATTAGTGGCTGAGCACGCACGTCAGATTGCGAATGGGCCAAGAGACAGAAGTAGAGGCGTAGGGGTTTTGGAACTTGCAGAGGATGGCAAGGCTAAGATGGAGGTTCCTAGAATCTGTAGCGGTAACAAGGTCGTTCACATCGATCACGTAACTGTGATCGGAGAACGACTTAATCCTACCGGCAAGAAAAAAATGAAGCAGGCGCTTCTTGTTGGTGATATAGATTATGTTATTTCAAAGGCTATCGAGCAGGTAGAGGCCGGCGCTGAAGTTCTGGACGTAAACGTTGGCGTTCCTGGAATAGATGAAGCTGCCCTTATGCCGGTAGTTATCAAGAAACTGCAGTCGGTAACTAATACTCCGCTGCAGATCGACTCATCAAATCCTGCTGCCATTGAAGCAGGCCTTCGTGTATATAACGGTAAGGCTATCGTCAATTCTGTAAACGGTGAGCCGGAGGTTATGGATAAGATCCTGCCTATAGTTAAGAAGTATGGTGCGGCAGTAATTGGTCTGGCGCTGGATGATAAGGGAATCCCTGCATCTGCAGAAGCCAGATTTGAAATAGCTAAGAGAATCGTAAACCGTGCAACTGAGTACGGTATCCATAGAGAAAATGTTATTATAGACTGCCTGACGCTGACAGTTTCCGCTCAGCAGAAGGAAGTTGACGATACACTTAGAGCTGTTCGCATGGTCCACGAGAAGCTGGGACTCAGAACTGCACTGGGAGTTTCGAATGTAAGTTTCGGACTTCCGCAGAGAGGCATTATCAATAGAACCTTCTTCATCATGGCGATGGAAAACGGTCTTGACCTTCCTATCATCAATCCTAATGATGATGATATGATGGCGTCAGTATATGCCTTTAATGTTCTCAAAAACAGAGATTCAAATGCAGCGCTCTTTATCGATAGATTCGGTGATGTGCAGGTGTCAAAAATTGCCAAACCTTCAGGCGTAGCAGTTACAGGCGCGAGGGAAACTCTTGACCCTCTCACAAAGGCTGTAATGCAGGGCCTTGAAGCAGAGACCGCGGCAGCGGTAACGGAGCTTTTGCATGAGAAGAGCGCTATTGATATTGTTAACGATGATCTTATTCCGGCTCTCGATAAAGTTGGCAAGGATTTCGAATCGGGCAAGCTTTTCCTGCCTCAGATGATGCAGGCTGCTCAGGCTGCGCAGGCCGGCTTTGATGTTATAGATGCGGCTTTGAATGAGTCCGGTGAGAAGAAGGAGCCTATCGGTAAGGTTATCATCGCAACGGTTAAGGGTGATATTCACGATATTGGTAAGAACATTGTATCTGTAATCATGTCAAATTACGGATTCGAAATGATAGATCTTGGCAAGGATGTTCCTGTTGAAACTATTGTTGATGCTGTAAAGCAGCATGGCGTTAAGCTTGTTGGTCTCAGCGCACTTATGACAACTACACTTGCCAGCATGGAAGAAACTATTAAGGCGGTCAAAGCGTACGACCCTGATTGTAAGGTTATGGTCGGAGGTGCAGTTCTCACGGAGGATTACGCTAAGGAAATCGGTGCGGATTACTACTGCCACGATGCAATGAAGTCTGTTGAAGCGGCGCAGAAGGTTCTGGCTGCAGCACAGGAGGTATATGGGGATGTATAATTTCAGAAGATGGTTAGCCGGAGTAATGTACGGAAGATACGGCATGGACGAAATGAACAGAGTGCTTATGTATATTGCTCTGGGATGTGTTATTCTGGGTATTTTTGTTGCCAGAAGATGGCTCAACCTCATAGTGCTTACTCTGCTGGCAATCATTTACTTCAGAATGTTTTCTAGAAATATCTATAAGAGACAGCAGGAGCTGGCATGGTTCCTCAATATGAAGTCAAGATTCACTAGCCGTAGAAGTCCTAAAGGAAAAATCTATAAAAACAAAGGCAAGGCTGGCGGTTACACTACCAGTGGCAATGATGGAAAGAGAATTTTAATTTGTCCATACTGCAAAGATAAACTCAGAGTTCCTGTAGGTGCAGGAAAGATTAAAATCAAATGTCCTCATTGCGGCAAGCAATTTGAAGAGGTCGTATAAATATGAATGAAATGATGGATGGTTTTAGAAGTTACCTGGATAATTTAACTAGATACTTCGAAGAAAAACTCAGCGCACTCCAGTCTGTGGCAAGTGATCAGGCTAATCAGATCGAAGCGCTTACTAATAAAATAATAATGATAGGCACCCTGGCAATAATTCTGCTGATTGTGATTATAATTTTAGCGATTGCATTAAAGATCAATTCCAGCAGAAAACGCCGCCGTGATGCTAAAGAGGTCAAGCTGGCAGCTGAGCGTTTAAGACGCGAAGAGGAAAGACTCCGCCAGCAGCGCATGATGTACGAAGAGCAGATGCAGCGCGGCCCATATGATAACCGCAGACCTTTTGACGACTACGGTTATAACGAAGAAAAGTTCGGCCACGGCGAATACCGTGACAGCTGGACTCCGGATAAGGCGCGCAAAAAGGCAAATAAAAAGACTGCCAAAGCTGCTAAAGCAGCGAAAGTAGCTAAAGCTCGCAGGAAAAAGCCGGCTCAAAAACCTGTGGCCTGCAGCCACAGATACATTGCTGATATGTTCGTGCCTAAGGAAAGAGACTATACAACTGATTATTATGAAGATTTCAACAAGGCTGATATGACACCTGAAGAGCGTGAAGCCATAAGGAATTGGGATGAGAATAATAGATGGTAATACAAAAGAGCTGCCGTGATGCAGCTCTTTTGTAGTATACCGCGAGGTGAGCAGGCTATCTGCGACGAGGACAAGAAGCCATCTCACATCTTAAGCGTTTATCTCATTTTCTCTAGCAACAATACCTTCAGCATTGTATTTTTTACGCAGAGCAGGCTTTTCGATCTTACCTGTAGGGTTTCTAGGAACATCTGCGAAGATGATCTTACGAGGTCTCTTATATCTAGGAAGAGCTGTGCAGAATTCAGTGATCTTCTCATTCCACTTAGCTTCTGAAGCTTCGCGGTCTGGAGCATTTTCTGCAGGGATGAGGCCTTCCTTGAGTTCGATGATAGCTGCTGAGATTTCGCCGAGTCTTGCATCTGGGAGACCGATTACAGCTACGTCCTTAATGTCATCGCTCTTTCTGAGGAAGTCTTCGATCTGAACAGGGTAAATGTTTTCACCGCCTGAGATGATAACGTCCTTCTTTCTGTCTACCAGATAGATGAAGCCGTCTGCATCTTCTTCTGCCATATCGCCAGTGAAGAGCCAGCCGTCTGCCAGGCATTCAGCTGTAGCTTCTAGATCCTTGTAGTAGCAAGTCATAACGCCAGGGCCTCTAACAGCCAGTTCGCCAACTTCGCCCTGAGCAACTTCGTTGCGTTCTGAGTCAACGATCTTAGTCTGCCAACCGTAGCCAGCCTTACCGATTGCACCAACCTTATGGATGTTTTCGATACCCAGGTGTACGCAGCCAGGTCCGATTGATTCGGAAAGGCCATAGTTTGTATCATATACGTGATGAGGGAAATGTTCTTTCCATCTCTTGATAAGGCTAGGTGGTACAGGCTGTGCACCGATGTGCATCAGATGCCACTGATCAAGATGATAGTTTTTGATATTTACCTTGCCGCTGTCGATGGCATCCAGAATATCCTGAGCCCATGGAACCAGCAGCCAAACGATAGTACATCTTTCGTCTGAAACAGCCTTGAGGATGAATTCAGGCTTTGTACCCTTAAGGATAACTGCCTTACTTCCTGAGAAAAGGCTGCCGAACCAGTGCATCTTAGCTCCAGTGTGATAAAGAGGAGGGATGCAAAGGAATACATCGTTCTTTGTCTGGTGGTGGTGATTCTGTTCGCACTTAGCTGAGTGTGACAGTGATCTGTGCTTGTGCAGAATTGCCTTAGGGAATCCTGTTGTACCTGATGAGAAGTAGATTGCTGCATCATCATCATCTGTAAGAGTGATATTTGGTGCATGTTCTGAACAGTATTCAATGTACTGATCATAGCTGTCTGCAAATGATGGGCAGTTTTCGCCAGCATAGAGAAGAATTCTTACCTGTGGAATCTTATCACAGATATCTTCAACTCTACCTATGAATTCTGGGCCAAATACCATACCGATGCAGTCTGCCTTCTTCAGGCAGTACTCGATTTCATCTGCAGTGTATCTAAAGTTAAGAGGAACTGCCAGTGCGCCAGTCTTCATAATTCCAAAATAGATTGGAAGCCAATCGAGACAGTTCATCATGAGAATACCGATTTTGTCGCCCTTCTTTACTCCGCGAGTAAGAAGAAGATTAGCGAAACGGTTTGCTTTCATATCGAATTCCAGCCATGTCATTTCTTTACGTCCAAGTTCATGGGGATTCGCTTCAATAAGTTCGTAGTCTTTCCAAGTACGTCTAGCGTTAGCTTCCATTTCAGGATTGATTTCAACCAAGCTGATATCGTATGGGAACTGCTCTGCATTGCGCACAAGTAAATCAGTAATAGGCATTGCTTTCTATCCTCCCTAATAATCATAGATATTTAATTATACACAGAATCCTTAGTGTTTGCAAGGAATCCGCAAAGGCTGCAGCCTTTGCGAAATCAAAAAAGTTGAGGAAATTTATTGACATCTTGACAAATTTCTGATAAATTAAGAAATTGCCCTACGAATGTTGTTTTTGCAAATAAGCATCCGTATTGTTAGGGTAACTTTTTGCTGATATTAAGACGAAAATTAGCGTCTAAATATGTGGAATATTAAGGAGTGATGACAATGCCAAACCCTATCAAATTAGGTAGAAAAGAACGAATGACCTTTTCTAAGATTAACGAAGTAGCGGAAATGCCGAATCTCATTCAGATTCAGACTGATTCCTACAAGTGGTTCGTAGAAGAAGGTCTTAGTGAGGTTTTTGAGGACGTATCCCCAATTAAGGACTATTCGGATAATTTAGTTCTCGAATTCATTGACTACTCACTTTCAGATCCTCCAAAGTACGATCAGGAGGAATGCAAGGAAAGAGATGTTACATATGCAGCTCCATTAAAGGTAAAGGTTAGACTGGTTAACAGAGAAACTGGAGAAGTTAAGGAACAGGAAGTGTTCATGGGCGATTTCCCTCTGATGACTGAAAAGGGAACCTTTATATATAACGGTGCAGAAAGAGTTGTAGTTACACAGCTCGTTCGTTCACCTGGACCATATTATGAAAAGGAAATTGATAAGTCCGGTAAAAACCTGTTCTCAACAACTGTAATTCCTAACAGAGGTGCATGGCTTGAATATGAAACTGATTCAAACGAAGTAATTTCAGTTAGAGTTGACAGAACAAGAAAGCAGCCGGCAACTACTCTCCTGAGAGCTCTCGGAATCGGAAGCAACCAGGAAATTATCGATATATTCGGCGAAGAGCCTAGACTCCTTAAAACACTTGAGAAAGATACAACAACTAACTACGAAGAAGGTCTTAAGGAAATCTACAGAAAACTGAGACCTGGTGAACCACCTACAGTTGAAAGTGCAAGCTCACTGTTCAACTCAATGTTCTTCGACCCTAAGAGATACGATCTCGCTAAGGTTGGTAGATATAAGTACAACAAGAAGCTGGGTCTTGCTAACAGACTGGCTGGAAACGTTGCTGCTGAAGATATCATCGACCCTAATACTGGCGAAATCATCGTTGAAGCTGGTCAGAAGATGGATAAGGATCTGGCTATGCAGGTTGAAGATTCAGGTATCAGCTATGTAATGTTACAGAGCGTACATGATCCTGCTAAGTCAACTAAGGTTATCGGTAACCAGTTCGTAGCAATCAATAAATACATCGAATTCGATATTTCAGATACTAAGGTAGCTGACAAGGTATTCTATCCTGTACTCATGGAAATCCTCGATGAGTATGGCGATGCTAGTCAGGAAGAACTCAAGGAAGTACTTAAGATGAGAAAGTTTGACCTTTCACCTAAGCACATCCTGACTGAAGACGTAATCGCTTCAATGAGTTACCTCTTAAACCTTGATTACGGTATTGGTACAACTGACGATATCGACCATCTGGGTAACAGAAGACTGAGAACTGTTGGCGAACTGCTGCAGAACCAGATTAGAATCGGTCTCTCCAGAATGGAAAGAACAATCAAAGAAAGAATGACTACTCAGGATATCGCTGAAGTAACTCCACAGGGTCTCATGAACATCAGACCTGTTACTGCAGCTGTTAAGGAATTCTTCGGTAGTTCACAGCTTTCACAGTTCATGGATCAGACAAATCCTCTGGCTGAACTGACACACAAGAGAAGATTAAGTGCCCTCGGTCCTGGTGGTCTTTCAAGAGAAAGAGCTGGATTCGAAGTTAGAGACGTACATCAGTCACATTACGGCAGAATGTGTCCTATCGAAACTCCAGAAGGTCCAAACATCGGTCTGATCGGTTCACTTACAACATACGGCATCATCAATCAGTATGGTTTCATAGAAACTCCATACAGAGTTGTTGATAAGGCTACAGGTGTAGTTACTGACGAAATTCACTACCTCACTGCTGACGATGAAGATGATAAGATCGTAGCACAGGCTAACGAACCTCTGGATTCAGAAGGACACTTCGCTAACCTGAAGGTTGCTGCTAGAGGTAAGGGCGGCGATATCGCCCTTATTCCTAGAGAAATGATCGACTACATGGACGTATCACCTAAGCAGGTAGTATCAGTAGCGACAGCTATGATTCCATTCCTCGAAAACGACGACGCCAACCGTGCCCTGATGGGTTCCAACATGCAGCGTCAGGCAGTACCTCTTATGGTAACTGAAGCTCCTATCGTTGGTACAGGTATGGAATACAGAGCTGCTAAGGACTCAGGTGTTGCTCAGCTTGCTAAGCACGCTGGTACAATCAAGTACGTTGACGCTGATAAGATCATCATTACAAGAGATGACGGCGAAGGCGAAGAACACCACAAGCTTCTTAAGTTCAAGAGATCAAACCAGGGTACATGTATCGTACAGCGCCCAATCGTATTCACAGGCGAACATGTTGAAGCAGGTGAAGTAATCGCTGACGGTCCATCAACTTCAAACGGTGAAGTTGCACTGGGTAAGAACCTCCTCATCGGATTCATGACTTGGGAAGGTTATAACTACGAAGACGCTATCATCCTTAACGAAAGACTCGTTATGGAAGACGTCCTCACATCAATCCATATCGAAAAATACGAATCAGAAGCCAGAGATACTAAGCTGGGACCTGAAGAAATTACAAGAGATATCCCTAACGTTGGTGAAGATGCACTGAAGGATCTGGATGAAGAAGGTATCATCAGAGTTGGTGCTGAGGTAAACTCATCAGATATCCTGGTTGGTAAGGTTACACCTAAGGGTGAAACTGAACTGACAGCTGAAGAAAGACTCCTGAGAGCTATCTTCGGTGAAAAGGCTAGAGAAGTTAGAGATACATCACTTAGAGTTCCTCATGGCGAAACAGGTATCATCGTTGACGTTAAGATCTTCTCAAGAGAAAACGGCGACGAACTGCCACCAGGAGTAAACAAGCTCGTTAGATGCTACATCGCAACTAAGAGAAAGATCCAGGTTGGTGACAAGATGGCCGGCCGTCACGGTAACAAGGGTGTAATTTCAAGAGTGCTGCCTGAAGAAGATATGCCATTCCTCGAAAATGGTCAGCCTCTCCAGGTAATGCTGAACCCTCTGGGCGTACCATCACGTATGAACGTTGGTCAGGTACTGGAAGTTCATCTGGGTCTTGCTGCTAAGGCTAAGGGATGGCACATTGCTACTAACGTATTCGATGGCGCAACAGAAAAAGACATCATCCAGCTCCTGAAGGAAACTGGATATAGCGAAACTGGTAAGCTCCGTCTGAGAGACGGTAGAACTGGTGAATACTTCGATAACCCTGTTACAGTAGGTTACATGTACATGCTGAAGCTCCACCATCTGGTAGATGATAAGATTCATGCTAGAAGTACTGGTCCTTACTCACTGGTTACTCAGCAGCCTCTGGGTGGTAAAGCTCAGTTCGGCGGACAGCGTTTCGGAGAAATGGAAGTATGGGCACTGGAAGCATACGGTGCAGCATATACTCTTCAGGAAATACTTACTGTTAAGTCCGATGATATCGTAGGTCGTGTTAAGACTTATGAAGCGATCGTTAAGGGCGAAAACATTCCTGAACCAGGAATCCCTGAATCATTCAAGGTACTCATTAAGGAAATGCAGTCACTTTGTCTGGATATCAAGGTTCTGGGTGCAAACAACGAAGAAATCGAAATCGGAACTGATACAGAAGTTGAAGGTATCACTTCTGTTGAAAGAATGGTAGATAGAGAAATCGAAAAAACAGCTAGAGCACAGCGCGCTCAGGAAGCTGAAGAAGCATACGAAGAAGAAATCGTTGAAGCTGATGCAGAACCTGAAGCAAGCGAAATCTTCGAAATCGAAGAGCCAGAAGATAAGTAAGGGGGTAAATAATGACAGATAATGCAAATTATGAAATGAACAATTTTGAAGCCCTGCAGATTGGACTGGCATCACCTGAGAAGATTTTAAGCTGGTCATATGGCGAAGTTACTAAGCCAGAAACTATCAACTACAGAACACTGAAGCCTGAAAAAGATGGTCTTTACTGCGAAAAGATTTTCGGACCTACTAAGGACTGGGAATGCCACTGCGGTAAGTATAAGAGAATCAGATATAAGGGCATCGTTTGCGATAAGTGCGGTGTAGAAGTTACTAAGGCTAAGGTTAGAAGAGAAAGAATGGGCCACATCAAGCTGGCATCACCTGTATCACACATCTGGTACTTCAAGGGCATTCCTTCAAGAATGGGCCTCGTTCTGGATATCTCACCAAGAACACTGGAAAAGGTTCTCTACTTTGCAAACTTCGTAGTAACTGATCCAGGCAATACAGACTTTGCATATAAGGAAATCCTTTCAGAAACTCAGTATAGAGAAGCTAAGGAAAATCCTGCAATGAAGTTCAAGGCAGGTATGGGTGCTGAAGCAGTTAAAGAACTGCTCTCACAGATCGACCTCGACGAAACTGCAGAAGATCTTAAAGAAAAGCTCAAGACTGCAACAGGACAGAAGAAGGTTAGAATCGTTAGAAGACTGGAAGTTATCGAAGCACTGAGAATTTCAGGTAACAGACCTGAATGGATGGTACTCGATGTAATTCCTGTAATTCCACCAGATCTGAGACCTATGGTACAGCTGGATGGCGGCAGATTCGCAACATCAGACCTTAATGACCTGTACAGAAGAGTTATTAACAGAAACAATAGACTCAACAGACTCCTCGAGCTGAACGCTCCTGACATCATTGTTAGAAACGAAAAGAGAATGCTCCAGGAAGCAGTTGATGCTCTCATCGATAACGGTAGAAGAGGTAGACCTGTAACTGGTCCTGGCTCAAGACCGCTCAAGTCACTCTCAGACATGCTTAAGGGTAAGCAGGGTAGATTCAGACAGAACCTGCTCGGTAAGAGAGTTGACTACTCAGGCCGTTCAGTAATCGTAGTAGGACCTGACCTCAAGTTCTACCAGTGCGGACTTCCTAAGAAGATGGCTCTTGAACTCTTCAAGCCTTTCATCATGAAGAAGCTCGTAGAAAACGGCAACGCTCACAACATCAAGAGTGCTAAGAGAATGGTTGAAAAGGTTAAGCCTGAAGTTTGGGACGTTCTCGAAGGCGTTATTAAGGAACATCCAGTAATGCTGAACCGTGCCCCTACTCTTCACAGACTTGGTATCCAGGCATTCGAACCTGTTCTCGTTGAAGGTAAAGCAATCAAGCTGCATCCACTGGCATGTACAGCGTTCAATGCCGACTTCGACGGTGACCAGATGGCCGTACACGTACCACTCAGCGTAGAAGCACAGGCTGAAGCTAGATTCCTCATGCTGTCAGTAAACAACATTCTGGCACCTAAGGATGGTTCACCAATCACAACTCCTACACAGGATATGATCCTGGGTTCATACTATCTGACTCATCCAGGTCAGGAAGAAGGACACAGAGATTCAGATGCTGAAAAGGGCGATGGCATGATCTTCACAGACATGGCAGAAATGCTTATGGCTTATGAAACAGGCCAGGTTGGTATTCACGCTAGAGTTAAGGTGAGAATGTACAAGGATGAAAATGATGAAAGAGGTAAGATCGTAGAATCAACTGTCGGCAGATTCATTTTCAACCAGCAGATTCCTCAGGACTTAGGATACGTTAACAGAGAAGAAGACGAATACTCACTGGAAGTTGACTTCCTCTGCACAAAGAAGACTCTGGGACAGATCATCGACAGATGTTACAGAGTTCACGGTAACACAGACACAGTTCTGATGCTCGACTACATCAAGAGCATGGGTTACCATTATTCAACAAAGGCAGCTATTACAATCAGTATTGCCGACATGGAAATTCCTGAAGAAAAGGAAGAAATCCTCGCTAGAGCACAGGCTGAAGTTGATAAGTATGACAAGGCATATAGAAGAGGTCTTGTATCAGATAAGGAAAGATACGAAAACGTTATCAGAATTTGGACTAGAGCTACAGACGAAGTCGCAGACGCACTTATGGACTCACTCGGTTCACTGAATAACCTGTATATCATGGCACACTCAGGAGCCAGAGGTTCAAAGAACCAGATCAAGCAGGTTGGTGGTATGAGAGGTCTGATGGCTAATGCAACTGGTAAGACTATCGAAATTCCTATCAAGTCAAACTTCCGTGAAGGCCTGTCAATTCTGGAATACTTCCTCTCATCAAACGGTGCGAGAAAGGGTCTGGCAGATACAGCCCTCAGAACAGCCGACTCAGGTTACCTGACAAGAAGACTGGTTGACGTTTCACATAACGTAATCGTTAGAGAGGATGACTGCGGTACTGATGAAGGTATCGAAGTTAAGGCATTCAGAGACGGTAAGGAAGTTATCGAAAAGCTGAAGGATCGTATCATCGGTAGAACTTCACTTGACGATATCATCAATCCTGCTACAGGAGAAATTATCGTAAGAATGGATGAAGAAATCAGCGAAGATGCAGCAAGCGAAATCGAAGAAGTTGGTATCGAAGCTGTTACTATTAGATCAGTTATGACATGTAAGTCAAGAACTGGTATCTGCGCTAAGTGTTACGGACGTAACCTGGCAACAGGCGAAGCTGTTAACATTGGTGAAGCAGTTGGTATCCAGGCAGCACAGTCAATCGGCGAACCTGGTACTCAGCTGACAATGAGAACATTCCATACTGGTGGTGTAGCCGGCGGCGATATCACTCAGGGCCTTCCTAGAGTAGAAGAACTGTTCGAAGCTAGAAAGCCTAAGGGTCTTGCTCAGGTTTGTGAAGGCGATGGTACAGTAATTTCAATCGTTCCTACAATGGATAACAAGACTGAGATTACTATCCGTGGTGAAGAAGAAAAGGTTTACGACATTCCTTACGGCGCTAGAATCGTAGTTCGCGAAGGTGACTACATTGAAGCTGGTGAAAACATCACAAGTGGTCCTCTGGATCCTAAGGATATCTTAAGACTTAAGGGCGTTGAAGGCGTATTCCAGTACCTCCTCAAGGAAGTACAGAGAGTATATAAGAACCAGGGTGTAGATATCAACGATAAGCACGTTGAAGTAATCGTTGGTCAGATGCTTTCAAAGGAAAAGGTTAACGATCCTGGAGATACTGATCTGCTTCCAGGCGGTCAGTACAGCAAGTTCGAAATCGAAGATGCTAACGCTGCTGCAATTGCAAACGGCGGTGAACCTGCAGAAACAGAAAACCTGCTCCTCGGTATCACTAAGGCATCACTTGCTACTAACTCATTCCTGTCAGCTGCATCATTCCAGGAAACTACAAGAGTCCTGACAGACGCAGCTATCAAGGGCAAGACAGATACTCTGGAAGGCCTTAAGGAAAACGTTATCATCGGTAAGCTTATCCCTGCTGGTACTGGTATGAGAAGATACAGAAACATCGAGCTTGACTATGGTGTAAACACTACTCTCATCGAAGCTTACAAGCAGATGCAGCTTGAAATGGAAGATGATGAAGAAGATCTCGAAAACGAATTTGAAGGAGTTACTCCTGAAATCGCAACTGCAGATGACAATGCTTCAGTAGAAGCTTACGCTGTAGAAGATGCTTTCGCTAACACTACTGATGGCGAAGATATCATCGAGTTCTAAAGATTCAATAAAGAATGCGGTCAGTCGATAGACTGGCCGTTTTTTATGCTCCTTTGCTTTCATTATTTATCCATTCAGCGGATATGATGTTATTTTACTGAAAAAAGGCATTGTTAGTTAAACAAATTGTGTTGACATTGCCACATATGGAGTGATAAACTATCAAAGGTTGTGGGTGAATTATGCCCATTTACCATAAATAATAATCGAAGAAAGGAGAAAAAGGATGCCTACAATTAATCAATTAGTACGTCAGGGCAGAACTAGCAGCGAAAAGAAGTCAACTGCACCAGCTCTTAACAAGGGAATGAACTCACTGAGAAGAGTTGCTACAGATGTTAACTCACCTCAGAAGCGTGGAGTTTGCACTTCAGTAAAGACAGTTACTCCTAAGAAGCCTAATTCAGCTCTTAGAAAAGTAGCGAGAGTTCGTCTCACTAACGGTATTGAAGTAACAGCATACATTCCTGGTATTGGTCACAACCTTCAGGAGCACAGTGTTGTTCTTATCAGAGGCGGAAGAGTTAAGGACCTCCCAGGTGTAAGATATCACATCGTTAGAGGTACACTCGATACTGCAGGTGTTGCAGACAGAAAGCAGGCTAGATCCAAGTATGGAGCTAAGAAACCTAAAAAATAAGACAATACTTTAATCGGTAGAGCAGACTTTTTTAATAAAAAAAGAGCGCCACGGGGATGGTCCTACGAGTAAGATAAATGAATGTTTTATCTGAAGAAAGTTGCGGGGCTATCAACGAGTACCGAATTTTTATGAAGGAGGAAAGTGAAGTGCCAAGAAAAGGAAACGTACCTAAGCGTGAAGTACTTCCAGATCCAGTTTACGGCAGCGTAGTAGTTGCTAAGTTAATCAACAGCATCATGCTCGACGGTAAGAAGGGCACAGCTCAGAAGATCGTTTACGATGCATTCGAACAGATTGCAGAAGTAACAGGCGAAGATGCACTGGAAGTTTTCAACAAGGCTATGAACAACATCATGCCAGTTCTTGAAGTAAAGGCTAGACGTGTTGGTGGTGCAAACTACCAGGTTCCAATGGAAGTTAGACCAGAAAGACGTCAGACTCTCGGACTCAGATGGCTCACAAACTACACAAGAGCTAGAGGCGAAAAGACTATGTCAGAAAGACTGGCTAAGGAATTACTCGATGCAGCAAACAACACAGGTGCATCAGTAAAGAAGAAAGAAGATACACATAAGATGGCTGAAGCTAATAAGGCATTTGCACATTACAGATTCTAATGACAAATACTTTATCAGACGACGAAGAGCAGAAAGGAGGAGACAATGCCAAAGAGAGCTTTTCCGCTTGAGAAAACTAGAAACATCGGTATCATGGCTCACATTGATGCTGGTAAGACAACAACAACGGAGAGAATTCTGTTCTACACAGGTAGAACTCATAAGATTGGTGAAACCCATGAGGGTTCTGCAACAATGGACTGGATGGAGCAGGAGCAGGAACGTGGTATTACAATAACCTCTGCTGCTACTACAGCCCAGTGGAAAGACACAAGAATTAATATTATCGACACTCCGGGACACGTAGACTTTACTGTAGAAGTAGAAAGATCACTGCGTGTACTCGATGGTGCAGTTACAGTACTCTGTGCCAAGGGTGGTGTAGAGCCGCAGTCAGAAACTGTTTGGAGACAGGCAGAAAAATACGGCGTACCTAGAATGATCTTCGTAAACAAAATGGATATTATGGGTGCTGACTTCTATAGAGTAGTTGGTATGGTAAAGGATAGATTAAAGGCTAACGCAGTTCCTATCCAGCTTCCAATCGGTAAGGAAGAAACATTCGTAGGTATCATCGACCTCATTAAGATGAAGGCTGAAATCTACAAGGACGACCTTGGTAAGGAATACGAAATGACAGATATTCCTGAAGATCTCATGGATGATGCTGAAATGTGGAGAGAACAGCTGGTAGAAGCGGTATCTGAACTTGATGAAGAACTTATGATGAAGTATCTCGAAGGAGAAGAAATCACAGAAAAGGAAATCAAAAAGGCAATCAGAACGGCTACAATTGCTGGCAAGATGGTTCCTGTTACATGCGGTTCAGCATATAGGAACAGGGGCGTACAGATGATGCTGGACGCAGTTGTTGATTATATGCCATCACCAGTAGATATCCCTGCTATTAAGGGTGTTATTCCAGGAACAGAAGACGAAGAAGAACGTCCTGCTGACGATAAGGGACCATTCGCAGCCCTGGCATTTAAGATCATGGCTGACCCATATGTTGGTAAGCTGGCATTCTTCAGAGTATATTCGGGAACTCTCGAATCAGGTTCTTACGTATATAACTCAGTTAAGGACAAGAAAGAAAGAGTTGGTAGAATTCTTCAGATGCATGCTAACAAGAGAGAAGATATCGACTTCGTATATTCAGGCGATATCGCAGCAGCAGTAGGCCTTAAGGTTACTACTACTGGTGATACTCTTTGCGACGAAAAGAGCCCAATCATTCTCGAATCAATGGAATTCCCTGATCCGGTTATCGAAATCGCAATCGAGCCTAAGACTAAGGCTGGTCAGGAAAAGATGGGTATCGCATTAGCTAAGCTGGCAGAAGAAGACCCTACATTCAAGACATACACAAATGCAGATACAGGACAGACTATCATCGCTGGTATGGGTGAACTCCATCTTGAAATCATCGTAGATAGATTATTACGGGAATTCAAGGTTGAAGCCAATGTTGGTAAGCCACAGGTTTCATACAAGGAAACATTCACAAAGCCAGCAGACGTGGACTACAAGCACAAGAAGCAGACTGGTGGTTCAGGTCAGTATGGTCATGTTAAGATCAAAGTTTATCCTAGAGAAGCTGGAGCAGGATTTGAATTCAAGAATTCAATCGTTGGCGGAGCTATCCCTAAGGAATACATCGGTAAGATCGAAGAAGGTATCATTGAATCATGTGAAACTGGTCCTATCGCAGGATATCAGCTTGTTGATATCGGCGTAGAACTCTATGATGGTTCATATCACGAAGTCGACTCATCAGAAATGGCATTCAAGATTGCTGCATCAATGGCAATGAAGGAAGCTGCTAAGCAGGCTGCTCCAGTACTGCTGGAACCAATCTTCAAGGTTGAAGTTACTGTTCCAGATGAATACATGGGCGATGTAATCGGCGATATCAGTTCAAGAAGAGGTAGAATCGAAGGTTCTGACATGAACAACGGTGTTGTTGCTGTTAGAGGTTATGTTCCACTCTCACAGATGTTCGGATATGCTACTGACCTGCGTTCAAAGACTCAGGGCAGAGGCGTATACGTAATGCAGATGGACCACTTCGAAAAGCTGCCTGACAATCTTATTGATAAAATTAACAAGTAAAAATATTTTAGGAGGATACTACAATGGCAAAAGCTAAGTTTGAAAGAAATAAGCCACACATTAATATCGGTACTATCGGTCACGTTGACCATGGTAAGACTACTCTGACTGCAGCTATCACCAAGACCCTGTTCGAAAGATACGGACTGGGCCAGAAGGTAGACTTCGACCAGATCGACAAGGCACCGGAAGAAAGAGAAAGAGGTATCACCATTTCTACCGCTCACGTAGAATACGAAACCCCCAACAGACACTACGCTCACGTAGACTGCCCGGGACACGCCGACTACGTTAAGAACATGATCACTGGTGCTGCTCAGATGGACGGTGCTATCCTGGTAGTAGCTGCTACCGACGGTCCGATGCCGCAGACCAGAGAACACATCCTGCTGAGCCGTCAGGTAGGCGTACCCTACATCGTAGTCTTCCTGAACAAGTGCGACATGGTAGATGACGAAGAACTGCTGGATCTGGTAGAAATGGAAGTCAGAGAACTGCTGGATGCCTATGAATTCCCCGGCGACGACACTCCGATCATCCGCGGATCCGCACTGAAGGCTCTGGAAGATCCCTCCAGCGAATGGGGCGACAAGATTCTGGAACTGTTTGAAGCCATCGACGCTTACATTCCGAATCCGGAAAGAGCTACCGATAAGCCGTTCCTGATGCCCATCGAAGACATCTTCTCCATCACCGGTCGTGGTACCGTAGCTACCGGTCGTGTAGAAAGAGGCGTACTGAAGGTATCCGACGAAGTAGAAATCGTAGGTCTGACCGAAGAAAAGAGAAAGGTAGTTGTAACGGGTATCGAAATGTTCCGTAAGCTGCTGGATCAGGGTCAGGCAGGCGACAACATCGGTGCACTGCTGAGAGGTGTACAGAGAAACGAAATCGAAAGAGGACAGGTACTGGCTGCTCCCGGAACCATCCATCCGCACACCAAGTTCCACTCTGAGGTATACGTACTGAAGAAGGAAGAAGGCGGCCGTCACACTCCGTTCTTCAACGGCTACAGACCGCAGTTCTACTTCAGAACCACCGACGTAACCGGAACGATCCAGCTGCCGGAAGGCGTTGAAATGTGCATGCCCGGAGACAACATCTCCATGGACATCGAACTGATCACTCCGATCGCTATCGAAGAAGGTCTGCGTTTCGCTATCCGTGAAGGCGGCAGAACCGTAGCATCCGGCGTTGTAGCAAAGATCAACGAGTAATCGGAACAACGGATCATACAAAAGACAACATCGAAGAGGCTGTAAAACGCAGCCTCTTTTGTTTTTTTGACGACCTGACCTGCGATACCGTTCTTGATTT
>JAQXGH010000051.1 GCA_029006195.1 Bacillota bacterium
AAAAGAGAAAAACCGTCACACCTGTAAACAGAAGGCAGAGAGAAAGGCCGCCGAGGTGTGACAGAAACTTCGAAAAACAGAAAAACCGTCACACCTGTAAACAGAAGGCAGAGAGAAAGGCCGCCGAGGTGTGACAGAAACCTCGAAAAACAGAGAAACCATCACACCTGCAAACAGAAGGCAGAGAGAAAGCCTGCCGAGGTGTGACAGAAACGACGAAAAAGAGAAAAACCGTCACACCTGCAAACAGAAGGCAGAGAGAAAGACTGCCGAGGTGTGACAGAAACCTCGAAAAAGAGAAAAACCGTCACACCTGTAAACAGAAGTGCTATAATATAACCCAAATTGTAAAGAAAAGAAAAAGGATAAGTAAAATGAATTACTTAATTAAATCACTCAAGGCCTTCACGAAGTATGAAGCCTGCATGTGGATAGGGTCAGTCGCAGCACTTATAATTCTTTATGCAGTATCCGGCGGGGGCGGTGTGATCGCTTTCGTTGCGCCGATACTGGGAGTAACTGCACTTATATTTCAGGCTAAGGGCAATGTGTTGGGACAGATACTGGTTATAATATTCTCATTCATGTATGCGTATACGGCATGGACTTTCCATTACTACGGGGAAGTTGTAACTTATCTGGGCATGACAATGCCGAGTGCCGTAGCTGTGACAATATCGTGGATTAAGAATCTGCACTCTGAAACAGAGGTTGCTATTGCAGAAACAAAGAAATCGACTTATGCCATTCTAGCGGTGCTGACAGTCATAATGACGATAATTTTCTATTTCATATTAAAAGCGCTTGATACGCCAAACCTGGGATTCAGCACAGTCTCAGTAACTACTAGCTTCTTCGCGGCAGGACTTTGCTTCCTCAGGAACAGATTCTTCTCGTTGGCGTACATGTGCAATGATATTGTGCTGGTAATACTTTGGGTGCTGGCCTCAATGACGGATCTTTCGTATCTGTCGATGGTGCTGAATTTTGTAGTCTTTGCAATAAATGATTTTTATATTTATTATAGCTGGCGAAAGATAAATGAAAGGCAGAAACAAGAACGATAAAAAGTGATATCATAGATGTGGCTGTTTGCGATAGAGGTGTAAGAGAGTTTAGCGAAGTTATGGAGAAATAAAATGATTTTTGACGGACATGGCGACATTTGGACTGATGTTACTTGCAGGAGAATTGATGCGGGCGAAAGCGATGTGTTTAGAAGGAGGCATCTGCAGAAGTTTCGCGATGGCGGAGTAGGCGGCGGAATATTCGTTATCTGGATCGACCCGCCATATGATGCTGATCCTGTGGCAAGATCGAAGCAAATCGTAACAGGCATCAAGCAGGAAATCGAGGATGCGTCTGATATTCTTAATATAGTTACTAAGGTTTCGGATTTTGATTTGGGCGAGAAGCAGGGCAAAATCAACGTGGTTAACGGCGTGGAAGGGCTGAGTCAGATAGGTGAAGATCTTGATCTTATCAACTATTTCTATGATGAGGTCGGCGTTAGACATGCCATGCTTACCTGGAACGAGCTTAATGCTTTGGCGACAGGATGGCCTGTTGATGTAACAAGGGGCCTTACTGATGCGGGACGCGGTGCGGTTCGCAGAATACAGGACCTGGGAATGGTCATGGACGTTTCACATCTTAATGATAAGTGTTTTTGGGATGTTATGAGCATTGCAGACAAACCGGTTATTGCTTCGCATTCGAATTCAAGAAAAGTTTGCCCAGCAATGAGAAATCTTACAGATGATATGATTAAAGAGATTGCGGGATCTGGCGGATTAGTAGGAATGAACAGCCTCAGAGAGTTCATTGATCTTGATCCGAAGAAGCAGAATGTTGAGCGCCTGGCTGACCATGTTGAACATATAGCTGAATTAGTAGGCACAGAATACATAGGTTTAGGCTATGATTTTGATGATTATCTGGGTCAGGAGGCTTTAGCAGCATTTAGCGAAAACACTGATTCCCCAAGTGCGGATGGAGTATCAAATGAAACTGAAGCCGGCAATCTCCTAAAAGTGCTTAAAAATAGAGGTTTTACAGATAAGGAAGTTGAGGCAATTGCCTACAAAAACTTCTATAGAGTTTTTTCTGATTGTTGGAAATAGTAAACGATTTATTATAAGAATACACCGCTAAGTTCACCTCAATAGCGGTGTTTCGTTTTTTGTATTTTTATTTGTTGATATCATTATATGATGGGAAGCCAAAGGCGCAATGCTTTGACATAATTTGATACATGGTTTAAAATGTTAAGGTTACATGGATTATACCGTGGGGCGCTATACTTTTTATTATCAATAAACCAATGAAAGTGGGATAAATACATATGGCAGATAAGCAGAAAATCATTAACATTGCTGTAATTGCGCACGTTGATGCTGGTAAGTCAACACTTGTTGACGCCTTCCTCAATCAGAGCGGCGTATTCAGAGACAACCAGGAAGTTGTTGACTGCGTAATGGACAGCGACGACATTGAAAGAGAAAGAGGAATCACAATTTACTCAAAGAACTGTTCAGTAATGCACGGTGACACTAAGATCAATATCGTTGACACACCGGGACATGCTGACTTCAGTTCAGAAGTAGAACGTATCATTAAGACAGTAGATACAGTTATTCTGCTGGTTGACTCAAGTGAAGGCCCAATGCCTCAGACTAGATTCGTTCTTAAGAAGTCACTGGAACAGGGACTTAATCCTATCCTTCTGATCAACAAGATCGATAAGAAGGATGCTAGAATCGACGAAGTAGTTGACGAAGTATATGAACTGTTCATGGATCTTGATGCTAATGACGAACAGCTGGATTTCCCTATCCTTTACGGAATCGCACGTCAGGGTATCGTAGTTAGAGATCCTGAAGAAATCAAGGGATTATCAGTTGAGAGTGGTGCAGGACAGGTTGATAATGACGGAAACGTTATGAAAATCAAGAAGAGTGCCAAGGGAATGAACGGCCTGGACATTACTCCACTGTTTGAAACAATCATAGAACACTGCAACCCATATCCTCAGGACCTGGCTGAAGAGCCTTTGCAGCTTCAGATTTCAGCTCTGGCTTATGACGATTATATCGGCAGACTGGGTATCGGCAGAGTTACTAAGGGTAAGGTTCGCGAAGCCAGCGTTGTAGCTGTTGCTAAGGAAGGCGGCGTTGTTGAACAGAAGAAGATCAACCAGGTCTTCGTATACAGAGGTCTTAAGAGAATGCCTGTAGAAGAGGCTGTTGCTGGTGATATCGTTGTTCTTTCAGGTATTTCAGATATCAGTATCGGAGAAACTATCTGTGAACCTGGTAAGGTGGATCCGCTTCCAATGATCCAGATCGAAGAACCTACACTGTCAATGTACTTCATGGTAAATAAGTCACCGTTCGCTGGTAAGGTCGGTAAGTTTGTAACTTCAAGACATATTAAAGAAAGACTTAATAAGGAACTGGAAGTTAACGTTGGTCTTAAGGTTGAAGAAACTGATTCAACAGACAGCTTCAAGGTTTCAGGCAGAGGTGAACTGCATCTTTCTATCCTGATCGAAAACATGAGAAGAGAAGGGTACGAACTGGCTGTTTCAAAGCCTGAAGTTATCATGAGAAGAGATGATCAGAACAGACTTCTTGAACCTATCGAAGAAGTAGTTCTCAGCGTACCTGATATCTACACAGGGTCAGTTATCAGTAAGCTCAATCTCCGTAAGGGCATGATGCAGGAAATGAATAGCGAAAACGGATACACAAGACTTGAGTATCTGGTTCCAACAAGAGGCCTTCTGGGATACAGAACAGAATTCATCAACGATACGCATGGTGAAGGAACTATGGTAAGAAGATTTGCTAAGTTCGACCTGTTCACAGGAGAAATCCCTCAGAGAACAAACGGTGTTGCTATCGCGCAGGAAATGGGCGTTACTACACCTTATGCTATATTCAATATTCAGGAACGTGTTCAGATGTTTGTTGAGCCGCAGGTTAAGGTTTACGAAGGCATGATCGTCGGCATGAATTCAAGAGGCGACGATATGGTTGTTAACCCTTGTAAGGCTAAAAAGGCTACAAACATGAGAGCTGCAGGAAGTGACGATAATGTCAAGCTTACACCAGCTAGAACATTTACTCTGGAAGAAGCTCTGGAATTCATTGATGATGATGAGCTGGTAGAAATCGTTCCAGATGATATCCGTCTCCGTAAGAAGATTCTGAGCGAGCTTGATAGAAGAAGAAGCGCACGTAAAATCAGAAACGAAGGTTAGGCTTACAGCCTTTGCATGTAAGGAGAAATAAAAGTGAAAACATTGTCTTTTTTAGAGAATCTGGATCCGATGATGATTCGTCTTATAAGTATTGTTTCTCTGATAGTTTTTGGCTTTATTGCAATTAAGGTGATTCAGTATATTCTCAGGAAAACGCTTAAGAAGGGCGGACATCTTGACGATGCCATGCATACATTCGTGCTTAGCGCAGTCAGGATAACCTGCTACATAATATTGATCGCTGCGATATTGCAGAATCTGGGAGTACATATGCCGACTATCGTGGCAGTACTTGGTGCGATGGGTGCAGCTATAGCGCTGGCACTCAAGGACTCACTGGCTAATGTTGCTGGTGGTGTGATGATAATTTTTAATCACCCTTTTAACAAGGGTGATCTTATATCTGTCGGAGGCGATAGAGGTGTTGTTGAACAGATAGACCTGTTCCTCACAACACTTAAGACTCTCGACGGTAAAATGGTTACTATACCTAACGGTGTTTTGAATACTTCTGTTATTTACAACGAAACTGGTGGGGAAATCAGAAGAGTTGAATGCAGATTCGGAGTTTCATACGAATCTAAACTCAGCGATGTAAGGAAGGTGATTGCAGAGGTTTGCAAGAAATCTGACCTTATTCTTGATGATCCTGAGCCGTTTATAGGTGTAGTAGAGCATGCTGACAGTGCTGTTATTGTAGAGGTTTTAGCATATTGTAAGACTGCGGATTTGCTCGCTGCTAAATACCATCTAATGGAGGCTGTGAAAGTTGCTTTTGAGGAGAATGAAATTGAGATTCCATATCCTCATGTTGAAGTGAATTTGAACAGTTAAAGACATAACAAGTAATGGCATAAGAGATGCATTTGTGGTATAATTAATAAATGCATCTGCAGCATGCTGTGGGTGATGTATTGTTGATTTTTTTTGAAAGGGACCTAAATCATGGCAGAAATTAAAAAGTTTAAGAGAGTTCTGGTTGCAAACAGGGGTGAGATTGCAATTAGAATCTTCAGAGCTTGTCAAGAGCTTGGAATCAGAAGTGTAGCTATCTATTCAGAAGAAGATAAGAATACACTTTTCAGAACAAAGGCAGACAGATCATATCAGATTGGTAAGGGTAAGGCACCGGTTGATGCTTACCTGGCAATAGATGAAATTATTGAACTGGCTAAGACTAAGGGTATTGAGGCTATTCATCCAGGTTATGGATTCCTGGCTGAGAACGTAGCTTTCGCTAAGGCTTGTGAAGCTGCTGGAATCGTGTTCATCGGACCGGATTATCATATGATGGACCAGCTTGGCGATAAGGTTAAGTCAAAGATCATCGCTAAGTCAGTAGGCGTTCCTACAATTCCTGGTAACACAGAAACAATTCCTGATCTTAAGACAGCATTAGAATTCGCAGAAGAATGCGGATACCCTGTAATGCTCAAGGCTTCAGCAGGCGGCGGCGGTAGAGGTATGAGAATCGTTAGAAGCGAAGAAGAACTTCCTGCACAGTTTGCCAGCGCTAAGAGCGAAGCTGCTAAGGCTTTCGGTATCGATGATATCTTCATCGAGAAGTATATCGAAAATCCTAAGCACATCGAAGTACAGGTACTGGGCGACAACTATGGTAATGTAGTACACCTCGGCGAACGTGACTGCTCAATCCAGAGAAGACACCAGAAGGTTGTAGAATTCACTCCAGCACTGTCAATCAGTAGCGAACTCCGTGAGAAGCTGTGTGCTGACGCTATCAAGATCGCGAAGGCAGTTGATTATAAGAGTGCAGGTACTGTTGAGTTCCTGGTTGACGCTAACGAAAACCATTACTTCATCGAAATGAATCCTAGAATCCAGGTTGAACATACTGTAACAGAAATGACTACAGGTATCGATATCGTTCAGTCACAGATCATGATCGCTGAAGGTTATCCTCTGGATTCAGATGAAATCAATATTAAGAGTCAGGATGACGTTCAGCCTAGAGGTTATTCGATCCAGTGCAGAATCACTACTGAAGACCCAATGAACGGATTCGCTCCTGACACAGGCGTGATCACTAGATATATCTCACCTGGTGGCTACGGTATCAGACTTGATGCTGGTAACGCACAGGCAGGCGCAGAAATTTCACCATACTATGACAGCTTACTGGTTAAGGTAACTTCATGGGCAAGATCATGGGATGACGTTAGAAATAAGGCTATCAGAGCACTGAACGAACTGAAGATCCAGGGCGTTAAGTCAAACAGAACATTCCTCCTGAACGTGCTGAACCACGATACATTCAAGGAAGGTAACTGTGATACTGGCTTTATTGCTGCTAACCCAGAACTTCTTCACTCAAGACCTAAGTCAGGTTCAGAAGGTAAGATCCTTAACTTCCTGGCTGAAAAGTATGTTAACGGCAACAGAGGAGAAAAGCCAAGCTTCGATAAGCCAAGCTTCCCAGACATCAAGATGGCTGATATCCAGAAACTCAGCGGCACTAAGCAGATCCTCGATCAGCAGGGTCCTGAAGGCGTTGTTAAGTGGATCAATGATCAGAGCAAGCTGCTCATCACTGATACTACAATGAGAGATGCTCAGCAGTCACTGATGGCTACACGTGTTAGAACTGTAGATATGGAAAAGATCGCTCCAGCAGTTGCTAAGTATGGTCAGAACCTCTTCTCACTGGAAATGTGGGGCGGAGCTACATTTGATACTGCGTACAGATTCCTTGGTGAATCACCATGGGAAAGACTGGAAACTCTCCGTGAGCTGATCCCGAACGTAATGTTCCAGATGCTCATCAGAGGTGCTAACGCAGTAGGATATAAGAACTATCCAGATAACGTAATCAGACGTTTCGTTAAGGAAAGTGCTAAGTCAGGTATCGACGTATTCAGAATCTTCGACTCACTGAACTGGATCCAGGGCATGGAAGTTGCTCTCGATGAAACTCTGAATCAGAATAAGATCGCAGAAGCTTGCATCTGCTACACTGGTGATATTCTCGACGAAACTAGAGACAAGTATAGCCTGAACTACTATGTAAATATGGCTAAGGAACTCGAAAAGAGAGGATCACACATCCTGGGTATCAAGGATATGTCAGGTCTTATCAAGCCAATGGCTGCTAAGAAGCTGATCGAAGCTCTGAAGAACGAAATCAGCATTCCTATCCATCTCCATACTCATGATACATCAGGTAACGGTATCGCAACTCTGATGATGGCTGCTCAGGCAGGCGTAGATATTATCGACGCTTCATTCAACAGCATGTCAGGACTTACTTCACAGCCTGCACTGAACTCAATCGCTGCAGCTATGGACGGTACTGGCAGAGACACAGGTCTTGACCTTGACGGTCTGCAGGAAATCTCAGATTACTGGGGTGCAGTAAGACCTGTATACGCAGGTTTCGAATCAGACATGAAGACTGGTTCAGCAGAAATCTACAAGTACGAAATGCCTGGCGGACAGTATTCAAACCTCAAGTCACAGGTAGAATCATTCGGACTTGGTCACAAGTTCAAGGATGTAAAGGACATGTACAAGACAGTAAACGAAATGCTGGGTGATATCGTTAAGGTAACTCCATCATCAAAGGCTGTTGGTGACATGGCAATATTCATGGTTCAGAATGAACTGACACCAGAAAATATTTACGAAAAGGCTGCAAACATGGACTTCCCAGATTCAATCGTATCATTCTTTGAAGGTATGATGGGACAGCCTGTTGGCGGATTCCCAGAAAAGCTGCAGAAGCTGGTTCTTCACGGCAAGGAACCAATCACATGCAGACCTGGCGAACTCCTTCCACCAGAAGATTTCGATGCAATCAAAGAAAAGCTTGTTGAAGAATACGAGCTGGAAGGAACAGAAAAAGAAGCTCTCTCATATGCTCTGTATCCTAAGGTATACGAAGACTTCCTCAAGAACCAGAAGAAGGTTGGCAAGTTCAGATATATGGGTTCAGATATCTACTTCCATGGACTTTCAGAAGGCGAAACTTGTGAAATCAAGGTTAGAGAAGGTCGTAAGCTGGTAGTTAAGCTGGTTAATGTTAGAGAAGCAGATGACGAAGGATTCAGAACAGCTATCTTCGAAGTAAACGGAACAAGAAGTGCAGTTAAGGTTAAGGACCAGGCTGCAACAATTGCTTCAAATGCAACTAAGATCGTATTCGCAGACGCAGACGATCCAGCTGAAATCGGAGCAAATATTCCAGGTAACATCATTAAGGTTCTGATCAATGAAGGCGACGAAGTTGAAGAAGGTCAGCCAATTGCTGTTATCGAAGCTATGAAGATGGAAACTAACATCCTGGCAACTCAGAAGGGTGTAGTTGATAAGATCTACATCAAGGAGGGTCAGCAGGTTAAGGCAGGAGAACTCATTGCTAAATTAAAGTAATTTGATTATTAGACAAAGAGACTGAAATGAAAAAAGCTTTAATCATAATCATTGCAGCCGTGGCTTTGCTTATTGCAGGCACGGCTGCTGCTGCAATTGGATATATGAATTCGGCAGATTATAAATCAGATAAGCTGCCGGAAAATACAATTATAAATGGAATAGATTGCTCTAACATGACCTATGATGCTGCTGCAGATAAGATGGCGGATAGCTGGAATAAGCATAAAGTGATCGTTACTGGTGTCATGGATGAGCAGCTCGCTGTTTTCGCTGATTTCGGATGTAAGTATGATATTGCGGATCAGATAAGAAATATCAAGAAGGACAACCTGGTGGCGGCTGGTCTTAACCATTATTTGGATCTTCCATTAGATGTTTACATCGCAATGAAAGTTACAGAAACAGGTAAGGATTTCGAGAAGAAAGTCAAGAAGTCAGAATTCCTCGTGGGAGGCAATGTTACTGATAGCCAGAACGCTTATGTAGATTTAGAAGATCCTGAGTTCCCGATTATAGACGAAGTATATGGAACAAAGCCAAATCTCGATAAGTTCTTTGGTGATCTGGTCAAGTGCATTGAAACCGGCGATATGATGCTTAAGTATGACAAGAATAACTATCTCTCAATTCCTGAAATCAAGAGTGATGATAGGGAACTTCTGGCATATCAGAAATACTGTAAGAAAATTCTCTCACAGAAAATCATCTACGAGTTCGGCGATGATATTTACAGAATTTCAGCTACAGAACTTCAGAAGATGTTCAAGGACGATATGTCCGGCAATGTTAACGATAAGGCTGTAGCTAAGTTTGTTTCGAAACTCGCTAAGGAGTATGATACTGCTGGTGAAAAGCTTCATATCAAGTCACTTACCGGTAAGGAGTTTGACGTTAACGGCGGAACTTATGGATGGATAATTGACCAGGATGGAGAAGCTAAACAGCTTAAGAAAGATCTGGAATCACATAAGAAGGTGAGAAGAGAACCTGTTTACCTGCAGAAGGGTGAGGGCAAGTACTCACATTCTATTGGTAAGACTTATGTAGACGTAGATATTACACTGCAGAAGGTTAATTACTTTAAGGATGGTAAGAGGGTATTCAAGTGTGACTGCGTAACAGGTAATGAAATCGCTGGACATTCAACACCTACAGGCCTTTACTATCTGAACAGTAAGAGCAGAAACATTACGCTTGTTGGTGGCGGTAAGAAGGGAAGCAAGGGCTATTATGAGAGTCCGGTTAGCTACTGGATGCCGTTCATCGGTCAGTCCATTGGTCTTCACGATGCTTCATGGAGATCGACATTCGGTGGAACTATCTATAAAACTGCAGGAAGCCATGGCTGTATAAACCTGCCGCCTGATAAGGCAGGCGAGCTCTATGACATTCTTGAAATAGGCACTCCTGTTATAGTTCACCATTAATTATTAGCATTTCCTGAGGGGGTTTTTATGACCCCCTTATAGCTATATTTAGAGATATATTAAAGATAGGTTAAAATTATGAGTTTCACACATCTGCATGTACATACTGAATATAGCCTTCTTGACGGCGCATCGAGAATTAAGAACCTCGTTGCCAGAGCGAAGGAACTGGGTATGGAATCCCTGGCCATTACTGACCACGGGGTTATGTTTGGTGTAATCGATTTTTATCGAGAGTGCCACAAGCAGGGGATTAAACCTATCATCGGCTGTGAAGTTTATACTGCAGCCAGAACAAGATTTGACAAGGACGCTGAGAAAGACAAATACATGGGACACCTCATTCTTCTGGCGAAGAATAATGATGGTTACAAAAATCTCATGAAAATAGTGTCCGAAAGTTATAGACACGGCTTCTACTATAAGCCGCGTGTCGATAAGGATTTGCTGAAACAATACAGCGGCGGACTTATCGCAACAAGTGCCTGCCTGGCAGGCAAAGTCCAGAGACTGCTACTTAACGGAGACTACGAAGGAGCTAAGGCGGAAGCTCTGGAAATGGCTGAAATCTTCGGTGAAGGAAACTATTACCTTGAACTGCAGGATCAGGGGCTTGAAGAAGAAGCAAGGATCCTCCCGGATATGCTTAGACTTCACGAAGAAACAGGTCTTCCTTTTATCGCTACAAATGACGTGCACTACGTAATGCAGGAAGACGCTCAGGCACAGGATGTACTCATGTGCATCCAGACAGGCACTACTATAGACGAAGATAACAGAATGCGTTTCGCTAATGACCAGTTCTACCTGAAGTCAGAAGACGAAATGCGAAAGATATTTGCTAACATTCCTGAGGCCTGCGATAACACAAATAAAATCGCAGAGCAGTGCGACGTTACATTCAAGTTTGGGCAGCTTCACCTGCCTGAATTCCACGCTCCTGACGGGATGACAAACAGGGAGTATCTGAGAAGCCTTTGCAATAAGGGGCTTAGAGAAAGATACCCCGATACTTACGAAAAACACCAGGCTCGTTTGGAATACGAGCTTGAAACAATAGAAAACATGGGGTATATCGAGTACTTCCTGATCGTTTGGGACTTCATCAATTATGCCAAGAGCCAGAACATAATGGTTGGCCCAGGCCGAGGTTCCGCGGCAGGATCCATAGTCGCATATACCCTGAGAATCACAGATATCGACCCTATCAAATACGGACTTATCTTCGAGAGATTCCTTAATCCAGAGAGAGTCAGCATGCCTGATATCGATATCGACTTCTGCTACGAAAGACGTGGCGAAGTAATCGAATACGTAACTGAGAAATACGGTTTTGACAACGTTTCTCAGATCATTACGTTCGGTACAATGAAAGCAAAGGCTGCAGTCCGCGACGTAGGACGAGTACTCAATGTTTCCTACTCGGATACGGATAAAATCGCAAAGGCGATTCCTTTCGCACTAAAGATGACGCTGGACAAGGCTCTTGAAACAAGCCCGGAACTTAAGGCTATGTATGACTCGGATGATACTACAAGACGTGTCATAGATATGTCAAAGGCCATCGAAGGCATGCCTCGCCATGCTTCAACGCATGCTGCAGGCGTTGTAATCTCCAGACTTCCGCTGGATGAATACGTGCCTTTATACATGGCTGATAAGGGACTTGCTACACAGTTCAACATGACTACTATAGAGGAACTGGGGCTTTTGAAAATGGACTTCCTTGGCCTTAGAAACCTCACAATTATTAGAGATGCACTGCAGATGATCGAGGAAAATCACGGCGTGAAGCTTGATTTCTCAACAATGGAGTATGATGATCCTGCAGTATATGATATGATTTCAAAGGGCAACACTCAGGGTATATTCCAGCTTGAAAGTGGCGGAATGACTTCATTTATGAAGAATCTCAAACCTGACTGTTTCGAAGATATCGTGGCCGGCATTTCACTTTATCGTCCGGGTCCGATGGCTTCGATCCCTACATACATAGATAATAAGAAGAATCCTTCACACATTAAGTATGTGCACGAAAGCCTGGCGCCTATACTGTCAGTCACATATGGCTGTATGGTTTATCAGGAGCAGGTAATGCAGATTGTTAGAGATCTTGGCGGATATTCATACGGCAGATCCGACCTTGTGCGCCGTGCCATGTCTAAGAAGAAGATGGACGTAATGATGGAGGAGAAGGAATACTTCATCAACGGCAAGCTTGATGAAAACGGCGAAATTGAAATTGCGGGCTGTATCAGAAACGGCGTGCCGAAAGAAGCTGCAGAAGAAATCTTTAACCAGATGGTCAGCTTCGCGGAATATGCCTTCAATAAATCACATGCCGCGGCTTATGCCGTTTTGGCCTATGAAACAGGTTATCTCAAGGCACATTATCCGGTAGAATTCATGGCTGCGCTCATGACATCGGTTATGGGTGACCCAAACGCTATGGCTCACTATATCAGAAATTGTAACGAGATGGGAATCGAAGTGCTGCCGCCTGATGTAAACGAAAGCGGTAAGAATTTCACTGTTATATATGATGACGATGACACTGAGAAAAAGCACGGCAAGATAAGATTCGGCATGCTCGGAATAAAAAACCTGGGTGAAACGCCAATTTCTGCCATAATAGAAGCCAGGGCCGAGAAGGGTAAGCCTAATGATATTTTCAGATTCATAGATAATGTGGATATCAGAAGGGTAAATAAGAAGGCTGTCGAGAGTCTGATCAAGTCAGGAGCTATGGATTGCCTGAACCCTAACAGAGCGGCGCATATGGGAATCTATGAAATGCTTATTGACTCAGCGCAGTCAGAAGCCAAGAGGACCATTGAGGGACAGATATCATTGTTCCAGACAAATGCAGAATCCATGGAGGAGAGTGCGACCAGAGAACTTCCTAAGGTCAAGAATTTCGATTCGGATATTCTGATGGCTCAGGAAAAAGAAATGCTGGGAGTTTATCTAACTTCTCACCCACTGAATGATTTTGCTGATATAATATCGAAGAAAGTTTCTGTTACGTCTAAGGATCTGGCTGACGCTTCATCTGGAGAAGAAGAGGAATATCAGACTTCCAGTAACATAGTGGATGGAATGAAGGCCACTATGGCAGGTATCGTAACAGCGAAGAAAAATCTAATAACTAAAAACGGCAAGATGATGGCCTTTGGAGAAATCGAAGACCTCTACGGAACATACGAAGTCGTAGTGTTCCCGAACGTTTACGAGAAGAGCGGAGATATCTTTAATGTGGATTCCATCATTGCTGTTAAAGGTACCATCAATTTCAAAGAGGGCGAACAGCCTTCGCTTCTGGTTAACGAGATCGTAGATCTTAAGAGCCTTAGAGCTATAACAGAAGAACCGGACGGAATAATTAAGATCAGACTTCCGGAAGGCGATGGAATACATAATATTAAAGCTCAAAACACTGTTTATCTGAATAAGTTAAGTGAAGTGATGCGAAGACATCCAGGTAGGCATCAGGCAATTATCTATATGCCGCAGGGGGGCTCGTTTAGAACTGAGCCACAGCTATGGGTAAATCCAGATGAACAGTTTGATGACGAAATAGTAGGTATTGTTGGGATAGGTAATTACAAAAAATAGGAGGATACGGACCTATGAAGAAAATTGGAATTTTGACAAGTGGCGGCGACGCACCGGGAATGAACGCTGCTATCAGAGCAGCAGTAAGAAGTGGAATTGATCGCGGAATGGAAGTATACGGCATCAGAAGAGGTTATGAAGGCCTTCTGGATGGCGAAATTGAGAAGATGACTTGGCAGTCAGTAGGCGATATTCTGCAGCGTGGCGGCACTATTCTCCGTACAGCAAGAAGTAAGAGATTCATGGAAGCTAAGTGGGTTGATCACGGTGTAAGAATCCTTGAAACTTTCGGTATCGAAGGCGTAATCGTAATCGGCGGTGACGGTTCACTCGCAGGCGGACTCGAACTTTCAAAGAGAGGTATTCCGGTAATGGGTCTGCCAGGAACTATCGATAATGACCTGGCTTACACTGAATACACAATCGGATTCGATACAGCTGTTAACAACGTACTGGAAATGATTTCTAAGATCAGAGATACTTCATCATCACACGAAAGAGCGACAGTAATCGAAGTAATGGGTAGAGACTGCGGCGATCTGGCTCTTTACGCTGGTCTTTCAGGTGGTGCAGACGTAATCCTGATTCCTGAAGTTGAAGTTGATATGAACGAAGTGTGCAGAAGAGTAATCAGAGGTCAGAACACTGGTAAGGCTCAGAGTATCATAATTAAGGCTGAAGGCGTTAAGATGGACGCTACAGAAATGGCTAGATTCGTCGAAGAAACTACAGGCCGTGAAGCTAGAGCCGTAGTACCAGGTTACATCCAGAGAGGCGGTAACCCTACAGAAAAGGATAGAAGGCTTGCCAGCATGTCTGCTGCAAAGGCTGTAGAGCTCCTCTATAACGACTCATCAAGTAAGGCAATCGGTATCCAGAACGGTAAGATCACTGCTATCGATCTGGCTGAAGCGCTGAGTGTTCCTAGAGAGTTTAAGAAGGAAGTATATGATTTGACAGAGATACTTTCGAAGGCAGGAAGAGATTAGGATTTAAGGGGCTGTCGCGTTAGCGAAAAATAATCGCTAGGGCGGCGCCCTTTCTTCATGTAACGAAAAATGACGGTTAGACCAGTCGATGGCTCTCCGTCATTCGTTGTTTTTTGGTAAAAAAATAACCCTGTATCCCAAAGAAATACAAGGTCATGGTAAAATAATTGTATGAACAAACACAACATTTTACGTAAAGAGTATACCTTAAATTCGAAGGAATATCAATTGAAACTTCCAATGGAAATCGATGCATGCATACCGGCAAATGATTGTGTGAGACTCATCAGCCAGTTTGTGGAGGAAATGGACCTGACTGCTCTGGACGTGATATCAACTACATGTACCTGCTGGAAGGCAGACAGGTTCCGGACCACTCTGCCATTGCACGCTTCCGCAGTGAGCATTTTGCAAAATGTGCAGATCTGT
>JAQXGH010000052.1 GCA_029006195.1 Bacillota bacterium
GGTCCACTTGATGCTCGACGGCGACCAGGATGAAGTCGCTCTTCTTACATATATGGTCTGGTTCTTCGTTCCTTCCCCATAATCATATACATCAAGTGAGGCTTTCACGACCAGTTTATCCGAGAGCTTTGAAGCAAGAGATGTGAATTTGATATATGTTCTGTGTTTTCCTGTTCCGTTGCTCCCTGCAGGCATCTTCTTGACGCTTGATGAATAGAAGTTCGTATTCTGATATGAACCGCTTATGACATATGCATCCTTCACATTGCTGGAGCCTGTCCATGAGACCGAAGGGTCCACCGTTACAGGGTACTGTCTTTTCACATCGTCAAGATACTCTTCTGAAAGGACCATCTCCAAAAGGTATTCATGCACGCCTTCCTCTTCGCTCTCCACTTCATCAAGCTCGTATCCTATGTCCTCGCTGTATGCTTTGCCGCCTGCATCGTTCATGAAGGCCGGCGCGATCCCCCCTGTCATCTCGTCAGGGTCGTTTTCCGCAAAAAAGGTTATCCCTCCTGCGGCGTCCTTTGCCGCTTCCATCCCCTCCAGCCTCAGAACATATCCGATCACGTTTGAAACAGGTCTTTCCTTAAGGACGATCGTCTCTTTGATTCCCCTGTTTTCTGACCTGTAGGTCATGTCTGCAGCCACGCCTGCATATGTGGCATCTACAAGCATCTCCTCCCTGCTCTCATACGGTGTCTCAACTTCTGCTTTACCTGCTCTGAGGACATCTCTTATGCCAAGCTGCCTAAGAGACTCTTCTGTCAGCGACATGCTGACCTTAAGTTCGCCCTTTTCCATCAGGACAGGTGTTTCTTCTGTGAGCACCTGCGGAAGGTACTGGTCCGAATCACCTTCCCTGTTGGTCAGGGAGTATCCGGAAAGGTCAGCTCCCTTTTCGCTTTCTTCACCATCTATCGGAACAAGCTCTGGATCATAATCCGTCAGCACTCCGTTCTCGCCTTCGAATCTAACATCATCAGAATGAAAGACTGTCATGAGCCTTCCGCTGCTGAGCTCATATGTTGTCGTCTCTTCTGTCTTCTCTGTAACGTCAGCCTCTGTAACATTGTCCTCTGTCACCAGCTGGCTTTCTGCAAAAACAAATTCAGGCACCAATGCAGTCACCAGCATGAATGACGCAACAAGTGCCGTTATCTTCTTACCAAGTCTCTTCCTTCTAGCCATTCTAGTTTCTCCTTTTAGCATTTATTAAATTTTTATTAATAAAGTATACCATAAAACGTTAATCAATTCACAAAAACACGCCCAAGCATACTAGCAAGGGCGTGCAATATTCTATAATTTAGAAATTATATATCTCTTGTAATTCAGGAACTCATCGCTAAGAGAGAAATCATCCCTTCTTGGCTTAGGTTCTTTTATTACGATTTCTTCGGTGATTTTACCCGGCTGCCCGCTCAGTATATAAATTCTGTCGGACAGGAGAATAGCTTCATCGATATCGTGCGTGATGAAGATAGTTGACAGGTCTATCTGTCTCATTACATCCAGATACCACTTGTGTATCTGGCTTTTAGTGATAGTGTCAAGGGCGCTAAAAGGCTCGTCAAGAAGTGCCACTCCGTTTGAAGCCATATAGGTCCTAAGGAGTGCAGCCCTCTGTCTCATGCCGCCGGAAAGCTGGCTGGGATACTTCATCTGAGCGCCTTCGAGTCCGAATTCCTCAAAGAGTCCATCAGCTGCAGCTCTGGCCTCCGCCTTGCTCTTACCCTTAAGAACTAAAGGCAAAGAAACATTATCGATGATTTTCTTATGAGCAAGCAGCATGTCTTTTTGGAGCATGTAGCTGATTTTACCTGGCTTTCCTGTTATATCCTCATCGTCCAGAACTACTCTTCCTTCTTCTGGTTTCAGAAGTCCTGAAATGATATTGAAAAGAGTAGTTTTACCAGATCCTGAAACACCCAGAAGTGATACCAGTTCTCCGTGTTTTAGCTCGATATTTATATCATCGATTATAGTCTTTTCACCGAATCTTTTTGTTATACTTTCTGCCTTTAAGTATTTCATCGATATTTCCTACTGAGGAAGGTAGTTGTTTGAGAATCCCTTACCTGTCAGATCTGTATCTGTGAGATCGTTTTCATAGAGCCATGAGTAGAAGGCATTCCATCTGTTTTCATCGATTACGCCCCACTTTTCAGCGTCGGCTGCGTATTCCTTTGAGATCCATTCCTGGCTCTTCTTAACCAGTTCTTCTGAACCTTCAAGTGAACCTGTGTTATCGCCTGCGATCAGAATGTCAGCAGCTTCATCTGGATTTTCGATTGCGAATTCGTAGCCCTTCTGAGTTGCTTCCATGAATGCCTTAGCAGTTTCCGGATCGTTTTCGAGGAAGTCATTGTTAGCGATGATGATAGGAGTGTAGTAGTCCAGTTCTTCACTGATATCTGAGAATCTCCAGAAATCTACAGGAACCTTTTCTACGTCAGCGTTGATTACGCCCCAGCCTTCGAATACCCAGATAGCGTCAGTCTGGTTAGCAGCCAGTGCAGCTGGTTCATCAGTGATTGTGTTAGGGATGAGCTTGATTGAATCGAAGTCGCCGCCATCCTTTTCAACTACGTCCTTAAGCATAGCCAGTTCTGTTGGTGATTCCCATGTTGAATATGTTCTTCCTGACAGACCCTTAGCTGATTCGATACCATCACCCTTTCTTGAGATGATACCTGATGTGTTGTGTTGGAGGATGCCTGCAACAGCTGTAATTCCCAGAGGTTCTTCCTGGTCAAGAGCCGGAGCCATAGTATCCTGAGCTCCTACTGCGAACTGAGCTTCGCCTGATGCGCACATTACTGCAGCGCCATCTTCTGGCGGCTGAACGATTTCAACATCCAGGCCTGCTTCTTCGTAGTAGCCATTAGCCTGTGCGACATAAACTCCAGTATGATTTGTATTAGGTGTCCAGTCCAGGCAGAATGTAACCTTAGTAAGGCCGTCATCGCTACCTTCTGAGCTGCCTGATCCGCAGGCAGTTAATGAAAATGCCATAACAGCACACATAGCCATTAAAGCGAATACTTTAATTTTCTTATTCATATTTAAATACTCCTTTTAATTGTCCTTTTCTCTAGCAACAGCCTCCCATGGCATTGAAGCCCTGCGTATAGCCTTGACTACAAGCATGAGCAGGAGGCTTATAATTACTATAAATATTATTACTGCGAACATCTTGTCGAAGGCATAAGCCTTCTTAACTCTTGTCATGTAAACGCCCAGACCTTCGAATCCGCCCAGCCATTCAGCGACAACAGCGCCTACTACGGCATATGATGATGAGATCTGAAGTCCCGAGAAGAAATGCGGCAGCGCTGCAGGAAGTTTAACGTGTCTGAATATCTGCAGTCTGTTTGCCCCCATTGATCTCATCAGGTCAAGAGAATCTATATCCACGCTCTTATATCCGTCAAGCAGTCCGATTGCGATCGGGAAGAATGTTGTTATTACTACCAGTGCGATCTTAGGCGCCATTCCGAATCCCATCCATAAAACCAGAAGAGGCGCGATGGCGATAGTCGGTATTGTCTGAGTAATTACTATGAGCGGATAACATGCCTTATCGAGGATTATGAATCTATCCATGACAGTAGCAATGATAAAGGCCAAAATAATACCCAGCAGAAGGCCGTAAATCGTCTCCTGAAGCGTTACAACGGAGTGCATGAGTATTGTATCTATGTCTCCTATAAACACCTTTCCTACGTCAATTGGTGACGGGAGCATGTATGCCGGAACGATTTCAAATTCTGATATCAAAAGCCAGATGAGCAGTATTATTAGCAGTGCGATAACTGCCGGTAATTTGTTATAAATGCTCTTCATCTTCTTAGATGTGGTGCTTGGTTACTTTCTTATCGATAGTTAAAACATCACCTTCAGGCTTGTAAGCGATCTTAACGTAAGTGCTCATTGATTCGCAGCCAGCCTTAGCAGCTACGATCTGGCAGTTCTTAACGATTTCCATAAGACCGTCATAGTCACCTTCAACAGTTGTTTCGAATGGTCCAACATAATAGTTGTAACCAGTTGACTTGATGTAATCGATTACTTCGTCAACGATTCTGATGAGTTCGTCTTCTTCCAGAACATTTGGCAGGATCTGGATTGCTATACTTGTATTCATTTTTTCTCCTTTCCTGGCGCAGCAGCCATAAGCGAAAAGTAAATCTTTTTCTGTCAAACAAAAAGCGCCTGCATAATGCAAGCGCTGTATTTCGTAAATTAAATATTACGTGTCAATCTTCCTACGATGGCATTATCCAACAGGTTCTAGGGTCAAAGTCAAAACTTACTCTCAGCCTCTCGGCTCCCCTGATTTACTTTACTAAATTTTACCTGTTCAGTTTACTATATATAAATAAATGAGTCAAGGAGCGCAGGGCCCTCTGACTCATTTAATATCAGTCTAAAATTTCCAAAAGTTTCATCGGTTAATTAATATCCACCGAACATGCAGAGCATGATACCAGCTGCTACACCTGAGCCGATTACACCTGCAACGTTAGGTCCCATAGCGTGCATAAGCAGGAAGTTTGATGGGTCAGCCTTCTGACCTTCAACCTGTGATACACGGGCAGCCATAGGAACTGCTGAAACACCTGCTGATCCGATAAGCGGATTAATAGGAGTTCTGCTCACCTTATTCATAATCTTAGCGATAAGAAGTCCGCCGAAAGTACCGAATGCGAATGCGAAGATACCGATCACTACGATAAGGATAGTCTTAACTGAGATGAATGTTTCGCCTGTTGCTGATGCACCAACACATGTACCCAGAAGAATAACCAGAATGTTTGAAAGTGAAGTTGATGCAGTTTCTGCCAGTCTAGTTGTACGTCCGCATTCCTTAAGAAGGTTACCCAGCATGAGCATGCCTACAAGCGGTGCAACTGATGGCAGCATCAGTGCTATTACGATCGTTACAGCGATAGGGAACAGGATCTTCTCTCTCTGAGATACCACTCTAAGCTGCTGCATCTTTATCTTTCTTTCTTCCTCTGTAGTCATGAGTTTCATGATCGGAGGCTGAATTACAGGAACTAATGCCATGTATGAATATGCCGCAACCGCGATAGGTCCAAGCAGATGATCCGCCAGCTTAGTAGTCAGGTAAATTGCTGTAGGACCATCAGCTCCGCCGATGATACCGATTGAGCCAGCTTCCTGCGCATTGAATCCCAGCGCGATAGCTGCGAAGAATGCGAAGAAAATACCCAGCTGAGCCGCCGCACCCATAAGCAGCGACTTAGGATTTGCAATGAGCGGTCCGAAGTCTGTCATAGCACCTACTCCCAGGAATATGAGGGATGGCAGTACCGGTTTAAGCATATAGAATATCGATAATATGCCCGCATCAGCAAGCTGATTTGAGTTTGTTATTCCCGCATGAATCACAGATTCGAGGAAAACGCCTGTCATTGGCAGGTTAGCAAGTAACATTCCGAATGAGATCGGAACGAGAAGCAGCGGTTCGAACCCATGCTTGATAGCCAGGTATAAGAAGAACAGCGCTACTATAATCATGATTACATTCTGATAATGGCAACTGGCAAAACCAGTCTGATCACAGAATTTTAATAAAGTATTAACTATTGTATCCATATAATCTCTCCCTAAGAAATATTATTTTTAATCCATGGGTGTCTCCCCATTCTTAAAATGATATCACAAAGCGAGCCTTAAAACAACCCTGCCACTCAAAATGTGTGTATATATACTCACATCGAGATAATGTAGGCTCTCGCGAGTTCTACTTACTGCTTCATCGTGTATGCTTTTGATTGACCGAAATCATATCTACTAACAGGTCCTTGTACACTCCACAGTCGTTAATTCCCGAAATAGCCTTCGGCACATGCTTATGTTTGCGTTTAATTATGCAATTTCATAAGTTTTAGCATCTTTCATATTTAGAGCGGCATTGAAATCTCTATCCTCGATATACCCGCAACTGCATTTATAGATTCTGTCTGAGAGCTTTAAATCTTTCTTGACAGAACCGCAGCAGTGGCAGATTTTGGATGATGGATACCATCTGTCTACAACTCTGAGTTCAATACCGTTTTCGTTACATTTATCCTGGAGCTTTACTTTAAATTCATAAAACTTCTGTGATGCAACTGCTTTTGAAAGATGACGGTTTTTCATCATTCCTCTTACATTTAAGTCTTCAATCGTTATATAAGACGGCTTGGTTTTTACTATCTCAGCGATTGTCTT
>JAQXGH010000053.1 GCA_029006195.1 Bacillota bacterium
AACCCATTTACAAATTCCTGAGATATGATCCTGTAAACAAATTGCCATTAGGGGACGAAAGTTATACAATAATACTGAACAGCAAAGCAGCTGAGCAGACGGTTCCGATGCCACTTAGAACGTTGTTCAAATATGTAAACACAGAATCAGTCACACCAGGTGATGAATTCATTGAAACGCTTGATGAAAGCATAGATGGATGGAATTCAGGAGAAAGGGTGGTACAAATCATGACACTCGAGCAGGAAATTCTGATAAGAGAGAATAAAGCCCGAAAAGAGGCCTTCGCAGAAGGAGTAGAAAATGGCATTAAGAAAGGCATCGCCGAAGGCAAGAGCATAGGCATCGCCGAAGGCAAATCAATAGGCATTGCCGAAGGCAAGTCAATAGGCATGGCCGCAGCAAATAAGCAAACAGCCAGCGCCTTAGCAGCTAAAGGCATGCCTATCGAAGAAATCGCCGAAATAATAAGTCTATCAGTCAGCGAAGTTAAAACACTTCTAGATAGTTAAACATGAGACTCAAGAGAGTCTCTTCTTTATTTTGTCACAAACCTTGTTTGTCGAAGGTTTCGTAAATATAGAGAAACTTTTCGACTATGCTCACGGCAAACCTCTAAATAGCGAAACGAAATCGTACAAAAGCTACAATCTAATCACCAAACAATACCGTAAAAAAGTCCTAAAAAGCACAGCTGCCCATTATCTTACGCGCCTCGCCAAAACCACCTTTAATGCTCAAAATTTTTTAAAATAAAAAGTCCGAAAAAGCATAAAAACCAGGCATTTAGTGAACCTTTTTTGATCCTAGTCAACACTTTATATATATACAAGTAATTTATTGGTCAACAGCCAAAATAATGGTCATCATAACATCAATTAATTGCTAATAAGGCTAAGGCTGGGTGGATTAACGGCCATGGCTTTAAGGACATTTATGAAAAGTTATATTCAAAAAGTGGAGGCACAGAAATGAACAAGTTCAGAAAATTGATTGCTATACTTCTGACTGTTGCTTTAGTAGCCACTACCTTAACTTTTACAGCAGGCAATTCGTTGCTGGCTAATGAAGAAGAAGGTGGCGGTTCTAGTGCACCAGCTCCAAAAGTAGAGCAAACAACTCCAGCACCTGCACCTACGCAGACCGAAAAACAGAACATCACAATTGAAAGTGAGGATTCAAACGGTAGTAGTGAAGGTACTGAAGGCGGCGAATCACCTGTAGGTGAAGACGTTGCAAACACTGGAGAAGTAGCTAATGACCCAGCTCCAGAACAGGACGAAGAGGTCAAAGTAACATTCTCTTCAGAATTTGGTAACATTGAGGTTATCAGCCCAAACGACAAAGCGGGCAAGTACGAAAACAACGACTCGATCAAAGTAAAGAAGGGTGACAAGGTGTCATTCAAGGTCGTTGACGAAGCTAGAGGTAAGAGGGTTGACACAGTTAGAGCTGATGGCAACACACTCTCACCAAACGGCGTTGTTTATGAATTCACAGCTAGTAGCAATGCTACAGTAGCTGTTACATTTGTAAACGAAGGCGAAGGCGGTGATGGTACTGAAGGCGAAGGCAGTGAAGAAGGCGAGGACCCAGAGCCGGGTACGGGCACAGTTGACCCTGCAAAGTACTATTCAATCGCAGTAAACTACATTGATGAAGGCGGTGCGCGTCTCCGTAACTCATACTATGATGACGTTAGAGAAGGCACTGAAAAGACTGTTGCAATCCCAGCAATCGCAGGATATACAGCAACAATCGATGGCAAAACAGTATCAGAAAGCTATACTGTTAGGATCGAAAACGACACTACAATCAATGTTGTTTACAAAGCAAAAACAGTAAATTACACAGTAATTCATGATTTCCCTGAAGGTAAGGATGATGTAACAGAAGAACTTAGCGGCAAGGTTGGCACATACACTGATGCAAACGCTAAGAAGGAAGTTGGTTATGAGCCTAAGGGATTCTCACAGATGCTGATCGACGCTGACGGCGCAACAGTTACTATTCCTTACAAGGCAATCAGATACACTGTAAACTTCGATTCACAGGGCGGATCCTTTATAGATTCACAGGCTGGATCAATTGGCGATACACTGGCAGTTGAAGCTCCAACAAAGACTGGTTATAACTTCCTGGGCTGGAAGACAAAAGCTGATGGTTCAGGTACTGCTATCGATAGCGATATCACAGTAAATGCTAACCAGATTCTCGAAGGAATCTTCAAGGATGGAAACACAGTTACACTTTATGCACAGTGGGAAGCAAAGACTGTAAACTATACAATCAACTACTGGAAGCAGAAGGTAACTGATGCTGTCAATGCATCAGATGCTCAGAAAACATATGACTACGCTACATCAGAAACAAAGACTGCATTAGCAGGAAGCACAGTTTCAGGTTCAAACACTCAGTCATATAAGGGTTTTGATTACAACGATAAAAAGACTGACGCGAACATCGAAGTAGCACCAGATGGAACAACAGTAGTAAATGTTTACTATGATCGTAAGGTTTGTACAGTAAACTTCTACTTATATCAGTCATCTGGCTGGTGGGATGGTAGCTGGGTAGTAGATTCAAGTCACAAGGGCCTCTATGGTGCACCATTTACTGAATGGAGAACAGATCACTATTGGCATTCATCATATAATGGATCTTCTGGTAGTGGATCAGGCTGTATACTGTTAACTTCATACGATTTCACAACTGCAGGATATGCAAATAATAAGGATAATCAGAAGGCATCAGATGGCACAGTAATTACTTGTAATTTCTACGGCAGTGGAACTACAGGAAATAGTCACGTACATTACTATAACGAACAGTGGGATGGATCGTTTAAGGAAGTAAGTGACGTTAAGACAAGTGGCGGAACCTTAACTATCCATGAAAAGTATGAAGGCTATGACCTTTATAAGTACACAACAGGCAGTACTTCTGAAGACTTAACAAAGGCAAGCACATGGAGAGATAAGTCAAACGTTAGTGATGGAAAACAAACATCTAGATATCCTGTTTACATCGCAAGTACACTTAAGACTCATACTTTAAGCTACTTCAATTACAATAGTGTAGACGCAACTAAGACTGTTAAGTACACAACTCCACTCAACAAGGTGGAAGGATATAATTACACACCAAATAGACCTGCTGGTCTCGCAAAGTACTACGAATTCCAGGGTTGGTACGCTGACAAGGCTTGTTCAGTTCCATTTGACTTCGAAAAAACAACAATGCCTAACAACAACGTACAGGTTTACGCTAAGTGGGCACCTCAGTCATTCGACGTAACATTCGATTACAACTATGGCGATGCATCAGATAAGGGCGATCAGCCAGCAAACGTTGTAGTTAAGGACGTTGTAGGCGGACAGACAATCGCTAGCGATAAGATTCCAGCAACACCTGCTAACAGAGCAACAGCAGAAGGAAGCTACAAGTTCCTCGGCTGGTTCGTTGACGGAAATCAGAATCGTCCGTTCAATGCAGGCATGACTGTAGAAGCTAACTACACAGTTAAGGCTCTTTGGGAATTATCACAGGAAGTTGAATATACAGTAACAACAAAGGCGATTGTTGATGGCCAAGAAATTACTATTGGCAATCCTGTAATTAAAGAAGCTTACATTGGTGACAAAATTACTGAGAAAGCGCCTACTTTGACAGGAGACTATGCAAATTACATCCCAGATAAGCTTTATAAGGAAGTAACACTTTCTGCAGATCCTAGTAAAAACGAAGTAGTATTCATCTACACAACTCCACATAAAGAATATTATAAGGTTGTTTATAAGGATCCAAATGGTAACGTAATCGGCGCTGGTCCTTCAGGAAACAACGACCCTTCAGACGAAGGCAAGTACAAAGATACAATGACAGTTCCTCTGGATAATCCACCAGAAGGATACGACGTACCACCATCAGTAGTAGTTGACTTCACTAAGGGAGACACTCCTAATTCTAATAATCCACTGGTAGTAACAGTAACATGTACTCCTAAGATCACGATCGACCTTAATGATGTCACTAAGGTATATGATGGTAAGAAGCACACAGCTGCTGAAGCTAAACCTCCAGTAGTTACGGCTCCAGCCGGTTACTCTGTAGACGTTGTCTTCGGCCAGGATGGCAGAAAGAACGTTGGTACAACAAGTGTAACTCCTGTTGTAACAGTAACTAGAAATGACGAGACTGTTGAATCACAGATTTCATACGTAGATGGCAAGAGTGTTGCTAACGTAAAAATCACACCAGCTCCACTGACAGTAACAACAGCAAGCGCTGTTAAGTACTGGGACGGATACCCTCTCACAAAGGCTGATGGCGCAACGGCTACAGGCTTTGCAGAAGGTGAAGGCGCTACAGTAACAGGCGATGGCACAATCACTGAAGTTGGCACAGCAGAGAACACAGCTAAGGTTGAATGGAACGACAACACAATTCCAGGAAACTACAACATCACTTACAATCTTGGTACTCTGGAAGTTAAGAACTTCGACATGCCGATCACTGTAAACGTTGGTTCATATAATGGCGTATACGATGGCGCAGAGCATGGTGTAACAGTGACAGTTGAAGGTCTTGAAGGTATTGAAGGTCTAGAAGGCTTCACAGCAGAAGCATCATCAAATGCTAAGGGCACACACGTAGCTGATTCTAAGGAAGCAACATGTGACAGCCTCGTGATAAAGAATGCAGCTGGCTTAGATGTAACAAGCCACTTCACAAACATCACTAGAAACAACGGCAGCATCACAATCACACCAGCTACTCTGACAGTAACAACTGACAGCGCTAGCGAACTTTACACAGGCGAAGCTCTCACAGCTCCTGGCGAAGTAACAGGTTACATTGATAACGAAACAGCTACATTCACAGTAACTGGTTCACAGATAGAAGTTGGCTCAAGCACTAACACTTATACACTTACATTTGATAAGTCAGCAGCTGAAAGCGACTACACTGTTTCAGAAAGCCTCGGTACTCTGACTATCACAGAAAAGGAAGATGCTATCGTAGCAACCCCTAAGACAGTTACAGTTCCATATGATGGCGATGCTCACGGTGTAGAAGTTGAAGTAACTGGACTCCCAGAAGGTTACAGAGCAGAAGCAACATCAAATGCTGAGGCTACACATGTAGCACAAGGAACAGTTCCAGCAAACGTTGATACTTTCAAAATCATAAGAGTAAGCGATGGTAAGGATGTTACTAAGGCATTCAAGAACATTACTAAGAATACTGGCAGCATCACAATCACACCAGTAGAGCTCACAGTAACAACTCAGAGCGCTAGCAAGACTTACGATGGCGAAGCTCTCACAGCGGAAGGTTCAATCGAAGGTTTTGTAAATAACGAAACAGCTACATTCGCAGTAACTGGTTCACAGACAGCAGTTGGTTCAAGCAGCAATACTTACACATTAAAATTTGATAAGACTGCAGAAGCAACTGACTACACAGTAAATCCAACAGTTGGTACTCTGACAGTAACTGAATACGCTGGAGAAATCACAGTAACAACAACAGGCGGCGAAAAGACTTACGACGGTACAGCTCTTACAGCAACAGTAAGCGTAAGCACACTGCCAACAGGCTACAGAGTAGAAAAGGCTGAATCAACAGCAACAGCTACACATGTAGCAGAAGGAACAGTTCCAGCAACAGCTGACGTTCTGGTAATCAAAAACGCTGCAGACGAAGATGTAACAGCTAAGCTGAATATCCATAAGGTAAACGACACAATCAAGATCAACCCAGCTACACTGACAGTAACAACTCCAAGTGATAGCAAGGTATATGATGGTACTCCACTTACTAAGGAAGGTACTATCACAGGTTTCGTAACAGTAGATGAAGTTACAGAAACAGCAACATTCAATACAATTGGTTCACAGACTGCAGTAGGTTCAAGTGATAATACTTATGAAATCGTTTGGAACGGTACAGCGGTTGAAACTGACTACACAGTAAACGAATCAGTAGGTACTCTGACAGTAACTGAATACGCTGACCAGATCGTAGTAACTACAACAGGCGAAACTGCTACATACGACGGATTACCACACGGTGCAACTGTTGAAGTAACAGGATTACCTAATGGCTACACTGTAGAAACAGCAACATCATCAGCAACACTTACAGATGCCGGTACTAAGACTGCAGATTGCGATACTCTGGTTATCAAGAACGCTCAGGGCAAAGATGTAACAGCTAAGCTGAACGTAAATAAGATCCCAGGCACAATCACAGTAAACAAGAAGGATGTTACAGTAGTAACAGGCGGCGCAACAAAGGTATACGATGGCAAAGCTCTTACTAATAACGACGTAACAGTAACTGGTATCGTTGACGGCGAAACATTCGGTAAGGTAGCTACAGGTAAGCAGACAGAAGTAGGAACAAGCAAGAACACATATAAGCTCATCTTCGGAGACATCCTCCACGAAGGCGAAAACTATACTGCAAAGGCTTCAAACTACAACGTAGAACTCAGTCTGGTAGACGGCTACACAGTTCCAGCAGCTAAGGAAACTCTCGGAGATCTGACAGTAACTGAATACGCTGGAGAAATCACAGTAACAACAACAGGCGGTACATTCACTTACGACGGTCAGGCTCATGGAGCAACAGTAGAAGTAAGCACACTGCCAGCTGGCTACACATTAGAAAAGGCTGCATCAACAGCAACAGCTACACACGTAGCTCAAGGAGCAGTTCCAGCAACAGCTGACGTTCTGGTAATCAAGAATGCGAAGGGTGAAGATGTAACAAGCAGACTGACTGGAATTACATATGTAGATGGCACAATCAAGATCAACCCAGCTACACTGACAGTAGTAACACCAGATGCTGATAAGGTTTACGATGGTAAGGCTCTCACAGCAGAAGGTTCAATCGAAGGTTTCGTAGCAAACGAAACTGCAACATTCGCAACAACTGGTTCACAGACAGCAGTTGGCTCAAGTAACAATACTTACTCATTAGTATTCGATGGAACAGCAGTTGAAAGCGACTACACAGTTGACGAAACAGTTGGTACCCTGACAGTAACTCAGTCAACAGATGAAATCGTAATCACAACTAAGGGCGGCGAATTCACATATGATGGCTTAGATTATAAGGGAACAGTAACAGTTGGAACTCTGCCAGAAGGCTACACAGTAGAAGTAGCTGAATCAACAACAACAGTTAAGAACGTTGCTGAAGGCGAAAAGAACGTTACAGCTGACCATGTTGTGATCAGAAACGCTGAAGGCGAAGATGTAACTGAAGATCTCAACATCAAGTATGTTGATGACACAATCAAGGTTACACCAGCAACACTGACAGTAGTTACACCAGATGCTAACAAGACTTACGATGGAACAGCTCTTACAGCAGAAGGTTCAATCGAAGGTTTCGTAGCAAACGAAACTGCAACATTCAAGACAACAGGTACGCAGACAGCAGTTGGTTCAAGTGACAATACTTACTCATTAGTATTCGACGGAACTGCAGCTGAAAGCAACTACACAGTTGACGAAACAGTTGGTACTCTGACAGTAAGTGAATCAACTGAAGAAATCACAGTAACAACAACAGGCGGCACTAAGACTTACGATGGAACACCACAGGGTGCAACAGTAGAAGTAAGCACACTGCCAGCTGGATACACATTAGAAAAGGCTGCATCAACAGCAACAGCTACACACGTAGCTCAAGGAACAGTTACAGCAACAGCTGATCAGCTGATCATCAGAAATGCTGAAGGTGAAGATGTAACAGCTAAGCTGAACATCAAGAAGGTAGACGGAAGCATCAAGATCAACCCAGCTACACTGACAGTTGAAACACCAGATGCTAGCAAGGTATATGATGGTACTCCACTTACTAAGGAAGGTTCAATCGAAGGTTTCGTAAATAACGAAACAGCAACATTCAAGACAACAGGTAGCCAGACAGATGTTGGTACAAGCGATAATACTTACACATTAGTATTCGACAAGACAGCAGCTGAATCAGACTACACAGTTGAAGGTTCAGTTGGTGCTCTGACAGTAACTCAGTCAAAGGATGAAATCGTAGTAACAACAACAGGCGGCGAATTCACTTATGACGGAACAGCTCATGGAGCTACAGTAACAGTAGGCAAGCTGCCAACTGGATACACATTAGAAAAGGCTGAATCAACAGCAACAGCTACACACGTAGCAGAAGGAACAGTTCCAGCAACAGCTGACGTACTCGTAATCAAGAATGCCAAGGGCGAAGATGTAACATCAGATCTGAATATCAGATACGTAGATGGCGGCATCAAGATCAACCCAGCAACACTGACAGTAGTAACACCAGATGCTAACAAGACTTACGATGGTAAGGCTCTCACAGCAGAAGGTACAATTACAGGATTCATCGGCGAAGAAACAGCTACATTCGAAACAACAGGCAGCCAGACAGTTGTTGGTTCAAGCGACAACACTTACAGCCTGAAGTTCGATGGAACAGCAGCTGAATCAGACTACACAGTAGATGAAACAGTTGGTACTCTGACAGTAAGTGAATACGCTGGAGAAATCACAGTAACAACAACAGGCGGCACTAAGACTTACGATGGAACACCACAGGGTGCAACAGTAGAAGTAAGCGCACTGCCAGCTGGATACACATTAGAAAAGGCTGAATCAACAGCAACAGCTATACATGTAGCGGAAGGAACAGTTACAGCAACAGCTGATGTTCTGGTAATCAAGAATGCAGACGGCGAAGATGTAACAGCTAAGCTGAACATCAAGAAGGTAGACGGAAGCATCAAGATCAACCCAGCAACACTGACAGTTGTAACTCCAACAGAATCAAAGGTTTACGATGGTAAGGCCCTCACAGCAGAAGGTACAATCGAAGGCTTCATTGGCGACGAAGAAGCAACATTCGAAACAACTGGTTCACAGACTAAGGTCGGAACAAGTGACAACACTTACTCATTAGTATTCGATAAGACTGCAAAGGCTACAGACTACACAGTTGCCGAAACTATCGGTAAGCTGACAGTAACTCAGTCAAAGGATGAAATCGTAGTAACAACAACAGGTGGCGAATTCACTTATGACGGTGATGATCATAAGGGTACTGTAACAGTTGGCACAGTTCCAGAAGGTTACACAGTAGAAGTTGCAGAAACAACAACAACAGTTAAGGCTGTTGATGACGGTGAAAAGACAGTAACAGCTGACAAGCTCATCATCAGAAACGCTGAAGGCGAAGATGTAACTGAAGAACTCAACATTAAGTATGTTGATGACACAATCAAGGTTACACCAGCTACACTGACAGTAGTAACACCAGATGCTAGCAAGACTTACGATGGAACAGCTCTTACAGCAGAAGGTACAATTGAAGGATTCGTTAAGGAAGAGACTGCAGACTTTGCAACAACTGGTTCACAGACTAATGTTGGAAACAGCAAGAACACTTACGAAATCACTTGGGACGGTACTGCTAAGGAATCAAACTACACAGTTGAAGAAACAGTAGGTACTCTGACAGTAACTCCTAAGTCAATCGTTCCAGGAATTGATCCTGGCGATGAACCACCAGTTGATCCACCAGTTAACCCAGCTAACGGTACGAACGGTGCACAGTGTGATAGCCCATCAAATTATGTTTACGATGGTAATACACACCAGTGGAATCCAACACTCAGCGATAAGGAAACTGGCAAGACCATTCCAACAAGCGAATACACAGTTAAGTACAATACTACAGATTTCACAAACACTGGCGAAATCAGAGTAACAATCACTGCAGATCCTAACGGAAACTACACTGGTTCATTCATCAAGACTTACAAGATCACACCAGCTCCTCTGAAGGTTGAAACTTATAGCGCAACTAAGGTTTACGACACCAAGCCGCTCACAGCAGGAGGCGAAATCATCGGAATCGTTGATGGCGAAACAGTAGAATTCAAGACAACTGGTTCACAGACTGAAGAGGGCAGCTGCCAGAACACTTATGAACTTAAGTGGGGAACAGCTAAGGAAAGCAACTATCAGAAGCCAGTAGAAGAACTTGGTACTCTGACAGTAACTCCTAAGTCAATCGTTCCAGTAGATCCAGATGATCCTTCAGACAAGGGAATCACAGTTAATAAGCCATCAGACGTAACATATGACGGCGATGCACATAAGTGGATCCCAGTTGTTAAGGATACGGAAACTGGCAAGACTCTGGTTGAAGGTGAGGACTACACAGTAACTTATCCAACAGACGACTTCACAAATGTAACTGGTGAAATCATCGTTGAAATCAATGGTAAAGGAAACTATAAAGATAGCTTCACAGAAAGCTACCAGATCACACCAGCTCCTCTGAAGGTTAAAACTGAAGGCGCAACTAAGGTTTACGACAAAAATCCGCTCACAAATGAAAATGCTACAATCTCAGGCTTAGTTAAGAATGAAACAGCAACTATCAAGGGTATTGGTTCACGTACGACGGTTGGCCATACTGAAAACAATTACGAAATCACTTGGGGCACAGCTAAGGAAACTAACTACAAAATCGTAGAAGAAGTACTTGGCTTACTGGTAGTAATTGAAACTCAAGAAGAAATCGTAGTAACAACTACAGGCGGCAAGTTCGTATATGACGGTAAGACTCATAGAGCAACTGTAGAAGTAACATTCGGTAAAGAAGTTGCTGCATCTGATTCAGAAGTAGCGCTTACTGGTCACGAATTGCCAGAAGGCTACAGAGTTGAAACCGCAGAATCAAACGACAGTGCAACTCACGTAAGTGAAGGCGTTGTTAAGGCAGACTGCGATAAACTCGTGATCGTAAACGGAGAAAACGAAGACGTAACTTCAAAGCTCAAGATCAGATACGTTAATGACACAATCGAAATTCTTCCTACACCACTGACTGTTAAGACAGAAAGTGCAACTAGAAGAGCAAACAAAAAGCCATTAACAGCAGGCGGAAGCGTAACAGGATATGTTGGCGATGAAACAGCTACATTCACAGTAACTGGTAGCAGGACTAAGATTGGTAAGTCACTTAATACTTACACATTAGTATTTGACCAGACTGCAGCTGAAACTGACTACAGCATCGTAGAAGAGCTTGGTATTTTGAGAGTAACAGCACCTGCACCTGGCCCTGGCCCTGGCCCTGGCCCTGGATCAAATCCACCAGTTGATCCAGATGATCCAACTGATCCAGATGTCAATGTTCAGAGAATCGTTGATAATAACACACCTATCGGTAATGAAATTCTCGACGAATACTGCTGTATCCTGCACCTGATTATCATGCTGATTGCAATGATCCTCCTGATCGCTTATACTTATGATATGAAGAAGCGTCAGAAGAGAATCTTCGAACTTCAGGAAGAGATCGATGAGATCACTAACGGCGAAGGGCTCGAATAATGTAAATCACTATTAAAGAAAACGGAGGTAAAAAGCAATGTTCGGATTACATGAAACAATTCATAACACATACGGCATCTGTCTTTGGACTTTACTGGCGTTCTTAGTACTGATAGTGATGATCATTATCGCTGCAGTACACATCGCTAAGCAGAAGAACAGAGACGATCGTAACGAAAAGAAGCGCGAAAGATATGCTGAAGAAATGGAAGCTGCTAATAATCCAGCTGCTTCAGAAAGGTAGGTAAGATATGCATCATCATACATTATTAGGATTTTGCGGATGGGACCTGCCCGCAGCTATCATACTGATAGCAGTAATTGTTATATTCATCATCAGAGACAGAAAGCTTAAGCACAAAGTCAACGAACTGGAAGACCAGCTCGATGAGCTTAAGGAAGGTCCAGATGCTGATGTTAGCGAAGGCAATCAGTAGCTAAAAGACAAAATTAAAGGGCCTGGCTGGTATCAGCCAGGCCCTTTTTATTTTGTGAAAACACTATATGTCGTGGTATAATGAATCCAGTAATCTGGAAAGGAAATTGCGCAATGGCGAAAGCGAGAAAATTCGGCAAATATGATAAGAAGAAGTTCGAGTGGATCAGAACTTTTGAGATTGTAGTAATCACGGCGGCACTGGTAGTTGCAGCGCTGCTTTTTATTGTTGGAACATCCCGCGTAGATGGTCAATCAATGGTACCTACATTAAAGGATAGTCAGCTCGTTGGTTATCTGAGAGTGGGGAATGATTATGAGAAGGGCGATATCGTTGCCATAAAGATGCCGTCTGGCGATAGATACGTTAAGAGAATAATCGCGACAGAAGGCGAAACTATAGATATTAGAGAAGGTAATGTTTATGTTGATGGACAGAAGCTTGACGAGCCGTATATTCAGGGTGTAACATGGCCGGATCTAAGTGAACAGTCGGCGCATATTACTTATCCGTATAAGGTTGAAGCGGGCAAGTATTTCGTAATGGGAGATAACCGTGAACATTCAACTGACTCCAGAAGGTTCGGTGCTGTTGTTAAAGGCAGCATAAGGGGTAAACTTTTGTTTCAAAAATAAATTCACTAATTTCTAAATAAATTGTAGGATTGCCAAAAAATATGGTAGAATTTATAAAATAATTTTACATGGAAACAATTTTTGGCAAACCCGTCGAAAGGCGGGGACGCAAAGCTTAAGTGTCTAAAACTCATTCAGAGAAATGATTGACTGGCTGCACATTATTTTTGTGTAGCCATTTTTAATTTGTTTGGTAAGTTTATTTAGTTAAAATTGGAGGACAAGGATGAAGAAACGTAATTGGAGAAGCAAAACGCTAGCGCTGATTATGGCATTCGTAATGGTATTCACGTGTACTAACACGTCGATTATGGCCTTTGCGGGTGAAAATCAGAGCGTACCAGTTGCGACACAGTCAACAGATGACATTCAGGGCGGTGACAACGCAGGTGATGAAGACGGTGATTACAATGCTCCTGTAACAGAGGATCTGGGACGTGCTGCAGCTCCACAGGCAGATGCTGACGATGACAAGTACTACGACATCAGTAAGATGAATCCACAGGTTACTATGGAATATAAGATTGCTGGCGAGTGGAAAAGTCAGTCATGGGTAGACAGTCACTATAAGAGTGATGAACACCAGGGCATTCCTGAAACTACACCTGTCAGATTTTCAGTGAATTTCACAACTGACGTAAAGCATACTTATGTTCCTGAAGATCAGCTTTATTATATGCCGTTAGTTAGGGATCTTGATTGGGGCAGCTTTAGAATCACTACGCTTAACGGCGAAATGCCAGATGGTCTTGAAACTGCCGGAACATGGAATATCACAGAAGCAAACCGCCAGTACAAGGTTTTAGTAGATCTGGATGACAACTACATTTCAGGAACTCCTCACCTTGAAGGCGGCTATGTAACTATTGAGGGTGAACTGCGTTATACTCCAGGAGATTCACATACAATGACTGTTCCTTTCCCTGGAACTCCTGGCATTGTTGTTCCTATTAAGAAGGCAAACGATGCAACTGTAAACCTTAAGATGAACAAGACTAAGGTTAACGGCGGCGGAATATATAAAGAAGGAAATAATTATTACATGAATTATAGCCTTCAGGTTACAAATACAGGCGATAAGGATGCTACAGGCGTAATTGTTAAAGACTATCCGGGCAAACAGGATAACGCCCCAAACGATAAGCGCTACAATCCTGTAAATGCAGGCGACCAGATATACGCTAAGGATGCAACAGAGAAGGAAATAATCACTAAGACAGACGGTACAGCTGAGACAAGGCTGCAGTACGTGAATGGTGTGTGGACTTGGAATGTTGGAACTGTTCCGGCAGGACAGACTGTCACACTCAACTATAGAATACAGCTGACAGACGAAGTAAACCAGAAGGACGTTCGCATTTATAACGATGCTGGCGTTTGGTATGGTCAGGAGTTCATGCATAGTGACTGGGAAGATGTTTCAACAGCTGCAGGTCTTAAAGATAATAATAAGGAAATTACAAGCGGGTATCACAAAGACGAAAATGGTAATCAAGTAATCTCATATAAGGTTTCAACAACAGCGAAGCCGACAAACCTTAGGGACCTTCAGAATGTCAAGATTCATGACTATGTAAATTTAGAGGCTGATGCAGATAAGGCTAAGGCGCAGTATTATCATTATACTAATCCGAAGGTATCGGTTGGCGGAGTTACATATACAATTGGTCAGCCTGTCGGAACTGGCGACAAGACATGGTCACTTACTCCACCAAACAGCTCTTCGATAGGCAACATCGTTGAGAAGACAAATGCTAATGCTTCTAGAAAGCAAGATAGAAAATACATTGAATTTACTATTCCAACACTGGCTCCAGGACAGACTATTGAATTCACTTATGATTTAATCATTGATAACGAGCTCTTCACTAATTTCGGATCTCAGGCTAGCGGTGATAAGGGCCAGGAAGCGGTTAATGCTACAAGCTTAACGGTTAAGAACTACGCTGATATTTCTGTTAATGGAAGTGTTAAGGCTTACCCGAGCACAGAAAAAACTATCACAAAGGGATGGATTAAGAAGAATGGTGTGAAGAAGGAGCCTGGTTTCTGGGAATTCACACTTAAAGTCAATGAACCAAAGAAGGGTGAGCCTAGCGTTGTAACTAGCAGCTCTGTAAACAACATTAAGGATATGCTTGGCCCAGGCTGGCAGTACTGCGATGAAAACAAAGCTGGCGATGGAACAAAGACGAAGGTATACATTACCAAGTATCCTATCAATAGTGATGGTGAATCATATAATAAGAATGATCCAAAGACAGAAACAAAAGAAGTCACCATTACTCAGTTAACTGATAGTAAATATGCAACAAGCTGGTCATTCCAGGATACTGGTGCATACTACTATGAAGTTAAATACTATGCTAAGAGAGTAGACTCAAGAGTATCTGATGATATGGGTAATGGCGCTGGATACGGTATCGGCCCAGGGCTGGACCCATTCATTCACGAAGCATACTGGGAAGGTGAAGACCACTCAGGAAAGGCCCTCACTAAGGAAGCTAAGGGCTTCAATGCTGACAATACTGTTGCTTCATGGGAAGTTAGAGTAAACCACAATGTATATAATGGTTGGACACTCACTGACAAGCCATTGGAAGGAACTACAGATGAAGAGACTGGTGAGACAACTGGCGCTTCAAAGGGCTTCACAATTAAGCCTGAAACGCTGAAGGTTGAAAGACTTAATGGCCAAAATATAGACTCAAGTAAGTACACAGTATCATATGATACTAAGACATATGTAATCACATTCAATGCGGATATCCCTGCATCAGATTCAAATCCTATCGTTGTTAAATACGATACAGATCTTGATGCTAAGGATATCGAAGATGCTGCTAAGGGCGAAGAATTAACATATAAGAACAAGGCTATTCTTAGCGGCGGTACATCAAATGAGGTTGAAGCTGAAGCTGAACAGTCCTTCACTAAATCAGACTATATCAGTAAGAGATGCGACGGTATCTCAAACGGAATCATCACTTGGTCAGTTACAATTAACGGTACTGGCGAAATGTCTGGTGATGCTACTGTATATGATGTAATTCCAGAAGGAACTGAATACGTTGAGAACTCAGCACACATTACAGATCACGGCAGCGCAGCAGCAGATACAATGATGCAGCTGGGACAGCCAGCGATCCAGGCTGGCAAGCTGGTAATGCTGTTTAACAACCTGCATGCAACAAAACAGAAGAATGCATCAGTTACAGTTGAGTTAAAGACAAAGATCGTTGATCCTAATTTCACACAAGAAAATGTTGCTGAAGGCGATTGTGTATACAAAAACGAAGCACAGCTCGTTTATGGCGGTAAGACAAGAAAGGCATTTGCAGAAGCTAAACCAACAAACACTGTACTTACTAAAAACGGCAACCTCGACGCAGGACATCTTTTTGATTATGTCATTACAATAAATGAAGACGCTGTAGATATTAACCCAGATGGCGATACAGTTAAGCTCATAGATGAACATTCAAGTAACATGATGATTCAGACTGAAACTATCCAGGTTAAGAAAAACGGTGTTAAACTTGACCCTCAGCCTAAGGTTGAAATCGATGGTAATACTCTGACAATGGAAATTCCAGATAATCAGAAGCTTACTCTCGAATACACTTGCTATATATTTGGTAAGGAAGGTGAATCAACACCTATCAGCAATACTGTTAAGTTCGAAGGAAGCAAGACAGTAACTCACGGACCTACATCAGTGGTTATTAATAAGGGTTCGGGCGGAATCAGCGGTGTTCCAAGTGTTAAGGTTAAGAAATTAGACGGAAGCGACATAAAGAAGACTATTGGAGGCGCTAAGTTCCAGTTATATAGCGTAACTGCTCAGGATGGCAAACTCGTTGCAACAAAATCAGGAGAACCTAAGGCAACTGGTGCTAATGGATTGGCTACATTTGACGTAGAATGGGACGAAGTCTTCGCGCTTCAGGAAGTTGAAACAATGCCTGGATTCGTTCTTGATGATTCAATGATTTACTTCTACATTGAAAAGAACGGAATCTCAGATGAACTTAAGGCAGCTGCTGAAGCACAAGGCGTAACATTAAAGCAAGTTGAAAAGCACTTCACATTTGAAAGATTCAATCAGCCAAGAACTCTTAATGTTTCTAAGGTAGACTTCTCGAAAGCTGGCGTAGAAATTAAGGGAGCACATATTAAGGTTCTGAACCCAGACGGATCAGTATTCGACGAATGGGATACTGACGGCAAGATTCACCAGGTTCAGTATCTGTTAGCAGACACTCTCTACACAATCATAGAAACAAAGGCTCCAGAAGAATTCGATAAGATCCATGACATCACATTTGAGCTGGACAAGGATGGAAACCTTAAGACAGATAAGGGTTCAGTAAATACAGAAAAGGTAACATCAGAAATTAAGGATGATAACACAGTTATCCTTAAGGATATGCCTTTAACGAAGATTAATATCGAAAAGATCTGGGATGATGCTGAGTTTAAGAAATTAGAAGACAAGGGTTACAATAGACCTGACAAGATCACTTACAACCTCTATGGTGCAATCTCAGATAATACTCAGGTTTACCCAGCAGATGGCACTAAGGCTACACAGGACGGTCTTAAGGCTAACAACTGGAAGGCTGAATTTACTAACCTGCCAAAGTATGATGAAGCAACAGGCGAAGAAATCACATACTACGTATATGAAAGTGATTTAGATGGATATGCTTCATCAAACTACAGCAGAAACCCTGCAGTAGTATCAGGTGACAAGGTAACTATTACAAATACTCCTGAAGAAGGGGATGAAGACTTTGCACCTCTGGATATCACGATCCACAAGATCGACACAACTACAAAAGAAAACCTGGCAGGAGCTACATTCACTATCAAGAAGGATGGCAAAACTGTAGGCACAACTCAGTCAACAGATGAAGCAAAGGGTGAAACAACATTCACATTCGTTGAACCGGGAACTTACACTATCACTGAAGCTCAGGCTCCAGACGGATATCTCCTGGGAACAGATGAATACACTGTTGAAGTAACTAAGGGTGGCGTTAAGGAAGTAGTAAAGAGAGAGAATACAGAAGGCAAGAACGTATTCGTTAAGATCTTCAATCTGCTCTTCGGAAAGAATGAATTAATTCCATTCGTTAACGGCGTTCTCACAGTAGAAGATACACCAAGATCATTCAGCATCTCAAAGGTTGACTTTGAAAACACAGATGTTGAACTTGCAGGAGCACACATCCAGGTTCTGAACCCAGACGGATCAGTATTCGACGAATGGGATACTGGTAGAGTTCACACAGTTAAGGGCCTCGAAAGCGACGTATTATACACAATCACAGAAACTGAAGTTCCAGAAGGCCATATCGCGATCAACGATATTACTTTCGAACTTGATAAGGATGGAAACCTCAAGACTGATAAGGGAACTGTAAACACTGAAACAGTTACTTCAGAAGTTAAGGGCGGCAAGATCGTTCTTAAGGACATTCCTTTAACTAAGGTTGACGTTAAGAAGACTTGGAAGGATGGAAACATCGCCGGTAAGAAGGGATATACTAGACCTGAAATCAACTTTAACTTAGTTGGAACAGTTGGCGAAGATACAGTATATGCAAAGGCTACAAAGACTGGAACAGAAGAGAACAATTGGACAGTAACATTCGATGAGCTTCCTAAGTATGACCTCGAAACTGGACAGAAGGTAACTTATAAGGTTTATGAAGACGAAGCTAGCGGCTATGAATCATCTAACCTGGAAAATAATCCGGTTGATGCTACAGCAGCAGGCTACAAGGCAGAAATCACTAACACTCCAAATGAAGATGAAGATTACCTGCCTATCGATCTGCACATCCTGAAGACAGACAGCACTGATAAGACTAAGAAGCTCGCAGGTGCTAAGTTCAAGGTAACTGATGAAGCAGGACAGCAGATAGAAGAAGTTAAGGCTACTGATGAAAATGGAAACACTTCATTCACATTCACAAAACCCGGCACATATACAGTAACTGAAGTTGAAGCTCCAGACGGATACCTCCTCGGAGATGACAAATACGTAGTTACAGTAGAAAAGAACGGAATCGTTGAAGTAAAGAAGAGCGAAGATAATATCTTCATTAAGATCTATGACCTGCTCTTCGGAAAGAATGATCTTGATAACTTCAAGGATGGCGTCCTCACAGTTCCAAACGAACCAACTGACGTAGAAGTACTGAAGGTTGACGAAGACGACAATACACTGGTTCTCACAGGTGCGCATCTGACAGTTCTCGATGAAAAGGGTAATGAAATCGATAGCTGGGTATCAGGTCAGACACCTCACCATGTTAAGAACCTCGAAATCGGTAAGACATACTACCTCAAGGAAACAGTTGCTCCAGAAGGCTATGCACTTACTACAATCACTAAGTTCGTAGTTGGCGAAGATGGTAAGATTATCAAGGATCCAGAAAAGACAACTGAAGGAACTGTAAACGCTAAGGGACAGCTCCTGAATATTGACCCAATGATCGCTGAAAACGCAGGCATTAAGGTAACTAAACACCTGAAGGCATCAAATGGCGACAGCGTCGGAGCAGTAGACAAGACATTCTATGTTGCACTCTTCTCAGATGAAGACTTAACTGACAGAGTTTCTGATATCAAGGCATTACACTACAAGAACTCATCATCAGAAACAGTTGAATTCAAGGAAGTATCAGCTAATAGAGATTACTACATCGCAGAAGTTGATGCTAGCGGAAATCCTCTGACAACATTCCAGCCAATAGAATATGCTGAAGGTGGAACTGTTAAGAATGGCTACATTATGGACTTCGGTGATGGCGAAGTAAAAAAGAAGGTTACAACTGAGGATGGCGAAACATTAGTATACTTCGAAAACGAATTCTGGAATGTACCAGATGACTTCTATAAGGATGGTTCAATTGAAATCACTAAGAAGGTAACAGATACTAAGGGCAACCCAGTAAACGTAACAGGCAGCTTCTATGTTTCAGCATTCAAGGATGCTGAATGTACTCAGCTTGCTTACGGACCAGTAGAAATCAAGCTCAACGAAGAAAGTGAAGCTAAGGCTAAGATCGAAGAAATGGCTCTTGGCAAGTACTATCTGGCAGAAACAGACGAATTCGGTACAGTTGTAGACGATACATTCGACTATGTACCAGTATTCAGCACAAGAGAAGTTGAAGTAACTGAAGAAGTAACTGAATTCGAAGTAACTCTGGTAAACAAGCAGCCTGTAGATTCATTCGAACTTATCAAGCTCGTTAAGAATTCAAAGGGCAAGGATAAGAAGGTAACAGGAAGCTTCTACGTATCAGTTTACAGTGATCCTGAATGCACTCAGATCGTTAAGATCGTTGAAATCAGCCTGGAAAAGGCAAGCAAGGGTACTGTAACAGTAGGCGGACTCGCACCTGGAACTTACTATCTGGCAGAAACAGATGAGCTTGGTAATAAGGTTGGTAAGAAGTTCAATTACGTTCCTAAGTTCGATAGAAACACAATCGAAATCGTAAGAGCTGACCTTTGTGACGATGTAACTCTCACAAATAAGGAAAAGCCAGGAAAGCCAAAGACTGGTGACGAAGCAATGTTAAGTCTGGGCCTTCTCCTCATGGCACTTTCAGCACTTGGTGGAACTTTAGCAGCTAGAAGAAGAAAAGAAACTAAATAAATAAAACTTACCTAAAAAGGCTCGGCAGTAAAATGCTGAGTCTTTTTAATTGGCCCATCATTTGGTATAATATTAATAGATATGACCACGTCTATAGTAATCACATCTAAACAGCTTGTCTTCAGAGATTCTTCTGATAGGCTCACTAAATTTGAAAGGACATCATATTATGTGGAAAACAATGGATGAAGCAACTCTTAAGTCAAAGAAGGTTGCTGAACTTAGAGAAATAGCGAAGGCTTTTGGCCTTGAAGGCTACGATAAAATGAAGAAAGCGGAGCTTATCGAAGCTATGAAGAATGATGGAGCAGAAGAAATGCCCGCAGAGGAAGCTGCAACCATGGAAGCTACTGCAGAGGAAACTACTGCAGAGGAAGCTGATGCGCAGCCTAAGAGAAAGGGGACTCGTGTAGGTAAGGGACAGCAGGTTCCTGATGAGGTTGTTCCTGATAGAGATGACAGATATGAAGCAGAGGGAATTCTGGACATGTCAGAAGACGGTTTCGGATTCCTTAGATTTAATAACTTCCTGACAAGTGATAAGGATATTTACGTTGCACCTGCCCAGGTGAGACGTTTCAGACTGAGAACAGGTGATAAGGTTAAAGGTATTTGCAGACCACCAAAGGGGGATGCCAAATTCGGAGCACTGCTTTACGTTGTAAGTGTAAATGGCGAGGAACCGGGAGCAGCAATAAGAAGACCTGATTTTGATAATTTAACACCGATTTTCCCTAATGAGAAATTTGTTTTAGAGGATAGGAGAGAACTTGCTCTGAGACTCATTGACCTTATTGCACCTATCGGTAAAGGTCAGAGAGGACTTATAGTAGCTCCGCCAAAGGCTGGTAAAACTGTCCTTCTTAAGAAACTGGCAAACAGCATTGAGAAGAAATATCCAGAAACAGAAATGATCGTGCTCCTTGTTGACGAAAGACCTGAAGAAGTAACAGATTTCAAGAGAAGCCTTATCAATTCTAAGAGTGAAGTTATATACTCAACATTTGACGAAATGCCACAGCATCACGTTAAGGTTGCTGAGATGGTTTTAGCTAGAGCACAGAGACTGGCTGAACATGGTAAAGACGTTGTCGTACTCCTTGACAGTATTACTAGACTGGCAAGAGCATATAACCTGGTAGTGCCATCATCAGGAAAGACCCTTTCGGGAGGTTTCGATCCGGGAGCACTGCATAAACCGAAGAAGTTCTTTGGTGCCGCTAGAAATCTGGAGGAAGGCGGGAGCATCACGATCCTGGCAACAGCCCTCGTAGAAACAGGCAGCAGAATGGATGACCTTATCTACGAAGAATTCAAGGGCACAGGCAATATGGAGCTGCACCTCGACAGGAAACTGAGCGAGAAGAGAATCTTCCCAGCTATCGACCTCAATAAGTCAGGCACAAGAAGAGAAGATCTGCTCATGACTCCAGCTGAAATGCAGGCGGTTTGGGCTATGAGAAGAGCTCTGGGAAATAAGGATACACAGGTTGTAACAGAAACAATACTCGATAATCTGCAGATGACAAAGGATAATGCCACATTCATCGACATCATCCAGAAAATGAAATTATAGAGAAAAGGCGAATCAATGGATTTAAACAAGATATTCCTTAAGGGTGCATGTCCGACAAAGATGGGTGGACAGGCTGTAATGGAAGGGATTATGATGAAGGGAGACAAGAAGACAGCGCTGGCGGTCAGACTCCCTAATAATGACATAAGAATTAAAACAAAGAAAACCAAGACATACGGAACATGGATGAAAATTCCTCTCGTTAGAGGGGTTATAGCTTTTGCAGATTCTCTGATTTCCGGAATACAGACTCTGATGGAATCTGCGGAAATGCTTACAGAAGGGTTCGAAGAAGAAGAGACACCGTCAAGATTTGAGCAGTGGCTTGAGAATAAGTTTGGAGAAAAGGGAGTTTGGAACTTCCTGATTTATTCGTCACTTGCAATAGCCCTGGTATTCTCTATCGGTATCTTTATTATCCTGCCTACAGGTGCAGTTAATCTGCTTAAGCATTTCACACAAAGCCCTCTCATTCTTAATCTGGTGGAGAGCGTGCTGAGAATTGCACTGTTTTTAGGATATGTAGCGCTTGTGGCGCTGATGCCGGATATCAGGAGAACTTTCCAGTTCCACGGTGCAGAACATAAGACTATCCATGCATTCGAAAACGGACTTGAACTTATCCCGGCAAATTGCCAGCAGTTTCCGACACTGCATCCTAGATGCGGAACAAGCTTTCTGATGTTCGTATTCATCATTGCTTTTCTGCTTCATTTCCTTCTGGGATGGCCGGTGCTTTGGCTTAGAATTGTAACTAGACTTTTACTTTTACCGGTTGTTGCGGGAATTTCATATGAACTTCTCAAGTGGGCAGGTAAGAGCGATAATATCGTGGTTAAAATACTTAGCATTCCGGGGCTTTTGGTTCAGAAAATCACAACTAAGGAACCGGACGACAGCATGATCGAAGTTGCGATCGCTGCTGTAAATGCATGCTGCGATGATACTCCGCCAAGAGAATATCTTATTAAACCGGATGGAACAGAGGCGGATACAGATAGCATATTAAAAGATAAAGAAGAAATAGCAGGAGATGATACATTAGATGAAAACTAGAATACTTGTTGGTGAGGGCGAATATAAGCTGCTGAAGGCTGGTGTTATGGATGCCAAAATCGATGCAGAGGAATTATATTGCTACCTCACAGGCTGTGACAGAGTAACTCTCTTTCTTAATGCCAACAATCAAGTTGACGCAGATACAGAAGAAAAGTATATGGCGCTTATCGAGAAAAGAGCGTCAAGAATTCCGCTCCAGCACATTACAGGCGTGCAGGAGTTCATGGGATATACTTTTAACGTTAATCCTAGCGTGCTGATTCCAAGGCAGGATACAGAAACCCTGGTTACTGAAGCGGCTAGAGCTATACAGGCAATGCCGAAGGAAAAGAAAACTCTCATGCAGAGAATAAGGAAGACAGGCGATAGAGAAGTGCTGGACCTCTGCTGCGGCAGCGGTGCAATAGGAATATCACTTGCCAAGATCTGCGGAGATATCAAAGTTACTTGTACAGATATCAGCCAAATGGCTGTGGAAACTGCCAAAGGAAATGCCAAAGCGCTCCGCGCTAAAATTCAGGTCCTTCAGGGTGACATGTTTGAACCGGTAAAGGATCAGAAGTTTGACATGATCGTGAGTAATCCGCCATATATCAGAACTCACATGATCGCAGTTCTTCAGGAAGAAGTTAAAGGCCATGAACCGAGAGAAGCTCTCGATGGCGGAAGAGACGGCCTTGATTTTTATAGAATAATAGTAGAGCAGGCTGCACAGCACCTTAAGCCGGAGGGCTATTTGTTCCTGGAAATAGGACATGATCAGGGCGAAGACCTGCGAAAGATGATAAAGGATTCAGGACTCTATACACCGGCAGAAATAATAAAAGACCTGCCAGGAAGGGACAGAGTAGTAAAATGTCAAAAATTGATCACAGAGTAAAGGTTGCAATAGTTAAATGTGACTCATATAAGAGAGAGAAAGTTCAGGAAGCAGTAGCTGAAGCGGTAAAACTTCTTGGTGGCATCGAGCTCCTTGGTGTGCCAAAAGATAGGGAAGTTTTGCTTAAGCCTAACCTTTTGGCTAAGGCTGATCCAGAAAAAGCTGTGACAACACATCCGGAAGTATTTGGCGCGGTAGCTAAAATTCTGCAGGATAACGGGTATACGAATGTCAAATATGGAGATTCACCAGGAAATCCGCTGATCAGCTTAGAAAAGCTGACAGAAGGCTGCGGCTACACTGATGTGGCCAAAGAGTACGGCGTAGAGCTTGGGGATTTTGAACACGGACGCGAAGTGGATTTCCCAGATGGCAGAGTTGCCAAGAAATTCGTGCTGTGTGAAGAGGTTGCCAAAGTTTGCCTGGATGAGGAAACGGAAGGTTGCATCATCAATATATGTAAGATGAAAACCCACCAGCTTGAACGAATCACAGGCGCCATGAAGAACACATTTGGTTGTGTGTATGGTGTGAACAAGAGCGCATCGCATGCCAAATATCCGAATGCCGAAGTCTTCGCCAAAATGACAGCTGATCTTAACCAAATTGTGACGCCAAGACTTCATATAATGGATGGTATCGTAGCTATGGAAGGTAATGGCCCTGCCTCAGGTGACCCTGTCAAAATGAACGTGATTATGGCATCAACAGATCCTGTGGCACTGGATACAGCATTTTGCAATTTGATTGGACTTGATCAGAAGTTGGTTGCGACAAATATTGCGGGGGTTGAAGCGGGTGTCGGTACAATAAATGAAGACATAATCGATGTTTACGTTTCGGGACTTCCTATGGTGCCGGACGGCAGCCTGACTAACCTGGACAATATGTATGAACTCATAGGAAATCGCGATTTTGCGGTTGAACGCGGCAAAGATTTTAAGGGACATTTCAAAGGCTTCAAGCTGCTCTTCCAGCTCCTTGATAAAAAACCTGTTGTTTTGAGAGATAAATGCCTGGGCTGCGGTATTTGTGTGGAAGCCTGCCCTGTAGAAGAGAAAGCAATTTTCGTAATAGATAAGAAGGCCACATACGAATACAGCAGGTGCATTAAGTGCTACTGCTGTCAGGAAATGTGTCCAGAGAAGGCTATTGTGGTCAAGAGATCACTGATTGCTCGTATGGCTGACAGAGTATGGAAAATTTAATAAAAGACAAAACCAGCTGCCAAAGGCTAAAGGCAACTGGTTTTTTTATTACATCAAAATGACGTTTAAATTACAAGTAAGCGAATCTGAATTGACAGGACAAAAGCCTTGGCGTAATGTTTAACCACCAATTGGTAATAAATGTAAATTGAGACGGAGGTTAAATATGAAATTTGATTACAATATGATGGCAACGACCAGATTTCAGTCAATGATGGCAGGCGAACAGCTAAAGAGCAAGATAAATATCATAAAGTATTTAACAAACGAATGTAATGAAATAGACGGCGGCTACTTATATATCAGACACAGAGACGGACGAATCAACTTCATTGAATATAGGGACGGCAGGCATCTGGGTATAACCAGAAATATGGAGAGAGTGTATGAGCTTGCCAGAAGAGACTATATGAAGAGACGAATCGAATATTTAAGGGCTAGCGCAGAAATAGGTGTCAGGAAGGACAACGGCATACGACTTCAGAATGCAGAGAGAGCTTTACGTGAGCTATTAAAGAAATATAGCGAGGCTCACCTGGATCTTAGAAAAATCATTTTCACAAAGGCCCAGTATGAATGGCAGAGCGAACCACAGAGCAAGCTATTAGAAATGGCGAGCATGAGTAAGCTGGGATTTTCAGTACAGGAAGAAAATCTGTTTGCTAGGCCGCTGATGTATATGACAGATGGCGGTGTTATGGTCAGGAGTAAGGAAGAACAAGCCATAGGCAGCATGATGGAAGCAATGGGAATAGCCTATAGATACGAACCTCTTGTTGAGATCGGTGGAAGCGCTTATTATCCGTCCTTTGCCGTTATGATGGAGAATAATAGACTTATCCTGATCGAGTACGTTGGTGAAGGCGCAGGCGCCGGTCAAAGCAGGGAAACAGTGGAGAGGCTGGTCGCCTATAAAGAAGCTAATATAGAGATCGGACGGGATGTATTTCTGGCCTTCGGGTGCGACGCGGACAAAAGCTATAAGCTTGTAGTATTCCTGAATCAGGTGATGTCAGCGACGCCGGGGCACAATAATGTGCTTAGTGAAGCTGTTAATAATAACAGGAGGAATTGTTTGAAAAATTAGACTATAATAATATAATAGACAATAGTGTAGTAATAAACCATTATTGATGTTTGTTCATTGAATGGGTAAAGCGACAGCCGTATAATATTTAGCGTGGATTACAAATGATAAGTTAAGGTATAAGAGATGATCAAAAACGAATCGGATATTAGAGTAATAAAAACAAGAAGGGCAATTAAAGCTGCCTTCGCAGCCCTCATCGAGGAGAAGGATCTAGAGAAGATCACAGTATCAGAACTGGCAAATCGCGCTGAAATAAATAAGGGAACATTTTATCTTCATTACAAGGATATCTATGATCTTCATTATAGTTACATGAGTGATATCATTGAGGATTTTCTGGATGGAATCACATTTTATGATTTGTTCTTCGAAAACCCTAAGGCCTTCTTAGCTAAGCTTATGATATACTATAAAAAGAGGCAGGATGAGTATCCCGGGCTTGCGCTTAACAGTAGAGGAAATCAGGCGCCAATTCTATTCGCAGATATTATGCGTAAGGAACTCTATAAGACTAAGAGAATTGAGAAAAACGAGCTTAATGATACTGCCATAGAATTTATAGTATTCGCGACTATCGGAATTATGATCAGGCATACACCTGCGGAAGCCAATATTGCAGCCATCGGTGATGTAGCATCTAAGGTGATAGCGGCATTGTTTAAGGAGAAAGACTAAAAATGAATGATGGAGTGCTCCTGAGGCAGAAGCGACTGAACATGTCCTTCTTTGCTGTATGGATCATGGTTATTACTACGTGTCAGTGGATGATGGTTGATATGTATCTGCCGGCACTGCCTGTGTTAAAAGAGGAGTTTCAATGTTCAGAAAGTGTTCTCAACTGGAGCCTGAATTCAGGTATAGTTATGTCTGCTGTGGGAACGCTGATCGGAGGTATGCTGTCCGATAAGTATGGGCGTAAGGTCCTCGTTCTATTAGGTATGTTTATTACTACAGCCAGCTGCTATGCAGCTGCTGCTTCTAATGGAATTGTTCCACTCATTTTATTTAGGGGAATATGTGGTCTTGGATCAGGCTTTATCCTGTCCATAACTGCAGCTATGATAAAGGATAGCTTCGAGGGGCAACGATTTGAGCGAACGATGACAATCCTTCAGTCGGTTGCTGTTGTTGGGCCAATTATCGCTCCAGCTTCAGGTTCAATTCTGATCAACTTCTACTCTTGGAGATTCATATTCATTATCCTGGGCACAGTAACGCTGATAACAGCAATTCCTATGATAATTTCAACAGAGACCCTGTCAAAGGAAGATAGAATCGCAGGTGGATTCGGCAATGTATTCCGCGAAATGGTTCTCATTGCAAGCAATAAGGGTTTTGCATTATTCCTCGGAATAATGTCTTTCCTTACTATCCCTGTTTGGGCATATATCGCAGTAAGTTCTTATGTATATATTAACGAATTCGGGCTTTCGAATATGGAATACAGCGTGTTTTACGCCTTCGGCTCCATTCTTTCTCTGGTAGCTCCATTCGTATATATGGTTCTGAGAAAGAAGTTCCATACAGGACGAGTTGTTTCAATAAGCATAGCTCTTGTTGTACTTGGTGCTGTCGAACTTTTCGCATTGGGAAAGATTACACCTATTCTCTTTATGATAGGCGTTTTCGCACTAATGCTTTCAGAAGGTATCATAAGACCGCTGACGATGATAGTAATATTAGAAGAAAACCCTCAGGCTGTCGGTACGGCCAGCTCGCTAACCCAGTTCCTGGGTAATGTGGTTGGCGTTATCGGATCAACTGTAGCGACGCTCGCTTGGCAGTCAATGATAACAGGCATAGCAGTTGTATCCATCGTTTCGGGTATCTTAGGCATAGCCTGCTGGATAGGAATAATAAAAGGAAGGCTTGTTAAGAGTCTTATGAAGCAGTAATAAAAAAAGGAATCTTTAGGGATTCCTTTTATATTATCGATGATTATTTGATTTCTACGATCCAGCCTTCTGGAGCTTCCAGTCTGCCTTCCTGAATGTCAATCAGTGTTTCGCGGAGCTTGCCGAGAACAGGTCCGATTTCATCCATACCGCTTGGTACTTCGATATCTGTACCGTGGTCGTTGATCTTACCGATAGGTGAGATTACTGCAGCAGTACCGCAAAGACCGATTTCTGCGAAATCCTTAACTTCGTCGAATCTAACCTTTCTCTGTTCAACTTCCATACCCAGATACTTCTCAGCAACGATCATTAATGAACGTCTAGTGATTGATGGGAGAATGCTGTCTGATTCAGGTGTAACCAGTTTGCCGTCCTTAGTTACGAACAGGAAGTTAGCGCCACCAGTTTCTTCAACGTAAGTTCTAGTTGCAGCGTCGAGATACATGTTTTCTGCGAAGCCTAACTTGTGAGCTTCAACGATGTTGTGAAGGCTCATTGCATAGTTAAGACCAGCCTTGATGTGACCAGTACCGTGTGGAGCTGCTCTGTCGCAATCACATACTCTGATGTAGATAGGCTTAACGCCTTCCTTGAAGTAAGGACCTACTGGAGTAACCAGGATACGGAACTGATATTCGTCTGCTGGAGCTACGCCGATAACAGCGCTGCTGCCGAATTCGAATGGTCTGATATATAAAGCTGCGCCTGAACCGTAAGGTGGAACATAGTCGATGTTTGCCTTAACAACCTGCTTAACAGCTTCGATGAACTTATCTTCTGGAACTGGAGCCATTTCTAAAGTTCTAGCTGAGTCAGCGAGTCTCTGTGCGTTCAGGTCAGGTCTGAAAATAACTACCTTGCCGTCTACTGTTTCATAAGCCTTAAGGCCTTCGAAACAAGTCTGTGCATACTGGAATACGCAAGCACATTCGTTAAGTGTGATGTTTGAATCTGCTACGAGCTGGCCATCATCCCATACGCCATCCTTCCACTGTGAAACATAGCTCATGTCAGTTGGCTGATATTCGAAGCTCAGATTAGCCCAATCAATATTTTTCTTTGCCATTGTAATACGTCCTTTCATAATTTATTTAAAAGATGTCAATATCAAAGAATCGGCACCCCTTTGTCAATATATGTAATCATTATACTCCCCGAAAATAAAAAAGGCTACCGGAAAAAGCGGGTAGCCTTAGGATTTGCAAAGTCTATAAGCCTTATTTTCTTACTGGGTTGATCTTACCAGCGTACTCAACAACTGTAAGCTTAGCAACCATAGTATGAGGAACTACATCATAATTCCATTCATAACCTTCTGCTTCCTTAATGCCTGCCATAATAACGTCAAGGCCGTGTCTCTTTTCGCCGAGATCTTCGAGGATTTCGATGTTAGCCTTACCGATGATGCTTCTATATCTCATAGTAATGTCCTTATTTTCAGGAATAAGTTCGATTACATGAGTGCAGTCCATTTCGAATCCGCACTTGCCGTTTGCTTCGATAAGGTCAACCTTCTTACCAACCTTAGCGCCGTGAACGTAGAAGATGATCTGATCATCAACGTATTCAACGCCGAAGTTAAGTGGAACGATGTATGGATAATCACCATCATTAAATGCTAACTTGATTGAATCACATTCTGCGATTATATCTTTAATAATTTCAAAGTCCTTTACTTCTCTGTCTGCCTTTCTCATAAGTATACCTCCTAGAATTGAACAAAATCTAATAATAGTATATTATGGAATTGGTACAGTCAAAAGTACCAATTGACATAAAAATGGAGGCACCAATATGATTTACATAGACCGAAATCTGGCAACGCCAATATACCAGCAAATCTACGAAGCTTTAGTTTCTGATATTGCATCAGGAGCTCTCAAAGCAGGGGATAAACTCATGCCGTCAAGAAAGCTGGCTGAAGATTTGGCGGTAGGACGAAATACTGTTAATAAAGCTTATCAGCAGCTTTTGGCAGAAGGTTACGTGCAGGCTCTTCAGGGCAGCGGAATCACAGTAAATAAAATGCCAAGTTCTCTGTCAGAAGTGCCAAAGGCTAAAAATGCTAAGCGCAAAGAAAACGTCAAAGAAGATTTCGCATATGATTTCGCATACGGCCCGATGGATAGAAATGCATTCCCCTTTGGTGTTTGGCGTAAATGCATGAATAATGCCATGGATCTGATGATGTTAAAGAGCAGTCTGGCATATCCTCCCAGAACTGGAGAAATGGAATTAAAGGAAGCTTTGGCTTCATATCTTCACAGAGTGCGAGGCGTAGTAGCTTCACCGGAGCAGATCATAATTACAAGCGGCCTTCAGTATAACCTGGATATTCTGGCTCTGCTCTTTGGCGATTCCAAGAAACGCTTTGGTATGGAAAACCCAGGTTACGATGGAGTAAGACCAATGTTTTATAACGCGGGATACGACGTTATTCCGATCGAGCTTGATGAAGAGGGTATCTCCATAGAGGCATTAAAAAAGGAAGATCTGGATCTTGTGTATATAACACCGTCCCATCAGTTCCCTACAGGAGCGGTGCTCCCGATCGCCAAAAGGCTGGAACTCCTGGAATGGGCTGAGGAAACAGACACATATATTATAGAAGACGACTATGATTCAGAACTCAGATACTACACTAATCCTATTCCATCCCTGCAGTCTCTTGATAATGCGGGCAAGGTAATATATACAGGTACATTTTCTAAGGCCTTTGCGCCAATTACCAGAACAGCTTATCTGGTACTGCCTATGGAGCTTTTGGACAAATTCCAAAGGCTGCACGGAAGATACAATTCCCAGCTTCCGGTGCTCCATCAGTTGGCACTGGCTGACTTTGTGGAATCGGGCGAATATGAGAGAAATGTAAACAGATTAAAAACTGTGTATAAAAAGAAAGAATCACTCTTTAGAGAATTGGTGGATGAGCTCTTTGGCGACAAAATAGAACTCAATGGCGGTGATGCAGGAATCCACTTCCTGATGAATGTCAAAACAAATCTGACAGCGGATGAGCTTATAAATAGGGCTGCCGCTATCGGCGTCAAAGTCTATAGCTCTGAAGCGGAGTACCTGGAGGGGCTTTACGATGAGCTGCCTTATCCACAGCTTGTGGTCGGTCTTCCAACTGTGCCAATGGACGCAATGAGAAAGATTCTGATCGGGCTAAGAAAAGTTTGGGATTTGGAGTAAACGTTCAAAAATAGCTTGTTTTAAAGCCTTGCCTGTGGTATATTAATTAAGCTTGTAAAATCATCAGCAAATAAAATATGCTTAAGGCATTGCCTGGGCAGGAAAGGTAGATAGACATGAAAAAAGGAATCCATCCTGATTATAAGGAATGTAAAGTAACTTGCGCATGTGGAAATACGTTCATGACTAAGTCAATGGAGACTGAAATCAGAACTGACATCTGTTCAGCTTGCCATCCATTCTTTACAGGACAGCAGAAGTCAGCTCGCCAGGGCGGTAGAGTTGAAAAGTTCAAGAACAAGTATGGACTTTAATAAAAACAATAAAAACACCTTTCGAGGTGTTTTTTTTTGCCTTGGAGCCTCCTAGGCTCCCCCTTCACGTTTTCACGAATAGAATGTATAATCTTCTAAGAAATATTTTGGAGGAACAGATGACGGTACAGTTTTGTTCCTTTGCCAGCGGAAGCAGCGGCAACTGCTATCTGGTGAAGGATGAAGATACGGCAATTTTAATAGATGCGGGGATTTCCGGTAAGAGAATCTTTCAGGGTCTGGAGGATACAGGTACACCTAAAGAGATGGTAAAAGCCCTGCTGGTAACTCATGAACATATCGATCACGTGAAGAGCATTCCGATCGTGTCAAAGAAACTGCCGAATGTGAAAGTGCACGCTAATGCGGCAACCTGGGCTGCGTGTGAGCGTCCGGTGGCTGATGAGCGCAAGTCAGTATTCACTACAGGCGAGGATTTCTATGTGGGCGACTTTATCATAAGACCTTTCCCGGTGTCGCATGATGCGGCGGAGCCTGTAGGTTTTTCGATATATCGAGGCGACAAGCAGATCAGCATAGTAACTGACTCGGGATACGTTAGCGATGAGATCGCAGATGAGATCACAGACGCTGATATCCTGGTTTTAGAGGCTAATCACGAGAAGGAGATGCTTCTCTTCGGAAGCTATCCATATAATGTTAAACAGCGAATTTTAAGCGATGAGGGGCACCTCTCGAACATCGCAGCAGGCCAGTGCCTTGCCAGGATCGTATCCACTAGGGCGAAGAAGCGCCACGTTCTTCTGGGCCATCTCAGCCACGAAAACAACACTCCGGAAGTTGCAATGCAGGCGGTAGTAAACACACTGCAGGAAGAGCAGGTATATATCGGCGGCGACCTTCAGGTACAGGTTGCTGCGCGCGATTGCCTTAGCAGAATCTACGAAATGGAAATAGAATTATAAAATGAATGTAACAGTAATAGCCATAGGCAAACTTAAAGAGAAATACTGGCAGGATGCCATCAAAGAATACTCAAAGAGACTGGGAAGTTATTGCACTCTCCAGATCATCGAGCTTAAGGAGAGCCTTCTCCGCGCCAACCCGTCAGCAGCTGATGAAGAGGCCGTTAAAATCGCAGAGGGCGAATCCATCCTGGCTAAAATCAAGAAAACAGACTACGTTATCACCTTGGAAATCAAGGGCAAAGGCCTCACATCCGAGCAGTTGGCAGACAAGATCGAGACGCTGGGAATCGAGGGGCACAGCAGTATAGTCTTTGTAATAGGTGGATCCTTAGGGCTTTCTGCTGACGTTAGCAAAAGGGCAGATTTCAAGCTTTCCTTTTCAGCCATGACATTCCCTCATCAGATGATGCGCGTGATCCTGCTGGAGCAGATCTACAGAAGCTTCAAGATCATCCGTCATGAGGCGTATCACAAATAGGAGGATTTCTATGAGAAACGATAGGGTTTTAAGAATATATACAGACGGGGGCTGCTCAGGTAATCAGAGCGATGAGAACCTGGGAGGCTGGGGTGCCATAATGGAATTTGGCACAGCGTCAAAGGAACTCCACGGCAGCGAAGCTAATACGACAAATAACCGTATGGAGATGACTGCGCTTCTCGAAGCCTTTAGAGCTATCAAGAAGGAAGGTCAGAATATCCAGGTTTTCTCAGACAGCAGCTACCTTATGGACTGCTTCAGAAAGAAATGGTATGTAAACTGGCAGCGTAACGGCTGGAAGACATCACAGAAAAAGCCCGTTGAAAACCAGGACCTTTGGAACGAGCTGCTGCCTTATATCGATAGACATCACATCGAATTTTATCGCGTCAAAGGCCACGTTAACGTTAACAGTAAGAGCACTGACATGAAGGCGCTTTACGCCAAGTTCTGCCAGTGGAACGGCAATGGCTTTAGCTTTGACGAGTTCGTTTATATTACAGAGAAGAACAACCGCGCCGACGAGTTGGCAAATGCCGGCATCGATGAGATAAGGGTGCCGTTCTAGTTTTCTTTGTTCAGGCAGGTTAACCATTTATGCCTATCCCGGCATATTTTCGAATTTCTTAGTAGCGTTCACATAGTTCTGAAGTGTGCCAAGGTGAACGTAGTAGTAAGTGAAGCGGTCAACGCGCTTGGTCTCCAGAAGGCCAGCGTTAACAAGCTTCTTAACGTGCTGTGAAATAGTCGCCTGAGCCAGGTCGAATTCTTCAACGATATCCCTGTTGCAAACAGGAGTACGCGTTCTGTTGCACTGCATTACAAATCTGAAAATCTTAATTCTAGCAGGGTGTGCCAGCGCTTCTGAAATAGTCGCGAGCAGTAAAATGTCCTGATCCTGCATTTCGTCAATTTCTTTTCTGAGTCTCATTTAATCAATCTCTCCTCTAATAACTGAATCAATCTATCGGCGATGAACTCATAACCGGACTCTGTAGGATGGAGCCCGTCAAGATATTCGCCACATTCCGGATATATTGCGTGAAGGTCAAAATACTCCCTGCCGCTTCCTATTATAAGCTGACGCAGGGCGGAGATCTGTGTATTGACTTTAGCATAATCTATGCCGCAGCCTACTAGCCAGATTCTGGTTGCCATTTCTTCGTGGACAAAAGGCGGTGTCATCAGTACGACTTTGATACCGGCGCTTTCTGCCATCTTTGACATTGTCTCGATATTCTCAAATACTTCGCGTGGGCCGCGTTCCCTATAAATGAAGTCGTTCACACCGCAGGAAATAAATACATAATCAGGTGTGCGGCTAATAACATCTGTGTCAAAACGCCTGAGCATCTGCACAGAACTCTCGCCGTTTACACCGCAGTTAACGATATTTATATCCTGACCGGCCGCCTTCATCTTACGGCGCATCACTCCAGGAAAACTCTTTGTCCTGCCAAAAGGAAAACCATTCACCAGGCTGTTTCCCATAAATACGATTTTCTTCTTCATAGTAAATTGATCCTTATAAATCGCTTAACGCCTATCTATCATATCGAAAATCGGCTTCAATTTCAATTATAAAATCCTAGTCTGTTGACAATTATCTTCGTAAAGTTTACGATTTCACTAAGTAAAGAATGCGAGGAAAACGCTATGGCAGTAAAAGACGAAGTATTAAAAGCGCTTGAAAACAGCAAGGGTAATTACATATCAGGGGAGGAACTTTCCCAGAAGCTGAATGTTTCCAGAGCAGCCGTATGGAAAGGCATCAAATCCCTCCGTGAAGAAGGTTTCGTGATAGAAGCTGTTACTAATAAAGGATACAGAATGCCACTAGATAAGGATGCAATCACTAAAGATGCAGTCAGACTTTCTCTTCCGCTGCAGATGAGAAATAACGATATTTTGGTTTTTGACACCATTGATTCGACAAATGTCAAAGCCAAACAGCTTGTAGTAGAAGGCAAGATTGGACATGGCAGCGCTATCATCGCCAGCCAGCAGACTGCAGGCAGAGGCAGACTGGGGAGAAGTTTCCATTCTCCTAAGAACGGCCTCTACCTTAGCGTAGTAATAAAACCGGATTTCGAGATGAGTAAATCCACACTGGTGACAGTGGCAACCGCCGTTGCTGTAGCGGAAGCCATCGACGACGTTTGTGGATGTGAAGAGCCGGCCAAGATAAAATGGGTAAACGACATATACCTTAATAATAAGAAGGTGTGCGGGATTCTTACTGAGGCGATTGCAGACTTTGAAACAGGCTCCATCGATAGCCTGATTATTGGCGTAGGAATAAACACTTCAACAAAGGGTTTTCCTGATGAGCTAAAGAGTATCGCAGGAGCAGTAGAGGGGCGGTATTCCAGAGCGCAGCTGGCGGCTAAAGTAATAGAGGGAATAATTGATCACGTGAAAGAAATATCTGACGACCTTCCGGGATTTATTGAAACCTATAGAGAGAGGAGTCTATTAACAGGCAGAGAGATCAAAGTCTACAAAGGCGTATACAGGAAAGATCCAGCTGATGAAATCAGAGGGATCAAAGCCAAGGCTATGGGAATTGATGATGAAGGCGGCCTGATTGTTATGTACGAAAGCGGCGAAACAGAAACTCTGACTACTGGAGAAGTATCGGTAAGACTGGATTAGTCTTCATACAATCTTCACATTAATCGCAAGAAAGCTACATAATGGATTGTTATTATGAATACGCAATCAAGGATGGCCGGATTGCACTGGGGTAATGTCCCTAACTGATTGTATGGAAATGATGGGCTCGACAAGCAACACTTCTTCTCATTCCCCAATTCTAATGAGCCCTATAACCACACAAAAAGAAACTCCCGCAAGTTTGCGGGAGTTTTGTTTATCTTTATAATTCTTCGTGCTCTTTTATGTAATTCTGGGTAGCAGTGATAAACTTGGATGCTGCCAGAGGAAGTTCAAGCTTATCCTTATATCCGATTGAGATTACGCGCTGTACTGGTGGCTCAACTGGTCTTGTAACGATGTCGAAGTTTGTGCGATTAATGATCATTTCTGCCAGAAGCGATACGCCAAGACCACTCTCTACCATTGACATGATGCCGTAGTCATCGTGAAGCTTGTATCTAACCTTAGGCTTAACCCAAGCTGACTTGAATGCCTTCTCAACTTCTGAGTTCTTACCCATTTCGAGCATAACAAAAGGTTCTTTTGCCAGTTCTTCGATAGGAACAATGTCAAGCGCTGTTAACGGATGATCCGAAGGGAGCACGGCAACGAAGTTATCTGTTTTAAGAGGAATTACTTCAATGCCCTTAACGTTCTCTGAACTTACGAAGCCGAAATCGACAGCGCCTGTACGAACCCACTCTTCGATGGATGTGTAGTCTCCCTGATTGATAACGAACTCAACATCAGGATACATCTTGTGGAACTCCTTAATTATAGGCGGGAGAATATTTACCGTAATACTACTTACGGTTCCCATTCTAATAACACCTGTTTTAAGGCCCTTGATGTCCTTAGCTTTTTCTTTTGACGCATGATACTGATAGATTGTACGTTCTATATAAGGAAAGATCTCTTCGCCTTCATCTGTAAGGCTTGAGCCTGTTCTGGATCTCTTAAGAAGTGTGATCCCCAGTTCGGATTCCAGTGACGCGATTGCCTGACTGAGTGCTGATTGAGTATAGCCCAGATCTTCCGCAGCCTTAGCGAAACTTCCGAATTCTACAATTTTCTGTAATGCAATATAACGCTTCATACATCCTCCAAATAGCTAATGTGCTCATTAGTCGAACTAATGTTACCTTTAGTATCTTTTGTTTTACTGATATACAATCAAAGTATATACTAAAGTCACAGAGAAGACAACACACAAATAGACTCCCCCAGGATCCCTAATTATCCTGAAAAATATCATCACATTACCGGCCACCATAATATGGTGGTCAGTTTATTTTTTTGAAATAAAGGAGTAGAATACCATGGGAAGGAGAAGGATTAAAACATGAGAACAGTACTGAGTTACTACAAAAAATACATACCGTTTTTTATAGGCGTTTTGATTTGCCTGGCTGGGACAGCTCTGTGCGATCTGGCTTTGCCGGCATTTATGTCAAAGATAATCAACGAGGGCATCGTTGCGAACGATATGGCCTGCATAAGAACCAATGGACTTATCATGATAGTTGTTGCAGCCTGCTGTGCAGTGTTCAATATTTCTGCCAGCCTTTTGATGGCAATCACATCTGCAAAGGCTGCAAGGTCCATCAGAAAGGACCTTTTCATGAAGGTTACAAGATTCAGTACAGCTGAACTTGAATCCTTTAGTACAGCTTCACTTATAACAAGATCAACAAATGACGTTCAGATGGTTCAGCAGGCTACGGTTATGCTGAGGATGCTGTTCTTCGCACCTATCATGGGTGTGGGCTCAGTATTTATGGCTTTAAGAACAAGCGTATCCCTGTCATGGACAGTTGGACTGGCGCTCATATGCGTATCAGGACTTCTGGTATTCCTCTTTATTGTTGTATTCCCTAGATTCAGAGTAATGCAGCAGAAGCTGGACAGAATAAATCTGATCATGAAGGAACGTCTGTCGGGTACACTGGTAATCCGTGCCTTCAGAACTGAGAAGCACGAAGAAGACAGGTTTGATTACGCTAATGAAGATCTGACTAAGTTATATATATTTGTAAACAAGGCTATGGCTTTCATGATGCCAACAATGATGCTGATAATGAGCGGTGCGGGCATACTCATCGTATGGGCGGGTGCACACTACATCGATGCAGGATCACTTCTCGTTGGCGATATGCTGGCATATATTCAGTATGCAATGCATGTAATCATGTCATTCATGTTTATTACAATGATATTTGTAATGCTGCCTAGAGCTGCTGTATCAGCTAAACGTATCGGAGAAGTTCTGGATACAGAAATAAGCATTACAGATCCTGAGCAGCCTATCGATATGACAAATAAGAATATCGAAGGTAAGTTAGAATTCAAGGGTGTAGGTTTTGCATATCCTGATGCTAAGGCTAAGGTGCTTTCGGATATCAGTTTCGTGGCGCAGCCCGGCAAGACAACAGCCATTATCGGCGGTACAGGAAGCGGTAAATCCTCGCTCATAAGTCTGATACCTAGATTTTATGATGTTACGGAAGGTCAGATCCTTCTGGACGGAGAGGATATTAGAGATTACCGCCAAAGCGATTTGAGAAAGTGCATCGGCCTGGTCCCTCAGAAGGGGACGCTCTTTAGCGGCACTATCGAGACCAACCTGCTTTATGGTGATGACGATGCAGATGAAGCGGCCCTTAAGGAGGCGGCAGAAGTTGCTCAGGCCATGGACTTCATAAATGACAAGCCAAACGGCATGGGTGAAGAAGTAGCTCAGGGTGGAACCAATGTATCGGGCGGACAGAAGCAGAGACTATGCATTGCCAGAGCTCTTGCCAAGAAGGCACAGATATACATTTTTGACGATAGCTTCAGTGCGCTGGATTTCACGACTGATAAGGCGCTTAGAGCTGCGCTCGGCCAGTATGCTGCGGACAGCACTGTAATAATCGTTGCGCAGAGAATAAATACAATCATTAATGCAGATCAGATTATCGTTCTTGACGAGGGTAAGATGGTTGGCATAGGAACACATAGGCAGCTTCTGCAAGACTGCAGTGTGTATAAGGAAATCGCACTCTCGCAGCTGAGTGAGAAAGAACTTCAGGAGGGAGGTGCGTATAATGGCTAAAGCAAGCGGAGAAAGAAAGCGTCCGCCAAAACATGGCGGCCGTGCAGGTAAGATGATGCCGGGCGAAAAGGCTAAAGACCTTAAGGGGACTCTGATCAAGCTGGTCGGCTATCTGGCACCTTACAAGTTCCGTTTGGCTGTTGTATTCTTCACAGCAATAGCCAGTACGGCGTTCACAATCATTTCACCGACGATCCTGGGAATGGCAACTGATGAGGTTGTACAGGGCGTGATGGGAAAGGGCATTGATTATAGCAGTCTTTTGACTATAATAATCATTCTGATTCTGATGTATGCTGCCAGCTGGGCATTTGGCGTAATCCAGTCATGGATAATGGCAATAATCGGTCAGAGGATAATCTATAAACTCAGAGACCAAATGTCGACCAAACTTGACAGACTGCCTCTGAAATACTTTGACAAAGTTCCCTACGGCGAAGTTCAGAGCCGTATGATAAACGATATCGAAACAGTTAACCAGACTCTGGTTGCCAGCATCACACAGATGATAACAGCCATCGTAACTCTGGTAGGCGTCCTTATCATGATGGTAAGGATCAGCCTTATCATGACACTGGCTGCACTTCTGGTTATTCCGGCTTCAATGCTGGTTATCAAACTGGTTGTAAGCAAATCACAGCGCCATTTCAAGAATCAGCAAAAGTTCCTGGGCGCAGTTAACGGGCACGTTGAAGAAATGTATTCAGGACACGATATCGTCAAAGCCTTCAACCGCGAAGAAGCATCACAAAAGGCATTTAATGAATACAACGATAAGCTTTGCGAATCAGCTTGGAAGTCACAGTTCCTTTCCGGAATGATGATGCCTTTGACACAGTTCATCGGCAACCTGGCATATGTAATGGTATGCTTCCTGGGTGGATTCCTGGCGCTCAAGGGCCGTGTTTCCATCGGTCAGATCCAGGCTTTCATACAGTACGTTAGAAGTTTCAATCAGCCTATACAGCAGGTTGCAAACATAGCTAACCAGCTCCAGTCAACTGCAGCGGCATCTGAAAGAATCTTTGAACTCATAGAAGAAGAGGAAGAAGTTGACTTAGACAAGGAACCTTCAATTGTCCTCGACCCAGAAAATATCCACGGCGACGTATCCTTCGAACACATCAAATTTGGTTACAACCCAGATGAACCGGTAATAAAAGACTTCAACTTCAACGCTAAATCCGGTCAGAGAATCGCCATCGTTGGACCTACTGGCGCAGGCAAAACAACACTGGTTAAACTGCTCATGCGTTATTACGAACTGGACGGCGGCACTATCAAGCTGGACGGTCATGACATCAAAGACCTGTCCAGAGCAAATCTGCGTCAAATGTTCGGCATGGTTCTGCAGGATACGTGGCTCAACAGTGGCACTATCCGCGATAATATCAGATACGGCAGAATGGATGCTACCGATGAAGAAGTGGAAGCTGCTGCAAAGGCTGCACACGCCGACCATTTCATCAAGACTCATCCAGAAGGCTACGATTTAGTCATCAATGAAGAAGCGACAAACATTTCAGCTGGCCAGAAGCAGCTGCTGACAATCGCCAGAGCAATGCTTGCTGATGCTCCGCTTCTCATCCTTGACGAAGCTACAAGCTCAGTAGATACGCGAACAGAAAAGATTATCCAGCGCGCGATGGACAATCTCATGCATGGCAGAACAAGCTTCATCATCGCACATCGTTTATCCACGATTAGGGATGCTGACCATATCCTGGTAATCAACCACGGAGACATAGTTGAACAGGGTAACCACGAAGAGCTGCTGGCAAAGAAGGGTTTCTATGCAAATCTTTATAACAGTCAGTTCGCTGAATAGAAATTTGTGATATAATCAAAGGGCACGAAATCAAATATAAAAAGAGGTTAGAAATGGAAACTAAAAAGACAACACCAATACTTACAGTAATCTTATATATCATAGGCATCATTTTCCTGGCTGTTTCAGCGTTTATGCTTTGTGCAGGCGTTGTTTACACAAAAGGCTATCTGGCATCATACGACATGACCTTCGCAGATATGTGGTCAAACTCAACTCAGTATGTAATAGAGAAGTTCGTTCCATACCTGGCATATGGTGTCATCTCAATCGGCATTGGTAAAGCTATCAAAGAATTCAAGAATGCAGCTAAGCCTGTAATCGAAATCCCTGAAATTGAGATCCCTGAAATTGAAGTTCCAGAGGTTAAGCTCCCAGAAGGCCTCGACGAACAGTCAGCAAACATCGATAAGACTTTAGAAAAGGTTGGCGAAATCAGCCAGGCGCTCGAAGAGTTTAAGGTTGTTACAAACATTAAACTTGAAGAAATGGAAAAGCGCGAATCATTCCGCCTCAAGGAAGCTAAGGAAATCATCAACGGCGAATTCGATACTCACATGGCTAACAGAGCAGCTGCTGAAGCTCTCATCCTCAAGCTCCTCGGCGCTGACGATGAAGAAATCGAAGAAGTTGCAGCTGTTGCTCCATCAGAAGAACCTATCGAAGAGCTAGTAGAAGAGCCTATCGAAGAGCCTACAGAAGTAATCGAGGTACGTCACCAGGTTAGACGAGTACGTAGATTCCTGAAGTAGTTTGGAGCTTTTGCAGATATGAAGAGATACACAACAACACATCTGGTTAGAGGCGAACACCTCAATCATCACGGCAACCTTTATGCCGGACAGGCGATCGAATGGATGGTGGAAACAGCTTTCATCACGGCAACCTCAGAGTATGGCGCTAACACTATTCTTTTCAAGAACGCGCACAAGTTCGATTTCATGAAGTCAGTCCTCCCAGGTGACATCATTTACTACGAAGGTACGATCGTTAAGGCTGGCAAGAGCAGCTTGACTATGAGAGTGGGTATGTACAACCAGGCAACTGGTCAGCTTCACGCAGAGGGTTTCGCTACTCTGATATGCGTGGACGAGGAGAGCGCTCGTCCTGTAGCGCACGGCATTGTGCTCGACGAACCGGCTGATGAAAATGAAGCGGCTTGGAGAGAAGAAGCTTTATCATATTTCAAATAGAATATTGAGAATATTGACGCACTGGCGGGGGCTGGTGCGTTTTTTTATTTGTGGTGGTTTGCCAGAGGTCGCGGCGCCCGTCCAACAAAATACTTTATTTATACCGCCCAATTTGATATAATATAATGACCTATAAGCGGAATTAAGGAGAATAACATGTTTGATAAACTGGATTTTATAACAGAGAAATATGATGAACTCGCGCAGAAGGTTTCTGACCCGGATATCATTGCTAACCAGAAGGTTTGGCAGAAGCATATCAAGGAAATGGGTGAAATGGAGCCTATCGTAAAGAAATACACTGAGTACAAGAAGGCTAAGGAAAGCCTCGAAGAGGCTAAGGAAATGCTCAGCGATGGCGATGAAGAAATGCGTGAACTGGCTAAGATGGAAATCAGTGACCTGGAAGAACAGATCGAAACTGCAGAGGAAGAACTGAAGATCCTTCTCCTGCCTAAGGACCCTAACGATGATAAGAACGTAATCCTCGAAATAAGAGCTGGTACTGGTGGCGAAGAAGCTGCACTTTTCGGTGCTGACCTTCTCAGAATGTACACTAGATACGCAGAACGTAATCGTTGGAAGACAGAAATCATGGAAATGAACGATACTGGTATCGGTGGCATCAAGGAAGCGGTTGTTCTCATCAAGGGTAAGGGAGCATATTCAAGACTCAAGTTTGAAAGCGGAGCACACAGAGTACAGAGAGTTCCAGAAACAGAATCAAGTGGCAGAGTTCACACATCAGCAGCTACAGTAGCTGTATTGCCTGAAGTAGATGACGTAGAAGTTGACCTCAATCCTAACGACGTTAGAGTTGACGTATACAGAGCATCAGGTAATGGTGGACAGTGCGTTAATACTACAGACTCAGCCGTTAGACTTACTCACGAACCTACAGGTCTCGTAGTAACATGTCAGGACGAAAAGTCACAGATCAAGAATAAGGAAAAAGCATTTAAGGTTCTCAAGTCACGTCTTTATGACCTGGAAATGCAGAAACAGCAGGACGAAATCGCAGGTCAGAGAAAGAGCCAGGTTGGTTCAGGTGACAGAAGTGAAAGAATCAGAACATATAACTTCCCACAGGGCAGAGTTTCAGATCATAGAATCGGCATGACGATCTATAAGCTGGACAGCTTCCTTGATGGAGATATTGATGAAATCGTAGATGGCCTCATCACAAGTGATCAGGCTGAGAAAATGAAGGCGTTCTAAATGAAAACACAAATTTTTACAACAGACAGACAAGATATTGCAAAGGCTGCAAACATCATCAAAGAAGGCGGGATTGTAGCCTTTCCGACTGAAACAGTTTACGGGCTTGGCGCCAACGCTATGGATGCTGACGCAGTAGCTAAGATATACGAAGCTAAGGGCAGACCAAGCGATAATCCGATGATCGTGCACATTTCCAGAGCTAGTGACATCGGACAGCTGACTAGAATGCTCAGCCCGGACATCGTAGCTATAATCGAGAATTTCTGGCCAGGTCCTTTGACTATTATCGTTAAGAAGAGACCGGAAGTTCCGGACAAAACTACTGGCGGACTTGATACAGTCGCAGTAAGAATGCCGGACAGCAAGGCTGCGCTCGATCTTATCACATTCGCAGGATGCCCGATCGCGGCACCTAGCGCTAACTTAAGCGGCAGCCCTAGCCCGACAAGAGCTAAGGATGTAGTCGCTGATATGGACGGCAGAATTGATGGAATCATCGAAGGCGAAGACTGCAGAGTGGGCATCGAATCAACAGTACTCGACCTTACAGGTGACGTTCCTACAATCTTAAGACCTGGAATCATAACAGCTGAGAGCATTGAAGCTGCTATCGGCAAGGAAGTTAAGTATGATGAATCATTAACAGAAGATGCTAAGCACATTCAGCTGGATCCAGCAGCTGGAGTAAGTGAAAGCGACTTCCAGCCAAAGTCTCCAGGAATGAAATATAAGCACTATGCGCCTAAGGCTCAGATGATAGTAGTTGAAGGCGAAAGAAATAAGGTCAAGGCTGAAATCGAGAGATTGAAGGTTTTGAACGAAAGAATCGGAAACAAGGTTGGAGTTATTCTCTTCGAAGAAAAGGCGTTCCTTGAGGCGGCGCACAATTTCTTTGCCAACCTTAGAGATTTAGACGGCGAAGGTGTTGACCTGATTCTTGCGGGCGCACTCAGCGATACAGACGGCGTAGGTTTTGCAGTAATGAATAGAATGCTGAAGTCAGCAGGATATAATATAGTGAGGGTATAGACATGATAATAGCAATAGCAAGTGATCACGGCGGTTTTGAACTTAAGAAGGTAATTAAGCAGTATCTCAGCGAGAGAAAGATCAAGTACGTAGATCTGGGTACACACAGCAGCGAGTCTGTTGATTATCCGATTTACGGCAAGGCATGTGCGGAATCAGTTGCCAGCGGCAGAGCTGACATGGGCATAGTAATTTGCGGAACTGGTATCGGCATTTCAATCGCTGCGAATAAGGTTAAGGGAATCAGATGCGGACTTTGCACTAGCGTGGAAATGGCTAAGCTGACTAGACAGCACAACAATGCCAACATGCTGGCTATGGGCGGCAGAACAACATCAGATGAGCTTGCCATCGCAATTACTGAAGCTTTCCTTGATACTGAGTTTGAAGGCGGAAGACACAAGCGTCGTACAGATATGCTTGATGATATGATTTAATATATTGAAAGGACACATAAAAATGAAATTCGATTTTATCCCAGATAATGTTAGTAAGTTTGACAATGTATATGATGTCCTCAAGGAAAGAGGATTTATCGAACAGTCAACAGACGAAGAGAAAGTAAGAGAACTTCTCCAGAATGAGAAGGTTAAGTTCTATATCGGTTTTGACCCAACTGCAGATTGTCTTCACGTTGGTCACTTCATGCAGGTTATCATCATGATGTACATGCAGAAGTTCGGACACACTCCAGTAGTTCTCATCGGTGGCGGTACTGGTATGGTAGGCGACCCTTCAGGCAGAACTGACATGAGACAGGTTATGAGCATCGAAACTATCGAACATAACTGTGCTCAGTTCAAGAACCTCTTCAACCAGTTCCTGGAATTCGACGATGAATGGGAATACGTTGGTAACGAAGGCGTTTATACTCCAGGTCATGAAACAAAGACTCCAGATCCTGGCAAGGCAGTAGCTGTAAACAATGCTAGATGGTTAAGACCTCTTAACTATATCGACTTCCTCAGAGAAGTTGGTTCACTCTTTAACGTTAACACAATGCTGAGAGCAGAATGCTTCAAGCAGAGAATGGAACGTGAAGGCGGCCTTACTATGTTCGAACTGAACTACATGCTCATGCAGAGCTATGACTTCATGGTAATGGCTAGAGACTTTGACGTTAAGATCGAATTCGGCGGTAATGACCAGTGGTCAAACATCATCGGCGGTGTAGACCTTACAAGAAAGAAGACTGGTAAGGAAGTATACGGCATGACATTCTCACTTCTTACTAACTCAGAAGGTAAGAAGATGGGTAAGACTCAGAAGGGCGCTCTCTGGCTCAGCCCAGAAAAGACTTCACCATACGATTTCTACCAGTACTGGAGAAACGTTGGCGATGCTGACGTAAACAAGTGCCTGAGAATGCTCACATTCCTGCCAATGGACGAAGTAGAAAGACTTTCAAACCTGCAGGATGCAGAAATCAATAAGGCTAAGGAAATCCTCGCTTTCGAAGTAACTAAGCTGGTTCACGGCGAAGAAGAAGCTACAAAGGCTCAGGAAGCAGCTAGAGCAGCATTCGGTGGCGGCGGCGCTGGTATGGCTAACCTGCCAGTAGTTGAATTCCCAGCTGACAAGCTCCAATCAACTGACAAGGAAGGTAACGAACTGGGCGGTCTCGGTGTAGTAGCATACATCAAGGAACTGGGCCTGGTACCTTCAAACAGAGAAGGCTTCATGGCAGTTGAACAGGGCGGCCTGAAGATCGATGGCGAAAAGGTTACAGATAAGAAGCTCCTCATCACAGCAGAAATGTTTAAGGACGGCAAGATGCTGGTTGAAAAGGGCAAGAAAAAGAAGGTCGTTGTTGAATTAGTTTAATTCAATTAAATCAAAACAGGCAGGGCGCAGCCCTGCCTGTTTTTATCTTCTATAATACGAATTTGTATCCAAGTCCCCTAACAGTCTGAATATACTTAGGGTTTGATGGATCATCTTCGATTTTCTGTCTGAGTCTGTTGATGTAAACCATAATGGCGTTTTCGTCTATAATGGCATCTCCCCAAACCATGCTGTAGATCATGTCCTTGGCGAATATGCGGCCAACATTATCCATAAACAGCTTCATGATGGAAGACTCCTTTGATGAGAGGAAAATCTCCTCGCCACTCTTATAAAGACGAAGCGTACTTGTGTTGTACTTGAATGGGCCGGCGATCAGTTCGTTGCTTGCTGCGTCTGAGCTGCTGCTGCGGCTTCTTCTGATAAGCGCCTTGGCTTTGGCTCCCAGAGTAACTGGATTAAAAGGCTTAGTGATGTAATCATCAGCACCAAGGTCAAGACCGTAGAGTGTATCATAATCTTCTTTTCTGCCGCTTACTACCATGATTGGGAGCGGATTGTCTGCGTTGCGGACTTCTCTGATAACGTCAAAACCATCCATGCCGTGCATGTTGATGTCGAGAAGCATAATGTCGTACTTCTTCTCCTTTATCATCTGAAGCGCTTCTTCGCCGCTCGATGCGACTTCTGCGTCAATGTCGTTGCTGGTTACGATTTTATATAACATTGTACGAACAGACTGGTCGTCATCGACGATTAAAGCCAAATCTTTCATATGTCTCCTTTTCCTTTAATGATTGCAAAATTCTTCTTCGCTTTAGTATAATTGAAATGGCGATTTTTCTCAAGAGGAGGAGCAATGGACCAGCAGAAAAAACAAAGACAACTTAAATATAATATATTGATTTTCGCATTGGCTGTGGCGCTGATATTATTTGGCGGCTTCATGGCCCTCAATACATATGAACAAAACAGTGCGGGGTTTTTGCAATACGAGGACAAGCAGCTTGACAGAATGGCTGGCGCTTCTGACGGAAATCTTAAGACTATATTTGACGATGCGCAGTCCAGCATAGACAATATCGCTCACAGTAGGCGTATCGTTGAAGCTGTTAACAATTGGTTAGCCACTGGCTATGAGGAGCCTTTGGACACAGCGCTTGAAACCAAAGTATTTGTGCAGAGCGACATATGCACAACTGTGCTTTTAGAAAAAGACGGCAAAATCATTTACTCCCTTGATGGTGATACTGACTATAAGTTCAAGAAAACCAAATTGGACGAACACGTTAGATTCTGCCAAAACCTCAACGGCAACGTTTTCATCGCCTTTGACAGTAAAAGCAGAAGAGGAATCAAATACACTGCGCTTTTAGATCTCAGAAGAATCTATATGCAGATTGCAGGCAGTGATACCGGTGAGGATTTCGGGCTTATCCTCCTCGATAAAACCGGCAATATCGTAATCTACCCTGATGACAATAATATAATGGCCAGATCTCTGGAGAATGTGGAGAAACCAGCACTCCTCGAAGGCATTGAGTTCCTGAAGACAAGTCAGGAAAACGGTCAGGACCTTAACGATTCATATCAGGCCAGCCAAAGCAACAAGACCTTCAGAATCGACACTCTGGTATCGAATAATAACCAAAACAAACTTTTCTCAATCGCCTCAGTTGCCAATTATGAACCCATAAAGCGTCTGACAAAGAAGACAAGCATTGAACTCTTCATATTCTTCATGACAATGGCTGTGGGCATCGGCATTTTAGTAGTAACGCTGATAATCACAAGAAGACGTAATCAGGAAGCGCTGGAGGAACTGGAAACGCTCAAAGAAAAGAACCGCATCATGGAGGAACTCCAGGAGAAGGCTGAGAATCTGGCTCATATGCAAAGGCTAGAAACTATAGGTACTCTTACTTCCAGCATAGCGCATGAGTTCAATAATCTGCTGACCCCTATCATGGGTTACAGCATTATGACTTTGGAAAAGCTGCCGCCTGAAGAAGTCGAAATGTATGACAATATTTTGGAAATATACAATGCTTCTAACAAGGCCAAAGAAATAATCTCCAGATTGTCAAAGCTGTCCAGAAGGGATACTGACAGGAAATTTGACGCACTGAATCCTGATTTGGTTTTGAACAAGGCTATGAATATGACTACGCCGGCTCTGCCAAAGAATGTGGATGTAATAAGGAAGCTTAACTGCTCGAACGTTAAGGTTTCGGGTAACGAAGTTCAGCTTTCGCAGCTCCTTCTTAACCTCATGATCAATGCCTTCCAGGCAATGGGCGAAGAAGGCGGCCTTTTGACACTGGAGACAAAGCTTGTGGATAAAGAAGTTGTGATCTCTGTCAAAGACACAGGCTGTGGAATTGACGACGAAACTAAGGCTAAGATATTTGACCCGTTCTTCACAACAAAAGTCTCTGGAGAAGGTACTGGCCTCGGCCTTGCCATAGCTCTTCAGTCGGTCGAAGATCATAACGGACACATAGAAGTTGAGTCCGAAGTTGGTAAGGGAACTACATTTAGTGTTTACCTGCCGCAGCTGGAAGAAAGTCAAGAAGAAAAATCGCTAGAAACCGCAGAAAATGAAGGCTTTTAGCGAGAAAACCTTTGACATAAGGGCATAAAGGTTGTAGAATAATTCCGTGCCATGCGTGTGGTACGGTTTTTTCGTGTGAGCAGAGCGTGCAGCCTTTGCACTAGAGCTCGGAGCGAGCACGGCTGAAAGATATTTTTAGTGCGCTGAACCAATTGGCAGGTAGCCAATCTAGTAGGCAGGGCCGAAACAAATGCTGAAGCATTTTAGTAGGTAAGAAAGGAAGAGCAATGACTAAATCATTCATCGCAAAGCCTGCAGAAGTTGAACGTAAGTGGTACGTTGTAGACGCTGAAGGCAAGACTCTCGGTAGATTAGCATCACAGATCGCTATGATTCTCAGAGGTAAGAACAAGCCAATTTACACTCCTCACGTTGACTGTGGTGACTACGTAATCGTAATCAACGCTGAAAAGGTTGCTGTAACTGGTAACAAGAGAAAAGAAAAGATTTACAAGAGACACACTGGCTACCCAGGTGGTCTTAGAGAAGTGACTTTCGAAAAGATGATGGAAAGACATCCGGAAGAAGCTGTAAGACACGCAGTTAAGGGTATGATGCCTAATGGTAAGCTCGGAAGACAGATGTACAAGAAGTTAAAGGTATATGCTGGTCCTGAACATAACCATGCAGCTCAGAAGCCAGAAGTTCTGGATATTTAAGAAGGGAGGACTAGACTATGGCAAATACACAGTACTACGGAACAGGTAGAAGAAAATCATCAGTTGCTAGAGTTAGATTAATCCCTGGCACAGGTAATATCACAGTAAACGGTAAGTCACTGGACGAATACCTTACTCTGGACATCGTTAAGAGAGAAGTTAAGAGACCTTTCGAAATCGCTGGTTGCGAAGGTCAGTTTGACGTAATCGCTACAGTTGTTGGCGGCGGCTACACAGGTCAGGCTGGTGCTTTAAGACACGGCATTTCAAGAGCACTCTGCGAAGCTGATAGAGAAGCTTACAGACCAGCTCTTAAGGCTGCTGGATTCCTTACAAGAGATTCAAGAATGAAGGAAAGAAAGAAGTACGGTCTCAAGAAGGCAAGAAGAGCATCACAGTTCTCAAAGAGATAAGCTCAAAGGCATTTTCAAAACGCTGGAAACCTTGCTATTACTGGGTTTTTGAGGTTATGGAAGTTGCAGAAAAGTTAGGATTTTATATCCACTTGCAACAACCAATTAAAAAAGATAATTTTTTAGAGGTGCATCCCGAACAAGGGAAGCACCTCTTTTTTCGTCTTCTTAGATAAAGCATTCGAGCTTCTTTAAAACTTGATTTTGTGTGATGAAATTTGTACGGTAAAAACAGAGTCCAGCCGGTCTTGCAAACTCTTTACAAGCAGTTTCTGGCGTGCTATAATTTTACTCGGAAAGAACCGAGTCGAAAGGAACCGAGTAAAATGAAGTTTATTGGAAGGGAAGAGCAGCTCCAAAAATTAGGAAAGGTTATAAACCGGAATGACATGACGTTGTCTCTAATTTATGGGAGACGCCGAGTTGGAAAAAGCGAACTGGTAAAGCAGGCCATAAAAAACTGCGGCGAAAAAAGCATCTATTATGAGTGTAAGCAGGTGGCTCAGGATAGCAACGTCAGAGGTTTGAGTGATATTCTATCTGAAACCTTTGATCTTCCAACCTTAGGATACAATGACATGGAGGCTCTTCTGAAATACGTTTTCGAGATGTCTAAAAAAGAGAAGATAGTCCTTGTTCTGGATGAATATCCGTATCTTCGTGATTCTGTAAAGGGCATGGATAGCATTTTGCAGTCATTGATTGATTTGTATAGGGATCATTCCAAACTTACTCTAATCATCCTTGGTTCATATGTAGATATTATGAAATCGCTGCTGGAGCACTCCAATCCATTATACGGCCGTGTTGACTTGACAATTGATCTGAAGCAGATGGACTATTACGAAGCCTCGCTTTTTTATCCAGGATATTCATCAGAAGACAAGGTAAGGATATACTCTGTATTTGGCGGAATCCCTTATTACAACAGACTGGTTGATGACTCTATAAGTGTGAAGGATAATATCATAGAGTTAATAGCATCAACTGGAGCAAGGTTGGAAAACGAAGTATCATTATATCTAAATGCTGAAATATCAAAAATTACAAACGCAAATGAGGTCTTTGAAGCATTAGCACGAGGCTATTCCAGATATAGTGATATATTATCGCAATCTCATGTATCGAGTGGCCCAACGTTGGTTGACGTGCTGGAAAAACTGATTCGTATGGAGGTTGTTGAGAAAATAGCGCCTATAAATGACAGCGGCAACAAGAAAAAAATGGGTTATTATATTACAGACAATCTGTCGCTGTTTTATTATCGGTACATTTTCAGATATTCTTCGCAATTAATGATAATGGATCCAGATACCTTCTATAAGAAATATATTGAAAAGGACTTTGAAGAAAGTTTCGTTCCACATCAGTTTGAGGCTATCAGCAAGCAATATCTGATTCGTATGAACAAAGCAGGCAGAATAGATCCGGTTATAGAGAAGATCGGAAAATACTATTATGATTGCCCTGCTACGCGAACAAATGGCGAGTTTAATGTTGTAACAGAGGACGAGAAGGGCTATGTTTTCTATGAAGTAAAGTTTCGTAAAAAACCGATTTCAGATGCTATAATTTATGAGGAAATAGCACAGGTCAATGCTACAGGGCTTAACTGTTATCGATATGTATTTATATCAAGATCAGAGATAGAGGGCAATCCGAAAGAAAATATTGAGTTCATACAGTTGGATGAATTGTATTTGTAGCGTGGTATGCGTTAAACACAGGACCATATTTCTGCTGTAAATTAGATTAACAAGTAGTATCAAAGACCAGCGCACTTGCAACACACTTGCAACATTGAAATCAGAAATCCAGTAATTTCAAGAGCTTTCAGTTATCAAAGCGTTAATTCAAACTACCAAAGAGATAATCTCAGAACTGCTGAGGACAACGGAAACCTTGAAATTAGTGGGTTTCTGACAGATTGGATAGTTATGAAGATTGCAGATTTTCGGTTTGTTACTAACAAACTGCTGCAGATGTGACTATGTAATTCAGAGATGTATTCTATGGAAATAGGATGCATCTCTTTTTTTGATTTGAATTTCTTAAATAAGATTTATGGCGTTTACGATTTCATCAATATCAAGCTGCATTTACAGTCCCTAATGATAATCACGGAAATTGGATGGAAGGCCCCTTCTCAGGAGTGCATGAAATGGAAACAATCTACAGGTGCCTTGTACGAATAAACACATTGACAATCATCTATGTAACGAATACAATGTAACTGGATAAGGAGAGTTTTGCATGGGTTACAAGGAAGAGGTCAAGTTAATAAAAGCTCTGGCTGATGAAAACAGATTAGCTATTCTTGAGATGTTGCAGAAAGAAGAAAAGTGCGCGTGCTATATCCTGGAAGAACTTGATATATCACAGCCGACACTGTCTCATCATATGAAGATCCTTTGCGAGAGCGGGCTTGTGGACAGCTGTAAGGATGGAAAATGGATGCACTATTCTCTTTCGTTTGAGGGCTGCAAGAAACTTAGAGCT
>JAQXGH010000054.1 GCA_029006195.1 Bacillota bacterium
TTCAACATACGAATATGATGATTACGGAAGCATCACTGAAGAGACTGATGCGATAGACAACGAGATATGCTATACAGGCCAGTATTATGATGAAGGAACAGGTCTCTATTACTACAATGCAAGGTATTATGATTCCCAGAACGCATGCTTTACCAGCATGGATACATACAGGGGCGATAATACGCTACCGCTCACACTGAACCTTTACATGTACTGCGGTGGGAATCCGATAAACTTTACTGATCCGACTGGGCATTGGTTTTTGTCCAAGCTGAAGAGATTTGTAAAGAAGACATATGCAGTGGCCAAGAAGAAGGCTAAAAGCGCTGTAAAAAAGGTACGATCGAGAGTTAAGCGTAGTAATATCATTAAACAAGCTAGGGCGTCTATCAAGAAAACGAATAGGATAAGCAAGAATAAAGAAACAAAGTCTAAACATAAACAATTATCAATTAAGAAAAAAATTGTGACTATATTGGCTGTTGAAATGAGTTTTACTGTAGATATGCTTATTTCAGATAACAATCCTATGGAAGTTCTGAAATCTATTCACTACTCAAGAAATCTACTGAATACAGATTTGCCTAAATCTGATAGTGATAAAAGGTTAGACAACTATCACATTTTGCTTCCTGAAGAGTCAAAGTGCCATCAAAATACAGTGATAGGTGGTAAGAAGAATACGAAATATTTGTCAGAAGATGGTCACAAAGAGGTTGTCTTCTGGGGAGGAGGTAAAAATAGGGGCATTATAGATTTAACACAAGAAGATATGGGAACCTATAATTTTATTCCACATGAAAAAAGCGTTATAGGGCATACTGTTGTAGATGTTATTCCATACTTTATTTGGGGGAATTCTAGAGGTGATAGTACTACAGTTATTTCTAGAATAGTAAATGCTTGTAAACCTTAATATATTGAACCTAAGTGATAAATTATTTAGTTAGCGTACGCAACTGCATTGCAGATGGGAGGTGAAATATAAAATGAGAAAAAGTGTGGTAATAATATCTTTTCTAATATTGGCGTTTGTATTATTTCAAGTGTATAGGTTTGATATATCAACAAAATTGATAAAAGCGATTTATGTTGGAAATGATGTTCAAATAGAAAAAATCATTAACAATCCGTTTCTTTGTGTAGATAAAAAAGGAATTGCTCATTATGAGTTTGCGTTAATAACCCCAATGGAAGCTGCCTGTGCAGTCTCGGATTATAACACTATAAATCTGCTGACTCAAAAGGGTGCAAGCATTAATGGCAATCTCTTATACAATGTTGTTTATACGTTTGAAAAGGATGATAAAAAGATAATCGAATATTTATTAGCTTCAGGTGTGGAATGTGATGGGATTAAAAACACAGATGATTTGTTTTGGGCGGTAGCTTCATACGACTCTGCTATTGAGGCAAAGAAAAACGGTATGACAATATATAAAGTAGAACAACAAATATTAGATGAAAATAAACTGTTATATGATAATGTTTACGTTACGAAGAAAGAACAGAGCACTATGGCAAACAAAATCATATGTGATATGAAAACGTACAATGTTAACAATGATTTGCTGGTTGAGTACTTAAATGTGTTGAATCAGTCATATTGATACACATATCTGAAGAGCGTGGCCCTCTGTCCGTAAACTTGACAGAGGATCAGGAAGTGTAGTTGTGTTCAAAAGGTCAACGCACTTCCAAAATTGATTTAACATAAAATGCACATTTGATAGAATGAAATAGTAGTATCAAAGACCAGTGTCCTTGCAACACACTTGCAACATCGAAATCAGAAATCCAGTAATCTCAAGGCCTTTCAGTAATCAAAGCGTTAATTCAAACTACCAAAGAGATAGGGAGACCTATCCCCGAAATGCGGTGGGAATCCGATAAACTTTACTGATCCGACTGGGCACAGATTTTGGAATGGATTAAAGAAATTTATAACGAAGAAATATACGGCTGCGAAAGAGAAGGTGATAACTGCGAAAAAGAAGACTGTTGAGAAAGTAAAGAATTCAAATGCAGATAAAAGAATAAAAGTGGTAGCTACCAGAATAAGTGCTTCATATAAAAAGGCAAAGAACACGAAAAATAGAATATGGGAATCTATAAAAAGTAAGGCTTCAAGTGCAAAGGAGAAAATATCTAAGAAAGCTGGACAAATCAAGAAAAAAGTAAATGATCATCTTTTTGAATCTACAGAGACATTGCTTAATAAAAATGAGCCGATAATCAAAAATGGGGGAGGCTTAATGGCTGGGACTGTAGCTAAAGCAATTGGCAAAACAGTGAATATAATTGCAATTAAGGACATTGGTATGGGAATATTATCTGATGTAAGAAATGGCTTACGTAAAGACGATGTTGTCACCAATGCAGCAATTAATATTACATTTACTCTTGCTGTTGGAGCCTTAATAGGTGCAGCAGTTACAGGGCTTTCCCTAGGTGTTATGGGAGGCGCTGTTACGTCAGTTATACTTGGGGTTTTAGCTAATAAGGTTATTGAAGCAACCAATGCGCAAGATTTATATAAGAAGGGAATAAAAAAATGCACAACAGTGGCGAATCAGATAATATCATAAAGTTTATACAATCTAAGATATTTTCAGAAACAATATTCGATCGGTACATTGCGTTTGTAGGAATGATGGCTATAAGTGTGATTTGTTTAATAAAAGCTCATAATAATAATGCAACTTTAATAATGGCTATATGCATTGGCGTGTTACTAGTCTTTAACTTTTTTGTGGCTAAAAAAAGAACAAAACGTTCATTAATTTTATATGGAGCTATTAATTATATTATTATTGTCCTGTTGGTTGATGGGATATCAATTAATCTGCAGAAACAATCAATTCAACTTAAGATTTCTAGTTTATATGTATGCTTAATAATTGTAATTGCAATATGCACCGTTATTGTAACTCAAAAAAAGATACAGAATAATTGCTATTTTCGTTATTGGGATAGTGAAAAAGAAAATGGCCTGGCTTTATCTGGTTGTTTTATATTTGCAATAATAGGTTATAAAATCGCAGGGAACTTTTCTGACGGGGCAGTGTATGTTGTTTTAACATGTTTGTTAACTATAATGCTAAAGAATTCTATAGAAGACTTGATTAGAGCATATTATGTCAAAAAGTATAATTTGGATATGTATGTTTTAATCAAAGGATGAAGCGTAAATAAGTGGCTGTCGCGTTAGCGATTATTTTTCGCTAACGCGACAGCCCTTTAATTTGTGGCGAAAATCGAGTATACTATAGAGTAGTAATTTTTGTAAATAAAGTACGTGAATGATATTTGGACAAGAAATATAGAAATACAGGATAGGAGATTGGTATGACAGCAAAAAGCATGATGCCTTACGTACAGGGCAATTCAGCAATCAGAGCAATGTTCGAAGAAGGTGCTAGATTAGCTGAACAGTATGGTAAAGAAAACGTATATGACTTCAGCCTTGGTAACCCTAGTGTTCCTGCACCAGCGGAAGTTAACCAGGCTATTAAAGATATAATCGAAGAAGAAAACACTTTAATGATCCACGGCTACAACCAGAGCAACAGCGGATACGAAGATGTTCGACAGACAGTGGCTGATCATCTTAACAGACTTCACGGTACAGCTTTCGCAGCAGAAAACATTGTAATGACAGTTGGAGCTGCTTCAGGCCTTAACGTAGCGATCAAAACACTCGTGGATCCTGGTGAAGAGATTATGGCTTTTGCACCATATTTCGTTGAATACGGTAACTACGCGAAGAACCATGGCGCAACAGTAGTAGCAGTTCCTGCTAACACTGCAGATTTCCAGCCTAATATCGACAAGATGTCTGAAATGATCAATGAGAAGACTAGAGCTGTCATCATCAACTCACCTAACAACCCAACAGGCGTTGTTTACTCAGAAGAAACGCTGAACAAGCTGGCTGCAGTTCTCGAAGCTAAGTCAGAAGAATTCGGAGCACCAATTTACATCATCTCAGATGAACCATATAGAGAACTGGCATACGATGGCGTATTCGTTCCTTATGTAACTAAGTACTATAAGAACACAGTTGTTGGTTACTCATGGAGTAAGAGCCTGTCGCTTCCTGGCGAAAGAATCGGCTACCTCGTATTCCCTTCAGAAATGGACGATTACGAAAATGCTATCCAGGCAGCAAACATCGCTAACAGAGTACTGGGTTACGTAAATGCTCCGACACTCATCCAGAGAGTGGTTGCCAGATGCATCGACTGCAGCACAGACATAGACGCATACGATAAGAACCGTAAGGTATTCTACGAAGGGCTTAAGGAAGCTGGCTATGAATGCGCATATCCAGAGGGAGCATTCTACATGTGGATCAAGTCACCTATCGAAGATGACGCCCAGTTTGCAGCAATGGCTAAGAAGCATAACATCCTCGTGGTTCCAGGAAAGAGCTTCGCATGTCCAGGATATGTTAGAGCAGCTTACTGCGTATCATATGACACAATCGTAAACTCACTGCCTGGCTTCAAGAAACTCATGGAAGAAATCAGAGGTTAGGTGCAAAGCCTACATACTTGTGATATAATACAATTTGCGATTTTCATCGCTAGAAGAATTAAGGAGAACTAAACCTATGGCAGAAATTGAAATGAACAATTTTATACATGACATCATCGATGCTGACTTAGAGAATCAGAAGTATGGAGACAAGGTATTAACTAGATTCCCTCCAGAACCTAATGGTTACCTCCACATCGGACACGCTAAGTCAATTTGCCTCAACTTCATGACAGCTATGAAGTATGGAGGCAAGTGCAATCTCAGATATGACGATACTAATCCTGTAAAGGAAGATACAGAATACGTAAACTCAATCGAAGCTGACGTTAGATGGCTTGGATTTGAATGGGGCAATAGACTTTGGGCTTCAGATTACTTCGACGAAATGTATGAATGCGCAGTAACACTCATCAAGAAGGGACTGGCTTTCGTATGCGACTTCAACGCAGAAGAAATCAGAGCTAACAGAGGTACACTTACAGAGCCTGGTAAGGAATCACCTTACAGAAACAGAAGCGTCGAAGAGAACTTAAGACTCTTCGAAGAAATGAAGGCTGGTAAATATGCTGATGGCGAGAAGGTTCTCAGAGCTAAGATCGACATGGCATCCCCTAACATCAACATGAGAGACCCTGTTATCTACAGAATCGCTCATGCTACACATCACAACACAGGTGACAAGTGGTGCATATATCCTATGTACGACTTCGCTCATCCTATCGAAGATGCTATCGAAGGAATCACACACTCAATCTGCACACTGGAATTCGAAGACCACAGACCTCTCTATGATTGGGTACTTCAGTCAATCGGCAAGTGGCCTACTCCGCCTCAGCAGATCGAATTTGCTAGACTTGGCCTCACTAACACAGTAATGTCAAAGAGATACCTCAAGGCAATGGTAGATGACGGTACAGTTAGCGGCTGGGATGATCCTCGTATGCCTACTATCGCAGGTATCAGAAGAAGAGGCTACACTCCTGAAGCTGTTAGAGATTTCTGCGAAAGAATCGGCGTATCAAAGGCCAACTCAACAGTAGACGTAGCTCTTCTCGAATCATGCGTTAGAGACGACCTTAAGGACAAGGTTGAAAATAGAAACGTAGTTGAAAACCCGATCAAGGTTATCATCACAAACTATCCTGAAGATCAGGTTGAAGAAATGGAAATCGAAAACTCAAGAGAAGTTCCTGAAATGGGTAACCGCAAGGTTCCGTTCAGCAGAGAGCTCTGGATCGATGGGGATGACTTCATGGAAGTTCCTGTTAAGAAGTACTTCAGACTCTTCCCTGGTAACGAAGTTCGTTTCAAGGGAGCTTACTTCCTCACTTGCACAGATGTAATCAAGGATGAAGAAGGAAACATCAAGGAACTGCACTGCACATATGACCCTACAACAAAGAGTGGTACAGAAGGTGCTAACCGTAAGGTTAAGGGAACTATCCACTGGGTAGACGCTAAGACTGCTGTTAAGATCAAGATCAGAAACTATGACTATCTCATGATCGAAGACGAAAACGGCGAATATCAGCTGAATCCGGATTCACTGAAGGAATCATGGGGTTATGCAGAGCCACTCCTTGGCGAAGCTAAGCCAGGCGAAAGATTCCAGTTCTTCCGTAAGGGTTACTACGTATGTGACTCAGAACTTAATGATGAAACTACTGAAGAGAAGGTATTCAATCAGATCGTTGGCCTCAAGTCATCATTCAAAGTTAAGAAATAAAACAAACGATAAATCGGTGCCGTCTTTATAGGCGGCACTTTTTATATATGGCATAACGGAGAGACAAAATGCTGGATGTTTTAATTATCGGGGCAGGCGCAGTTGGGTGTGCCATCGCTCGCGAGCTTTCTAGATACAAATTGAATATTGCGGTGCTGGAGAAAAACAGCGACGTTGCCGGAGAGACGACAGGCCGAAATTCCGCGGTAGTCCACGCTGGCTTCAACAATAAGCCGGGCAGCCTAATGGCCAAACTCTGCGTAGAGGGAAATGAGGGCTTCGGTAGCCTTTGCGAGGAACTGGGCGTGCCTTTTGATAAAACCGGCAAGCTCATCGTGGCACTGGAGGAAGAAGATGAGGAGTCTCTTGAGAAAATCATTTCGCAGGGCAAGGCAAATGGATGCAAAGGCCTCAAAATCATAAATAGAGACGAGATGCGAAATATCCTGCCGGGAGTAGATGGTTACAAGGCTATGTATTCGCCGCAGACAGGAATCACAAATCCGTTTCTCTACTGCGTGGCGCTGGCGGAGAACGCACTGGCAAACGGCGTAAGTTTTCATCTGAACACCTGCGTAACTGGTATGGATAGAGCCTGTGATGGCAGCTTTCTGGTTCAGGCTGGCGGCAGGATTTACCAGAGCCGTCTGGTTATAAACTGCGCGGGACTTGGCGGAGATAAGATTTGCCAGATGGTAGGAATAAAAAATTATAAGATATACCCTTGCCGCGGTGAATATTTCCTGCTGGATAAGGATAAGGAGGGCCTGCTTCCGCTGCCGGTTTATCCTGCGCCAAAGGTAGGCATAGGCGGCCTTGGCGTGCACCTGACTCCGACAAGTGAAGGCAATGTCATAATAGGTCCGAGTGCTGAATATATAAATGAAACGGATGATTATTCATCGACAGCTAAAATAATGGATAAACTCCTTCGCGAGGCCAAGCAGCTCATGCCTAGCGTGGAACGCATAAAGCCGATAGGCAATTACTGCGGCATCAGGCCGAAACTGGCACCGCCAAACGAAGGTGGATATAGAGACTTCGTAATAAAGGAAGAACCTGCGTGTCCTGGCTTTATTAACCTCATGGGCATAGAATCGCCGGGTCTTACTGCATCTCTTCCTATCGCTAGAATGGTAGTGGAAATAGTGAAAGGCAAACTACCGTCTATCCAGGAGAATGAGAAATTCAACGGCAGACGCAAGGCGCCTGTTCAGTTCAGGAAGCTGACCCGCGAAGAGCAGCGAAAGCTCATTCAGGAAGATCCTGAATACGGCGACATTGTCTGCAGATGCCAGAAGATATCAAGGAGAGAAATTCGTGACGCCATAGAAAATCCTTTGGGTGCTAGAACTATTTCTTCTATTAAATATAGGGCGTGGCCGACAACGGGAAGATGTAACGGGGGTTACTGTCTTCCCAAAATCATCGAAATGCTTATAAACGATTACGGCATGGATCCATCCGAGATCTTATATAGAAATGAAGGAAGCGAAATGCTGACTGGCTTTGTTAAAGGAGGTGGCGCTGATGAAAACTTATGATGTAGTAGTAATTGGCGCAGGCCCAGGCGGACTGGCGGCGGCAACGGCTGCTGCTAGAGAAGGCGCCAGCGTTGCACTTCTCGAACGCGAAAACTATGCGGGCGGCATTCTTAATCAGTGCGTTCACGACGGATTCGGCCTGGTTCGCTATAACAAACAGCTTGGCGGCCCTGAATACGCGGATAGAGCCAAAGCTGAAGCGGCCGCAGAAGGCGTGAATGCCATACTGGGGACTATTGTTACAGACGTCGAGAAGACACCTGACGGTTTCGGCGTATCGACGATAAACGAAACGTATAGCGCCAAAGCTATAGTGCTGGCTACTGGCTGCCGCGAAAGGACCCGCGGCATGATTTCCATCCCCGGCTCAAGACCGGCAGGAATATATACAGCCGGCGTAGCCCAGAACCTGATCAACATGAAAAACGTCATGGTTGGCCGCCGCGTAGTTATATACGGAACAGGCGACATTGGCCTCATAATGGCGCGAAGATTAACGCTTGAAGGGGCAGAGGTCATCTGCGCGATCGAAGTCAGAGATAACGCCAGCGGTCTCACCAGAAACGTTAGACAGTGTCTGGAGGATTATGACATCCCTGTGTATCTGGGCCACAAGATAACTAACATATATGGTAAGCAAAGGCTACAGGCCATCGATATAGAACCTGTATCAGGCGGCCAGCCTAGAAGAATAGAATGCGACACACTGGTGCTGTCGGTTGGACTTATACCTGAAAACGAAGTTGCGGAAACTGCAGGAATTAAGCTCGATGCTATGACAAACGGCATTATCACAGATGAAACGCTTATGTCTACAGAGGCTGGGGCTTTTGCATGCGGCAATTGCCGCGCCGTAATGGATCTGGCGGACTTCGTTTCGGAGCAGGGAGAAATGGCGGGGGCCAACGCGGCTAGATACGCCAAAGGAAAACCACTTCTCAAATGGGAGAAGAATCCGCACAACCTGGCAACAAAAGGCATGCCTGAGCCAGGAACCGTGGTCTGCACATACTGCCCTAAAGGCTGCGAAATAAAAATATCAGGCGGCATCGAGGGTAACGGCTGCAAGCGCGGCATAGAATTTGCGGAGCAAGAACTCGTAGATCCGCATAGAATGTTCACGGGCACCGTCAAAGTGAAAGGTGCAAAGACTACGCTGCTTCCAGTGCGAAGCGACCATTTGGTGCCGCTTAGCGAAATGAAGCAAATAGCGGAGCGAATCAGAAATATAGAGGTTACATGCCCTGTCAAAGCTGGAGATGTAATTCTGGCTGAGCTTGGCATAGTTGCAGAAACAGATTCCTTATAGGAGGGAAATATACTGAGGTCATTTTTTGCAAAATTATTACAAAAAGGTGTTGACAGAATGAAACAGCTTTGGTAATATGTAAAAGCTGTCGCACGGAGCGAAGCGATGACAACTGAAAATGAAACTTTGAAAAAAGTTAAAAAACATGTTGACAAGCTGAGATTCGCGTGATACTATATAGAAGTTCGCTGACGCGGACAAGAACATTGAAAATTTCATAGTG
>JAQXGH010000055.1 GCA_029006195.1 Bacillota bacterium
CCGTCACTCACCTCCACGTGCTGTGTAGTATGCCAGTATTGCAGGAAAACTATAACAGGAAACAGATAAAAGCGAAAGGCCATCGGGTATTTTCATGACCCCATTGGTGTCTTTCGCAGAAAGACGGGTTATAATTATGAGTAATAGACCTAGCTGGGATGAATATTTCATGGAAGTTGCGACGGTTACAGCTAAGAGAACAACTTGCCTTCGCAGAAGTGTTGGTGCTGTAATCGTTAAGGATAAGCATATTGTTGCAACTGGTTATAACGGCGCACCTAGAGGACTTAAGCACTGCGACGAACTTGATGGCGGATGCTTAAGACAGAAGATGCAGGTGCCTTCAGGCCAGAGACATGAGCTCTGCAGAGCGCTCCATGCAGAACAGAATGCGATCATTCAGGCGGCTACATCAGGACAGAGCGTTGAAGGCGGAACTATTTATGTAACACATCAGCCGTGCGTTATCTGTGCTAAGATGATCATCAATGCAGGAATTAAGAAAATCGTTGTTAATGAAGGCTACCCTGATGAACTGGCACAGGAACTCATCCAGGAAGCTGGAATCGAAATGACAATGTTAGGAGAATAGGAAATTGACAGCAACAAGCTTTAGTTTATGGATGCCTATGATCATTGCTGCGGCGGTTGCCTTTATTGTTACTCCGTTTGCCATATGGTTTGCTCCTAAAATCGGAGCTATGGACATACCAAAAGACAATAGACGTGTACATAGCAAAGCGATGCCTAGATTCGGAGGTATTGCTCTTTATGCTGCTATTATGGTAGGCCTCGGCGTTACGTCACTTGACCACCGCGGAATTCTGGCAGCTATGGTGGGATGCACACTTATATACGTGACAGGGATGATTGATGACCTTAAGAATCTCAGACCGCTGGTTAAGCTGATTTGTCAGATAGTCAGTGCGAGCGTAGTATTCTTTATGGGGCTTAGAATCAGATTTATAACAAACTACTTTGGCCCTGGTAACATGAATTTCCTAGGCCATGATAGTGGCGTGCTGGAAGTTATCGGCCTTATAGTATGTTACTTCGTTACGGTCATCTGGATCGTCAGCATTACAAATGCGGTTAACCTAATTGACGGACTTGATGGTCTGGCAGCAGGTATTGCAGGCATTTCTGCAATATGCATTGGATACATCTCATACATCCACGGCCAATATGTGCCTTGTATAGGCATGATGGTAATTGCGGGTGCATGTATAGGTTTCCTGCCATACAACTTCAATCCGGCTAAAATATTTATGGGCGATGGCGGATCGCAGCTACTGGGATTCTCCATTGCGGTACTGTCCATTCTGGGTACAGTTAAGAGTGCGACAGTTATTGTTATGGTTCTGCCGGCACTGGTACTGGGTCTTCCGATCCTTGATACTGTAATGGCCATCGTAAGAAGAACCATGAGAGGGCAGTCTATAAGCACTGCGGATAAAGAACATTTGCATCATAGAATTCTCAAGGCGGGATTCGGACAGAGAAGAGCTGTTCTTCTCATGTACAGTGTAAGTGGCATTATGGGAATAATGGCGATTCTGCTCAGCAGAAACCTCTACGTGGAATGCATAGGACTTGCTATTATAGCCATAATCATTGTTGGAGTAATACTGACTGATACAGGAACAAACAACGTCAGTCTTAAGGGTAGAAGAATTATTAAGGAAGATCTTGGCGAAAGGCCAAGTGAACGTGAAAAAGAATAAGAAAGAGGCATACTGTGAATAATATCGAAAAACTGGATAAGAAGAATTTGCTCAGAACTGTTGCGATCGTTGCAGGACCTATAGCATTGCAGAGTCTAATTGCATCCAGTTTAAATCTGATAGATAACCTCATGATCGGCGGTATGGGAGAACTGGCGCTGAATGCGGTTGGGGTATCTATCCAGATGTTCTTCATCTATTGGATGTTTATGTTTGGTTTTATCAGCGGTGGTGCCACTTACCTGGCACAGTTTTTTGGTGTCAAGGATTATGCTAATATTAAGAGAACAGCAGGATTTACCATTACCGTCTGCATGGGAATGGGCATCCTGTTTTTCATTGCTGCAGAAGCCTTTCCTGAATACGTGCTTAGAATATTCACTAAGTATCCAGAGGTAATTGAAGCGGGCGTGCCTTATCTCAGATACGGAGCTCCTTGCTTCCTTATTAATGCGGTTTCGCAGTCTCTTATAGTAGGCCTCAGAGCGACACAGCAGACATCGTTGCCGCTCAAAGCCAGCGTAGTGGCTCTGTGCACAAATACAGTTCTTAACTACGGGCTCATCTACGGCAAACTGGGTCTTCCGTGCATGGAAATCAGAGGAGCGGCTCTAGCGACAGTTTTCTCTAGAATTGTCGAGTTCGCGATAATCATTTACTTCATCTGTGGGAAGGACAATGTATTAAAAGGAAGCTTTAAGGAATATTTCAGTTTTTCCAAAGACCTCGCACTCAGAGTTACAAAGACTGCACTCCCGACTACTGTTAATGAAACTATGTGGGGGATCGGTACATCAATGTACATTGCAGCCTTTGCGAGAGTAAGCATTTCAGCGGGAGCTGCCGTGCAGGCTTGCAACACGGTCAATAACATTTTCTCTATGGCGGCCTTCAGTATCGGCGATGCAATTCTGATTCTGGTTGGACAGAAGCTTGGCGAGGGCAAACTGGATGTTGCTTATGATATGGCAAAATTCCTGGTTAAACTGGGTGTAATCATTGGCGTAGTGCTTGGCGGATGCTGCATGATGCTCAGTAAGCCTATACTTGGCCTCTTTGACTTCACAGAAGAAGGCGCGCGTGATGCCTGGTGCATACTTATGGTTTATGCGGCTACGCTTTGGATCGAAGTGCTCAACGCAACGCTTGTTACCGGTGCACTTAGGTGCGGCGGCGATACCAGATTTGCGATGCTTATAGAGGTTGGCTGTGTATGGATTATTGGAGTTCCTGTTGCCTTCATTACTTCGCTTGTTCTTCACTGGCCGATCTTCATTGCGGTGCTGTGTGTTAAGGGCGAGGCGGCTATAGAGTCAATAATCTTAATTCTAAGATTTATCAGCAAAAAGTGGCTAAATAATCTCGTTAGTGAGATTTCGTGAAAAAAGTTTCCGAAAAAGTAAAGATTTCCTTCCAAAATGGTTGAAAAGGATCTTTCCATAGGCTATAATACAATCAAGGTTTGTGGAAAATTTAACAATATTAAGGACTTTTATTATTTATTTATCATGTTGACGGAGATTTTACTGGGAGGAGTTGCAGGTTTGCTTTATGGAGCTGTCATAGGCTACTTAAAGTACGCTCTGCTTTGGAAGAAGACAATTAAAAAAGAGGAATCAATTGCAATGAGTGCAGTAACTAAACGTATGGTGGCAAACTATGCGGTGAATTTACTTGCGCTTCTTTTTGTGTTCCTTTTAAGAAATGTTATGCCATTCGACTTTATGTGGCCACTCCTCGGCACAGCCGTTGCTTTAAGTGTAGCGACAAGATTGGCCCCAATGCATGAAGTAATGAAATATGTAGAGCCTAGCAATAAAGCAGAAGAAAGGATTGAATAATGGACAAATTATACGCTTTGGGCATTAATGACGTTATGATAACTGGAACCGTCATTACAATTTTAATCACTATCATTTCCATTATAGTGAGCAGAAACCTTCAGATGATTCCAGAAGGAACTCAGAATATGATAGAAATGGGAATTGAGAAGCTTCACGGATTCTTCCAGTCACTGATGGGAGAACACCTGTGTAAGAGATATTTCCCTATCGTAGGTACACTGTTCATTTACATTCTGATTTGTAACTATTCAGGTCTGTTACCACTGGCTGGTAAGATGCATGGATTCCAAGCGCCTACATCTGACCTTAACATACCGGCAGGTATAGCTATCACAGTACTTATCCTGCTGCAGGTAATCGGCATCAGAGAACACGGCGGAATCAGAGCTTATAAGAGAATGGTTAGTCCATTCGTATTCATGCTTCCGCTTATGATAGTAGACGAACTTGCTAAGCCTTTATCACTGACTTTCCGACTTTATGGTAACACTTTCGGTGATGAAGAGGTTACACACATATTTGGAGAACTCGTTCCAATAGGACTTCCTGTAGTAATGCAGATAATGATAGTTCTGTTCGGACTTATTCAGGCCCTGGTATTCTCACTTCTGACAGCTATATATATCGGAGAAGCTTGCGAAGGAAGTGAAGAAGAACACTTAGAGGCACACGCTTAATCAGTTAATTAATCTATTACTTCAGATGGGTTAATATATAATTATTTTTTTACATCATTGAAAGGAGATTCAACAATGACATCAGGAATTATCGCAATTGCAGTAGCTATTACAATCAGCGCATCAACAATCGCCCCAGGTTTGGGTATGGGTAGAATGGGTTCTAGCGCAATGGAAAGCATGTCACGTCAGCCAGAAATCATGGGCGACCTCAGAACAAACATGATCCTCGGTTTCGCGTTCATGGAAGCCCTGACTATTTACGGTCTGGTAATCGCATTCATGCTCGTAGGTAAGTTATAAGAATAAGAAGAATAAAAGAGGAGACGCATCATGCTGGAATCTTTAGGAGTAGACCTAAAAACAATAATATTCTCAATGGTGAACTTCCTCATTCTGGTAGCAGTACTGGGCAAGTTTATTTATAAGCCTTTCTTAGGAATGCTCGAACAGAGAAAGAATGCAATTCAGGAACAGTTCGACAAGGCAGAAGTGCTGAACAGCCGTGCTAATGCTAAGATGGCTAAATACAACAGACAGATTGCGAATGCTGAGGAAGAAGCTAGAGACATTCTCAAAGACGCTAAAGAACGTGCTGAGAAGATGTCAGAGGACATCATTGCTGAAGCTAAACAGCAGGCAAGCGAAATCATTGAACACGCACATAAGACTATAGAGAACGAGAAGGCTCAGGCTGTAGACGATCTCAAGGACGAAATCGCACAGCTGGCACTCCTGGCTGCAGAAAAGATTGTCGGTGGAGAGATCGACAATGTAGGCCACGATGCTATAGTTGAAAGAGTTATTAAGAATTCAAGGAGTTCAGAATGGCAGAATTAACAGTTGATATGGCTTATGGCGGCGCACTTTATGAGGCTGCTAAAGACATTGACAAAATACAGGTGATTCTGGACGAAGGCCAAGAACTTCTTAATATCTTTAGTAGTGAAGATGACTTAGGTGCATTTATAAGATTCCCTTCAATCGCTGGAGCGGATAAGAAACAGGTTATTGGATCTGTTTTCGAAGGAAAGATTTGCGCTGAGCTGCTAAACTTTCTCTACATATTAATAGATAAGAGAAGATTTTCACACTTCGAAGGAATCATGAAAGTCTATAGACGTTTGGTTGAACAGGAAGAGGGTTGTATATACGGTAAGGTTTACTCCGTTGAACTTCTCTCAGCTGAAAGACTGGCAGATGTAGAAAAACAGACTTCGGAGCTTTTGCAGAAAAAAGTTAAGTTAGAAAACGAATTGGATCCCAAGTTAATGGGAGGTGTCAGAGTGTTCGTAGAGGGCAAACTCATTGACGCATCCATTAAAAAGAAATTCGATGAAATGGCTAGCCAGATTATGGCTAATTAGTCAGGCAGGGAGGATCAGGAATGAATTTAAGACCAGAAGAAATAAGTTCGGTCATTAAAGAACAGATAAAGAACTATAAAGACAAGCTGGATGTTTCTGATTTCGGTACTGTTATTCAGGTAGGTGACGGTATAGCAAGAGTTTACGGCCTCACAAACTGC